>JANQLF010000195.1 GCA_028280785.1 Planctomycetota bacterium
TATTATATATGTATATAAATAATCTAAAAAAATGTTGATTTTCAAATCTGAAAAAACACGTTTGATGTTTTACCTCAAACAGGTGACCCTATAAACACATTTTTTAATATTTTTAGATCTAAAATTTAGATAGATATAATGGATAAAACTGTGTTTATAGTGTTACCTTTAGAGGGTGGGCATTTTAACAGCCTATAGGGGGGTCTTTTTTTGGATTTTTTTTAGAAGACATCTTTATCCAGAATTCATGTGAAGTTGAGTAATTTTGGATTCAAAAGAGGTATAAGTAGTGTGGGAGAATACTTATATGCATTTCTATTCACTTAGTTCTGTTCGTTTGCGTATTTCGGAAGAAGACGGTACAACGTCCAAGGCTGTCGGCATGCGTCCTAATCGGAAACTACAACCTCCGCGCCGCCGCGGTTACCCACCAGAGCATGTGTGCTATGTTCATCCGGCTGTGTAAATGATTAAGATCATTGCAACCGTTAATAAGAAGATTCCGATTGCTGGAACTGACTTTTCCAACAATCAGGCGTCAATTACTTTGGAAGCGGAAACGACTTCCGAAAAAATTAAAGAAGATATTCAGCGTTTGTTCAAACAAGCGGAAGATTCTGTAGATGTGCAGCTGAAACTAACATCTGCACCTGAGAGCATTCGTGCTATTCCATCTGCTTCTGAAAAGCAGTTGGCACTCATTAGGAAGAAAGCTCCTGATTTAGAGCGAATCAAATCAGAGTTCGCAGTATCGGATATTGCTGAACTTTCTGTACATGAAGCATCTGATGTTATTAAGCAAATCCTGTGAGGTTATCACCAATGAGTCAATGGAAGACTATCACGCTAATGAAGCGTATGGCTCAAGTGCCATCAATGACTATATCAAATCGCCTGCATTGGCTCATTGGAGGAAATCACACAACACAAAGTCGACAGCTGCAATGCAAATTGGTACTGCTTTTCATGAACTGTGCCAGGGAACTTTCGAGGATCATTACGAAGTAGGACCAGATGTTGATAGACGGACGAAGGTTTGGAAAGAGGCAGTTGGACAATCTGACAAGAGGCTGATCACACCAGTTGATTTCAATATTCTTCGTCTCATGCATGGGAAATTACTATCTAATGCATATGCATCAGAGCTCATTCAGGATGCCGAATACGAAACCACCTTCAGGATGCCGTATAAGAACATTAGTATTCAATGTCGCGCAGATGCATTGCATAGATGGTCACATATTGTTGATATCAAGACTACGCAAGATGTAGATAGTTTTGAGAAGTCAGTTGTGCACTTTGGATACTTTCGCCAGGCTGCATTGTACCGATTTATTATTGCTGAAGCCTGTGGCAAGTTATTGCCATTCACCTTTGTCGTATGTGAAAAGCAAGCGCCGTTTAGATGCATAGTGTTTGATTTATCGAATGAGTATTTGGAATTGGGTTGGAGGCAGGTCGAAGCTGCGATTGAAGGAATATGTAATAATAATTGGCAGGATGAACAGTATGCCTGTCTTGATAAGCCAAATTGGCTAGGAAGTGCAAATGAATAGATATGTAAAAAATAATATCCCCAATATATTAACTGTATTGGCTACGGTATTCTTGTGTGTAGCAAGGCTCTATCCGGATAACCATCAACCTTACAACGAGGAAATATACTAAAGTGAATAATGTAATAAAATATATGCCATTTGCCTTAACGATAATTGCGACTGTTATGACGCAATTTCCACAAAGTGATAAATAACTGTGGTTACTCGTCTATTAATTACTGCAGTGATACTAGGAATGGCGACCGCCTACACCTATTACCATGATCAAAGTCCAGTCGAAGACTCGGAGGATGGTGACGAACCATGCTTTGGTTAGACAAAGGGTGTGAATTAATCAGACGTAGTGATCTGGCGTCAATCCCGACGCCAGCTGCTACGGCAACACATCAAACAGTGCCTCATGCATTTTTGGCAGATACTATTGAAGATGCTGCAATTGAGCGTGGTTTGAAAATAACAAAAGAGCAATATGGTTTGTCTCAAGACAATCAAAGATTGTATGGCTCAGTCGATTTTACCTCAATTGGTTTTCAGCTGCCCCCTGGTATTGTGGGTTCGATAGCCGTGAGACATTCTCATAATAAAACTATGGCAGTATCCATTTTGGCTGGTGGCCGTGTGAGCATCTGCTCAAATGGCATGATGTACAGCAGTGGTGAAATTGATGCAGTTCGTAGGCGTCATACATCAGGATTAAATATAACTGATCTTGTAGGTATGTATTTGGATGAATATATTTCCTCGCTATACCAAATGAACAATTTCTATGATCGCTTATCGTGCAAGATTACAGATATGCGTGCAAAGGTGTTAATTCACGATGCATTTATAGAGACGAAAGTTTTGGCTCCAAAATACTTACCTGCTGTTTCCGAGCGTTACTTTAATAGTGAACAACATCGTGAGCAATTTCCTGAACGAACGAGATGGAGTCTTTATAACAGCATGACTGAAATTATTAAGCGTGTTTCGCCGCAATTACAGATTGATGGGCATCGACGGTTGGTTGAGGCACTGGATCCAGCTTTGAATTGAAGTATTCCCTGACAAATGATTTACGCCATTTGTCAGGGCTTTCAGAAATAATATTTGCACGTTGAGTTCGATCTGGTATACTTGCTATGGTAAGACGGAGCTGGGCCGTAATTCCCAAGGATAAAAAAGCTCACGCAGTTAAATGTGGGCAAGTTATTTTTTCTATAGTATTACGGAGGAAAATAGATGACTATTTTTCAATTACTCCCTGATGATCAGGGGGATACGGAATCAGTATGTATTCACACAATGAGCGCAACAGTTGTAGCATTGGTTCACGACCTTTATCCAGCAATCGAATGCGAATTGGGGTTTGCAGTTGGTGCTTGGGAGGGGGATGTGTCGCCTGAGATAGGTCAAAAATATGAATTAGGATTTGGTTTAGGTCAATTGGCATTGGGGTGCAGCATGGTGTCCTGTATGCCTGGATTTTCATTTAATGCTAATGAAGAGTCTACAATGCTTTCTGGCCGAATTGAATATATAGAGGATGATGATTTATATAATTTTTGGATTACTAAAGACATCAGTATTGATTTAGAAAAACCTCTAATTCATTTCGATACGGGTCAGTGGGTACAAGTGAAGCTTAATTACGAAGGTTTGCGAATTATACCCAATCCAGATCGTTTATCGTTAGCCAGAAAAAGAGAAATGTAATAAATCTATGGGCAATTTTGCTTATGGAAATAAGCCTAAAGATAGCACTGAATTACAGGTGCTCATTTTATGCCGCTAGTAATGGGCGAATATACAACATGTCCGATTGTTTCGGTACATGAGATGAAAATGAAATCTAAGTTTCTTATAAACATAAGGGATATATAGATTATTTTTAATCTTTTTGTGTATAGGCTTTTATTATGAAGGAATTAAGAACGAGTTCCGCAAACGCGGATGACTATCGAGATCAAGAATGGATGACAGTAAAAGAGGCTGCCGCATATTTGAGAAGGTGTGTAAAGACGGTATATCGGAAAATTGAGAGTGGAGATTTAACCAAACACCAAATAACCGAAAATGGGAAGATATCTTTAAACTCTAAGGAGGTGATATCTTTAATTAAGCGGAGAGGAGGTAGGGACTTAGATTCGGATGATGATTATATTTTAGAAATAGCTGGAGGTCAAAAATGACCCTTGGCAGAATAGGAGGTGATATGCCCAGGCACACTAAAATGCCTGAGCGCAAGCAATGTACACCATTCGGTGATGTAAAAATAAATTCACGATGGGTGCGTAATAAATATTACTTAGTGGCCGTAGGAACATTAGAATCTTTGAAATGGATGTTCCCTGGGAAATATGTAAATCCTGAAAAACACGGAAATTTATATAGAACATTATTTTCGCCATCTGCACGAGCAATAACAATAGAAAGGGAACTAAGGAAATTATGTAAAAAGTGGCAGGATAATTGGAATGAAAGACTTGATGATTATGAGGTGTGTAGTTCGGGTGAATCGAATTTAACTACACTGAGAAAGGTTGTGGATTATCTAAAGGTATTGAGAGAACCGCGGTTAAAGGCTAACACCCACTCTGTTGATTGTCAGTGTTTAAAGTACTGGGAAGTCGAAATTGATTTTGATATGCCGCTGGAGAATCTTAATGCACAAGTATTGCAAGAAGGATTTGAAAATATTTGCTACAAATTAAAGCCAAGCAGCGCAAATAGAGTGCTAGGAGTTATGAAGACATATTTAAATATGGCCATTGCTGAAGAAATTCTGTTTCATGCTCCTCATAAGAGGTTGAAGAAAGTTAAGGTCTACAAATCACATAGATCAATTAAATGGTGGACCAAGGGTGAAGTGGAAACGGTCTTGATGTGTGCTAGAGAAATCGACAAAGAAATAACTAATTATCGAAAGGACCGTGATTTCCATACTGGAGAATTATTAATAGGATTGGGGTGTTACTTAGGTTTGCGCTTAGAAGAAGTAATTATGCAACGTTGGCAAGATTTGGATTTGGACAGTGTAGACGTAAGAACAGGGAGGCCAACGCCTGTATGTCATGTCGTTCCAAACGGTGGATGGGAGCCAAAGGATGGAGAGGCTAGAACAATACCTATAAGAAACGAATTATTAATAATTCTAGAAAGCTATAGAAAAGAAAGTGGATACATATTAGAGCCAGAAATTAGGCAGCCAAAGCGTGGTGGATCTAAAAGAGTTTATCGATACGACCCTAAGAAATTGTGGAATAGGATATTAAAGATTGCTATCGAAAGAGGGGTGAAACGGATAACTCCCTATGGTATGCGACACACATTCGCCAGTAATTTAGTTTCCTCTGGAATAAGTGATATTAAAATATCACGATGGATGGGGCATGCGAATACAAGAATGCTTCATCTTCATTATGCTCATTTACGTGCATTTGATGATGACATAAATTGCTAATCGATTATTTGGGGAACAGAATGGGGAACACAAAAAAGCGCCCTCTTTGAGGGCGCTTTTAAGCTGTCCAATGAACTGGACTTATCTGGTATCCACGACTGGGCTCGAACCAGTGACCTCTTCGATGTCAACGAAACGCTCTAGCCAACTGAGCTACGCGGATGCGAGGGGCGGTATGATGTAAGGCTGTGTAAATCGTGCAAGTATGGAGTCACCAAGTAAAGGCAATTTTACATCGAAATGTGGATTCGAACCAGTGTCCGCATAGTTCTTGCTGATCGTCCTACCTTTCAACCGAGTGGCGTAATCGCATCCATCTCCTCGTCTCCTCGGGCTTTGCCCTGTGGGGACTTCGTCGCGTTGCGCTCGGCAACAAGGCCATGCCTATGGCCTTGAAAAAATGCTAGGCATTTTTGCCGTGCTCACCCTCTTAGCGATGTCAACGAAACGATCTAGCCAGTTACGTTGACTGTATTAATTGTAAGTGTCTTTTCTCATATTGCTTACATCTAGTAGTGTATGTCTTCCTGAGGCGTCTTGCGTAGTGGTCAAAGGTAGATGACATGTGCGCTTTTGTATTCATCTCAGCGTCATGGATGGGGTCTAGACTTGATGATCGTGCAGGGAATGGGCAAAAATGGGTGGATGTAGATAGGTGATTCGCATTGCATGTATCTTGGTACTGTTGCTGTCGGCCTGCGGACGATCGGGGTCGGATCTAGCTAAGCCAATTGAACTACCATCGGCATTTTCCCAGAGCGGTTCGGCAGATCTGCAGCAAAAATGGTGGCTGAGTTTTAATGACCAGGGCCTGGCCCAGCTGATTGATGTCGCGTTGAGTGATAATTTTTCAATTAAGCAGGCTCATGATCGTCTGCGTCAGGCACAAGCTGTCGCACGACGCAGTGGTTCCGATCGTTTTCCAAGTCTTGATGCGAATGCGAGCGTTGGTCGCACACGTGTTGATAATAATGGCACGGTCAACAGCACCAATTCAATGAGTGTTGGTTTGAGCGCTTCCTATGAAATTGATTTATGGGGACGAGTTGGGGCGCGTGTGCGCGCGGATGAGTTAGATGCACAAGCTAAGCAGAAAGATCTGCATGCTGCTGCAATTAGTTTAAGCGCGGATGTTGCGTTGACTTGGTATCGTTTGGTGGCTGCACATAAGCGGGTGACTTTATTAAAACAAGAGTTGGAAACACAATCAAATATTCAATCAATTATTAAAGAACAATTTAAGTTCGGTAAAGTGCGAGCAGCAGATGTTTATCGTCAGCAACAATTATTAGCAGGCACGCGGGCAAGTGTCAGTAAAGCGCAGGCAGATGTTCACCAATTAAAACATCAATTGATGGTTTTACTTGGCAAATTACCCAAACAAAAATTTGCCTTACCAGCATTTACCTTTGCTGCATTGCCGCCGCTACCACAAACAGGCATTCCAACTCAGATACTCGATCAACGTCCTGATGTGCGCAGCGCATGGCTGAATGTGCTTGCTGCAGATCAACGCGTTGCGGTAGCACGCGCCGATCGTTATCCGCGCTTAAGTATTAATGCGTCGGTCAGTAGTGATGCCGAAGACATTGGCGATTTATTTGATAACTGGATCTTTCGTTTAGTTGGCAACATTGTGCAGCCGCTCTTTGATGGCGGACGTCGTCGGGCTGAGGAAGAGCGAACAAAGGCGGTATTAAGTGAGCGTGTTCATGTCTACGCACAAACAGTATTAGAGGCGGTACGCGATGTTGAGGACGCACTTATTGCTGAGCAGCAACAGCAAGAGTTTATCAAGCACTTAACCGAGCAGGTGCGTGTGAATAAAATTGTTTTAGAGCGCACTCAGGATTTATACAGAAAAGGTCAGAGCGATTATTTGCGCGTTTTGGAATCGCTCAATTCTCACGTTAATTTAAAGCAAGATCAAATCAGCGCAGAACGCGATTTATTAGAACAACGTATACGTTTGTATCGATCATTAGCCGGTTATTGGGAATTTCCAAAGAAAATGAAAGAAAAAGAGGTGCTGCATGACTGAAGACAAACAGTTGTCAGGTGGCGCACATACCACTGCTGTCATTATTCAGATTGGATTGTTTATTGGGATATTGACGGTCGGAGTATTTATTGCGCAAGCATTGTTTAACAAAACACCAGAAGCTCCACGTAAACCGCGCCCTCGTCAAGCGCGTTTGGTACAAGTGGAACCTGCTGCAGTTAAACCCTATCAAATCGAATTGCGTTCATTGGGAACAGTGATGCCAGCGAAGTCCTCGGTCTTGCAGATGGAAGTTGCTGGGCGCATACAAATGGTGGCTAAGGATGTCTTCCCAGGTAATGCAATTAAAAAGGATCAAGTTCTCTTAAGCATTGATGACCGCCAATATAAAAACGCCTTACAACAACGGCTGGCAGAATTAGCAGCAGCACGTAAAGAATATAAATTAGAAAGCGGCAATAGTGCAGTGGCACAGCGTGAATTTGAATTAACTGGTGTAGAAATAAAACCAGAAGAACGGGATTTGGTATTGCGCCTGCCACAGTTAGAGGCGGCCAAAGCTGCAATGGAAGCGGCGCAGCTTCGTGTCGATCAGGCGCGCATTGATTTAGAGCGCTGTCAATTAAAGGCTCCTTATGATGCGATTGTAACTGAGAAGCTCACCGATGTTGGTGAAATGGTTAGTTCAAATACCTCATTAATGAAGGTAGTCGGTTCGCATGTCTTTTGGATTGAAGCATTAATTAGTGAAGCGGATATGAAGTGGTTAAACCAAGGGGATGGACAGGTGCAGATTATGCACCCATCTGTGTGGGGAGCCGATAAAAGCAGAGATGGCAAGGTGCTGCGGGTCTTACCGCAACTTGAAGAAAATGGTCGTATGGCGCGCGTTTTGGTTGCTGTGAACGAGCCCTTAGATAAACCGTCGTTATTTATTGATAGTGTTGTTGATATGAACATACATGGTCCGAAAATAGAGAAATACATTGTGGTACCGAGCGCCTATGTGCATGAAGACAATCATGTGTGGATAGCGCAAGACGGTAAATTACGTATCAAGCACATCAAAATTTTATGGCGTAATCAGCAAGATGTTGTTGTCGCCGAAGGTCTTAAGGTTGGTGATTTAATTATTACCTCACCGCTGAGTGCAGTGACTGACGGTTTAGATATTCAAGTGGAAGGTAGCGACTCCACCAATGAATGAAGAACGCGGTGTCATTGCTTGGATGGTGAAGAACCGGGTAACGCCGAATATTTTAATGTTCGTGCTTATTTTCGGTGGCTTGATTTTTAGTTTTAAAATTAAACAGGAAGTCTTTCCGGCTTTTGATTTAGACCGAGTTTCAATTATTGTTCCATATCCAGGAGCAAGTCCTGAGGAGGTCGAGCAAGGCATCGTTTTAGCGATTGAAGAAAGCATTCAGGGTGTCGAAGGCATTAAAGAAATTCGCGGAACCTGCAACGAAGGTGTCGGTCGTGTCGATGCAGAATTAGAAGAAGATGCCGACCAGCAATTGGTCTTACAAAATATAAAACAAGAAGTCGATCGCGTGCGCACACTGCCGGATGATGCTGAGGACCCGGTGGTGACACTCGCAACGCGTCGTCGCCAAGTGGTCACCGTACAACTTTATGGTGATGTTTCGGAATGGGTTTTACGTGATTGTGTCGAACAAACTCGCGAAGCGTTGTTGTTGGATCCTGGTATTAGCCAAATTGATTTGGTTGGTGTGCGCGATTATGAAGTCATCGTCGAAGTCTCCCAGGCGAATTTACGTCGTTACGGTTTAACCCTGCGTCAAATTGGTTGGGCGATTAATGACGCCGTGGTGGAAATTCCAGGTGGTAAGGTCGAGACCGATGGCGGCGAAATAATGGTTCGCGTGCGTCAGCGTAGTGATTGGGCTGATGAGTTCGCACAATTACCCATTATTACCGATCAATCAGGTTCGGTTGTTCGCCTTGGTCAAATTGCTAGCGTTACCGATAGTTTTGAAGATTCGAAAGAGAAAGCTTTTTATAACGGCAAGCCCGCTGTTGGACTCAATATCATGCGTATTGGAGAAGAGACGCCGATAACCGTTAGTCAGGCAGCGCGTGATGCGATGCTCAAAATAGAAGAGGCCTTACCGGCTGGTGTTGATTGGGTTATTTCAAGTGACCGGTCTTCGTATTTTGAACAACGTATGGATTTATTATTCCGCAATGCTTTTATCGGTTTGATATTAGTGCTTGGTGTCTTGGGTATATTTCTGGAATTTAAGTTAGCCTTTTGGGTGACCATGGGCATTCCGATTTCATTCCTTGGTGCATTCTTATTTTTGCCCTTTCTTGGTGTATCGATAAATATTATCTCGATGTTCGCCTTTATTATTTCGCTCGGTATCGTGGTGGATGATGCGATTGTTGCTGGGGAGAATATTTACGAGTACCGGCAACGTGGCATGAATTTTGTTGAAGCGGCTATTAAAGGTGCACGCGATGTTTTGATGCCGATAACTTTTGCGATAATTACCAACTGTATTGCCTTCCTGCCTTTGGCTATGGTGCCAGGTATATCTGGTAAAATATGGGGCGTGATACCGTTCGTGGTCATTACGGTGTTTGCAATCTCATGGATAGAGTCGTTGTTAATTCTGCCTTGTCATTTAGCGCATTCTAATCCAGACGAAGGGACTGTGTTAACGCGCACCATTCATCGTTGGCAGCAAAAAGTCTCAGATGCAGTGCGTCACTTTATTTATCATGTTTATCAACCGGTTTTAGAAGTATTATTGCGTTGGCGTTATGTGACCCTGGCTGTTGCCTTGGTTGTTTTGTATAGCGTTTTTCTTTACGTAAAAATGGGCCACATTGGCATGATCTATATGCCGCGAACGGAATCCGATCGTTCGGTGGTGACGATGACAATGCCGCTTGGCAGTCCGATGTCACTGATGGAACAGGTGCGCAAGCGTGTAGAGGCTGCTTCTGAGAAAATCGCTTCTGAAAATGGCGGTGATGCATTATCCAGGGGTTATTTTACCTCAATAAATAATAATAAAATCGAAGTCAGTACCTATTTAACGGATCCAGCCGTTCGACCAATGAGTACTGGTGAATTTACGCGTTTGTGGCGTAAAGAAGCAGGGACAATTCCAGGTATACAAAGTTCGCGTTTTGAATCGGATCGCGGTGGCCCGGGTTCAGGCGCGGCAATCTCAATTAGTTTAGCCCACAGTAATATTCAAATGTTGGAACAAGCCGCGGCTCAATTGGAGCGTGCCTTAGAAGAATTTTCCCAAGTAGCTGAAGCGGATAGTGGCTACATCCCAGGCAAACATCAGTTTGATATTCAATTAACCGATATGGGCCGCACCCTTGGTTTTAATGGTCGTGAATTAGCTATTCAGGTGCGCGACGCCTTTCAGGGTTCTGAGGCACTTCGTCAACAACGTGGACGCAATGAGGTGACGATACGTTTGCGACGCCCTGAAAGTGAACGCGCCAGTGCGGTTGATATTAATAGTTTATTAGTGCGTGCACCAAACGGTACTGAAGTGCCGCTACGTGAAGTCGCGATTATTGAGCGTGGACGCGCCTACACCTCGATTAATCGATTGGATGGGCGACGTACATTAACGGTCACTGCAGATGTCGATCATATTGGTACGACATCAATGATCTTAGCACAATTGGAAAAAGATGTGCTGCCACAATTGCAGGCGAATTATTTAGGTTTATCAGTTGATTATGGTGGGCGTCAGGCTGCACGTCGCGATAGTATGAATGCCTTATTTACAGGCCTTTTAGTGGCATTGGGTTGTATTTATATTTTATTAGCGATTCCATTTCGTAGTTATATCCAACCACTCATCGTTATGTTCGCCATTCCGTTTGGTGTTGTTGGTGCTGTTTTAGGCCATGTTTTAATGGGTTATAACATCAGCGTCATTTCTATGATGGGTGTAGTCGCCTTATCGGGTGTCGTGGTTAATGATTCTTTAGTTTTAATTAATTATATAAATGTATTACGCAGAGATGGACTGTCGCTTTTTGCCGCCGTGGCGAGTGCTGGGGCACGACGCTTCCGTCCGATTATTTTAACGACCTTGACCACCTTTGGCGGTTTAGCGCCAATGATCTTTGAAACGTCGCGATCGGCCCGTTTTCTTATTCCAATGGCTTTATCAGTTGGCTTTGGAATATTATTCGCCACTGTTATCACCTTAATATTAGTGCCAAGTTTTTATCTCATCATTGAAGATGTAAAAGATAGACTGCGCCCGTTTTATTATTGGCTTTTTCCAGCCAGTCGCGATTGATATTGTTTGGGTGAGAGACTCATGTGTTTTTTAAAAACACGCGAAAAGTGAAATTGATCATCAAATCCAATATGGGCAGCGACATTGGCAATATTCATTTGTTGATCGCCTAATAAAGAAATAGCCAGACGCATGCGCATTTCTTCATGGACCTGACGCATGGTTTGCCCGCAAGCCGATTTACAAATACGGTCAACGGTTAATGGATGAACCGAAAAATGCGCAGCTACTTGCTCGCGGGCGATGCTCATGTGTAAACGGTTTTCCAAATATTCAGTTATGCGATTAAAGTGCAGTTGATTGTCGCTGTGCTCTTCGCGATCGAGCAATAAGACCAATAATTCAGCAAGCAACGCATCGGCGAGGGCGAATGTGTTATTTTTATTCGGCAGGTGATAAATACGCCGGCATAATTGCATGATTTGAATTTTGTTGTGGATTTCAAAAAGCTGACCGTGGCGCTCAATGATCTGTTGATTGAGGCGTAGGGCTTCTGGGCCAGTGAAGTTCATAAAGATGAAGTCATAGGGGTTGTGCGGATCGCAAACCACGTGGCCCTGATCATCACCTGTGAGCAAGAGGGCCTGACCAGCATTCAGGTCGATGCGCCGTTGGCCGTCATAGTACCAGCCATGACCGCTGCTGATGAAGCGGGCGTGGCAATTGCCAAATCTGGTTCCTGGTGCGCTGTGCTTGGGGGCGTGATGGGTCCGACCACAGCCTTCGAGATGAAATGATTTCCTGTCCACACCCAGATTCTGTCTTAATGTTAAAAATATCCATAAAAATTGCTAAATATACATGGATATGAGACTTATATGTTTATATCATCAATGTATGACTAAACCAAATATACTCTTTCTCTTCTCTGACCAGCAACGTTGGGACACCTGTGGTGCCTATGGTCAGCCCTTAGATGTCACGCCCAATCTCGACCAAATGGCTAAGGATGGGGCTATCTTTCAGAACTGCTACACGGCCCAACCTGTCTGCGGTCCGACTCGTGCGAGTTTGCAAACTGGCCAATATGCATCGCGCGTGAACGCTCACCGTAATGGGATGCCGTTGCGTCACGATGTGCCGTTGATGGCACGATTGATGAAATCAGCTGGTTATGAAGCGGCTTATATCGGTAAGTGGCATTTGGCTTCAAAGTCTGGTGAAGATGATCAAAATTTCCGGACCAAGGTGGTGCCACCTGAATTACGCGGTGGCTACGATGATTATTGGTTGGCATCTGATGTTTTAGAATTCACGTCACATAGTTATGACGGTCATATGTTTGACCAAGAGGGGAATAAACGTGAATTTCCTGAAGGTCGCTATCGCGTTGATGTGCAAACGGATTGGTTAATTGAATATATTGAGCAACGTGAATCTGATAAACCATTCTTTTGTTTTTGTTCATACATTGAACCGCATCATCAAAACGATCATGGTTGTTATGAGGGGCCACACGGTAGTAAGGATACATTTAAAGACTTTGTTGCGCCAGGCGATTTATTACCGGGCCAAGGTGATTGGGAAAAAGAATATCCAGATTATTTAGGTTGTTGTCATAGCTTAGATGAAAATGTCGGACGTATTCGCGAAGCCTTAGTGAAAAATGGTTTAGCTGATAATACGATTATTATTTACACGAGTGATCACGGTTCACATTTCTGTACGCGTAATAGCGAGTATAAACGCAGTCCACATGAAAACTGCACCCATGTGCCTTTGTTTATGTGTGGACCAGGTATTAAACCGGGAACACGCGTTGAAGAAATGATGAGTCTTATTGATTTGCCACCGAGTATTTTGGCATTTGCTGGCGTTGATATCCCAGAAGAATTTGACGGACATGCAGTTAATCCATTATTAGATAATGAAGATGTCGAGTGGTCTGACGCTGTACATATCGAAATTTCAGAATCGCATGTGTCTCGTGCTATTCGCACCAAAGATTGGTGCTACGCAGCCTATGCGCCTGAAATGAATGCACGAGAGCATGCACGCAGCGATGTGTATGAAGACTTTTGCTTATACGATTTGAAAAATGATCCGCACGAACTGAATAATCTTGTTGGTAATGCAGAGTATCAAGCGATTCGAGATGAATTAGCCAGTCATTTATGTGCGAAAATCAATGAGATAGGCGATGGCCCAGTAGAGATTAAATCGCTTATTGCTAATTAACTTATTGGTGTGCTTCAATTTTGTAACTGACAACGATATCTTCCTCGGTTTCGTCGTTGTCAGGGTTGTAAAAGCAGAAATACCAGGTGCCGGCGTCTAGAAATTTTTTCTTCGGTTTCTTTATTTGACCATTTTTTTTCAGCATATTGTGGTCGATAGAGGAAATGGCGCGTTGGGAAAGAAATTCACCAAATCCGCCAGAATTGTGATCCTGTGAGTTGAGATAGAAAACCCACATAGGTATATTATCTGCTTCAGTTGCAGTCACACGAAATTCGGCGCCAGGAGAGGTGACACCGACAAAGTAATAAGCACCCGCTGGAATAGTTTGGGTATCCTCAGCAAGCACTTCCCAACCAGGTAGGGTAAACCAAACAACCGCACATATAAATACAAAGCTGGCAATGGCACCAGCAGTGCTTTGTGTTTCGGCGCGACGGATGAGAGATTGCTGAGAGATGCTCATGGGAATATGTTAAATATACCTCGGAATGAGGTTTGGTAATTATTGCCAAACCTCAATCTTAAAGGTGACGGTCATGTCTTCGGCATTTTCACCTTCTTCTTCACCGGTATTTTCAAAATAAATATGATAAATACCGCGACCAATATTTTTAGCTTTTGGTTCAGGAAGTTGGCCAGCATCAACGTAGGATTGTGCATTAATACGATTTAAAATGGATTCACCACCATTTCCGCTTTGCACGGCCCGATGATCAGCATCAGATAAATAATAGACCGAAATAGGTTTGCCGTCTTTTTCAGTCGCACTGACACGAACTTCTGCTGACTGATAAAGCTCAAAGCCTTGTATATAGGCCATGCCCGGAGGTACTTTTTGGGTGCCTGCAGCAAGCTCATCCCAACCAGGGAGGTTAAAGAAAACAATCGCCGCGATGATAACGAAAGAAACAATCGCACCGCCAGCACCTTCAGCGATTCGTGAAGAATTTGGTTTTAGTTGTAATTGGCTCATGGGCACTCCAGGCCGTAGATTATGCACTTAAGACTTGAGTACAAGAAGCGTATGTGCCGATTGGCATCGCTGTCAGAGTTGCAGCGAGGGATGCTTGGCAGATGGCCGCATGCATATATGCCTTCGTTATGCACTTTATTCCGCTTAGCTCACAAGAGAGTCAGCGTGTGTTTGCCTTGGCCCAACGTATTTGGACTGAGCATTATACAGAACTGATAGGTCCTGAGCAGGTTGCTTACATGCTCGATACGGTGCACAGCGCTGCGGCAATTGCTGAGCAAATTGACCAGGGCATGCACTACGAGCTCGTCCAAATAGATGATAGGGACTGTGCTTATGTCGCATTTATTGCAGAGAATGATCATTGTTTCCTGAGTAAGCTCTATGTTGATGCGGATTATCGTGGTCGCGGCATTGGTAGCGCAGCCATAGAACGAGTGCGGCAGTTTGCGATAGAGAAGCAGCTTCCCTGCATCCGCCTCGGTGTGAATAAGGGAAATGATGCCTCGATTGCCATGTACCAAGCGCGTGGATTTCAGATGAAAGAAGACATCAGCATTGATATCGGTGGTGGTTTTGTCATGGATGATCATCTGATGCAGTTGGATCTCTAAGGCCTAACAAAGCCTGTTTTTAGGCGTATTCACATTAGTATCCGACCTCAATTTTGCTGTTCCTTATCCTTGGCTGTGGTGTTAACGGTCAAAACAGCCAAATGTATATCAAGGAAACATTATGTTACGTATTTTAAGTTTATTGGTCTTATTGGTGCCATTGGCCTTCAGTGCCGAAGGTCCATGGATGACCGATTTTGAAGCAGCTAAGGCTAAGGCGAAAGCGGAAGGCAAGGATCTGTTAATTGATTTTACCGGATCTGATTGGTGCCATTGGTGCGTTAAGTTGAAAGAGGAAGTGTTTGACCACGATAGTTTTGTTAGTGGCGCTTCCAAAAGTTTCATTTTTGTTGAATTGGATTTTCCACGCAAAAAGGAACTTGATCCGAAATTAAAAGCACAAAATGAAAAATTGCGCGATCAATTTAAAATTGAGGGTTATCCAACCATTATTCTGGCTAACCATGAAGGCGTTGAGTATGCACGCACCGGTTATCAAGCAGGTGGCCCTACGAAATACATAGAACATTTAGAAGGTCACCGTGAGCAAAAAGCAGCGAGAGAAGCTCTGTTCAAAGATGCGATGGCAGCAACAGGCGACGAAAAAGCTCAGAAGTTGAGCGCCTTGTTGGATAGCCTGATTAAAGATCGAATCAGTGCAGGCCAAAAGGAGATAGCTGATGAGATTAAGAAATTAGATCCAGAGGATAAAAAAGGCTACTTGGATAATTATAAATTTCATCAAAACATGATGGTTGTTCAAAAGCAATTGAATACCGACGGTAATTTAGATACCGCCTTAGCAACGCTCGCTAATATTGTAAAAACCAACACGAATAAAGCACACCAACAAAAAGTTTATCTGTTCATGGCAGAGATTTACAACCGCGGTAAAAAGGACCAGGAGCAAACCCTGGCTCATTACAAAAAGGCTGCCGATGCTGATCCTGAAAGTGAAACATCCAAGCAAATCTACGCCTATCTCGAAAAGCAGGGTGCGGGTAAAAAGGAAGAATAGCAGTTTCCCATAAACACATTAAAGCCGCGCTTTATCAAGCGCGGCTTTTTTATGGGCTGGACTCGCTGCGCACCTAGCCATCATGCTAGGCGTCATGCGTATCGCCCTTGCTCAGATTAATCCGACGATTGCCGATTTAGAAGGAAACTTGGCTAAAATTCGCCAACAGTGCGACGCTGCCGCTGATGCAGGCGCTGCAGTGGTTATCTTTTCTGAATTAGCAGCGATTGGCTATTTGCCCTTAGATTTGTTAGAGCGCCGTCACTTAGTGGAACGCCAATGGCAGTTGTTAAAAGAACTAGCGCCACAAATTCGCATCCCTGCGATCATCGGTTGTGTTGAGCCTCTTGATGCGGGAATAAGCCCACGCGTGGCTAACGCGATCGCCTTTATTCGCGATGGCAAAATCGAATGTACTTATCATAAGCAATTATTGCCAAACTATGATGTATTTGATGAACGTCGTTATTTTAGACCAGGGACGGAATCGTGCATTGTTGAAATAGACGGTTTACGTTTGGGTCTGAGCATTTGTGAAGATATATGGACGGAAGAATTTTCTGGTTGGGAATATGCGCACGATCCATTACAGGATATTCGTGGAAAGTGTGATGCCCTAGTTGCTGTGAGCGCTTCTCCATTTAGTGCGATAAAACCAGGTAAACGTGTACGCCTAGTTACTAGTGTTGCTCAATCATTTAATGCGCCGGTTATTTATGTGAATCAAGTTGCTGGCCAAGATGAATTATTATTTGATGGTGGTTCGTGTATTATCGGTCCACAAGGTGAATGGTATGCGAATGCGGCACGTTGGCAGGAAGATTTGTGCTTTGCCGATTTACATCAATCCATACCTGAACCAGAACCGATTGATGAATTGGAAGATCTCTATCAAGGATTATGTCTCGGTATTCGCGATTATTGTAATAAATGTCACCAATCTTCAGTAGTCCTTGGTTTATCAGGTGGCATTGATTCTGCCTTAGTTGCCGCATTGGCAGCTGACGCCATTGGTAAAGAAAATGTCCATGGCTTATTGATGCCCGGTCCCTATTCGAGCCAGCACAGCATCGATGATGCCGTTGATCTTGCTAATAAATTAGGCATTAGTTCGGATGTGTGTCCGATTAAAGAGGCTTATAATGCAGTTGAGCATACGCTGCGCGATGCCTTTGCTGGTCAGGATGCAAACGTAGCAGAAGAAAACATGCAGGCGCGTTTGCGTGGCACCTTGGTAATGGCTTATGCAAATAAATATAACGCCATGGCCTTAACCACCGGTAATAAAAGCGAAGTAGCTGTCGGCTACTGCACTATTTATGGAGATATGAACGGTGGTCTTGCGCCAATTGCTGACGTATACAAAAGCACGGTGTGGGATTTATCTAGGCATATCAATAAAAATGGCGAGCGTATTCCGGTAAATAGCATTAAGAAAGAACCATCTGCTGAATTGCGCCCTGATCAAAAAGATACCGATTCTTTGCCGCCGTATAAAGATCTCGATGCCATGCTTTATGCATACGTCGAATTACAGGAATCAGTCGAGCAAATTATTGCTAAGGGTTATGAGCCTGAAGTGGTTAAACGCATTTGTCGCTTGGTTGAAATTAATGAGTATAAGCGCCGTCAAGCGGCACCAGTTTTGCGTGTGACGGACAAAGCCTTTGGTATTGGTCGTCGTATTCCATTAGCACGGAAGTTTTAGTGATGAATAGCAAGCAAATAAATACCTTATTCCAGTTAACTTTATTGTTTTTAGTTATCGTTGGCTGTTTTGGTATTTATCATCTATTTTGGATCGCTGATGACTGGGTTGAGCGCGTCATTGTCTTTTTTGCCTATGGAACCTTTTGCATGATGGGGTTCATGGCCGCAGCTTTTGGTTTTTGCGGATGGGCAAATGTAGTGGATATGGAAGAACGCCGCGAAGCGCACGATAGCAAAGAGGATAGCGATTAACTTATTAGCTAACTAGTATGAGTCTTAGTCCTGGTATTGGTCTTAGCGTTGTTGTCCGTAAACTAAGACAAAGAATCGCGCAGCGATGGACTAAGACTAAAGCACATACCAGTTAGCTATTAGCTAATAGTTAAAATTTCTTAGGCGTTTCCGTACTCGCTGCTGCGGCAGGCGCAGGTCCATCGCCATCTTCTTTCGGTTGATCAAGACCGAGTTGCTTGCGAATTAAACGAATTTCGATCAATGACCACAAGCTGCTTATGGTGATATAGAGCACTAAACCAGCAGCAAAGAAGTAGATAAAGACGAAGAAAAAGATCGGCATCCAGCGGAACATTTTCTGCATGGTTGCTTGCATTTCGTCTTTTTGTTTGTCGCCGGAATTCGGGGCAGTCATTTTCATCGACATGCTTTGGAATAAGGCAACAGGCAGGTATATCATTGGTAATAAATTCAAACTCGCAGGTGAACCAAGAATTGGCCAAATAAATCCAAGTGGAATAGTTTGATCAGGTAGGGTTAAATCAGTGACCCACAAGAAGCCGTGACCACGCATATCAGCGGCGTGATTAAAAACTTGGAATAAAGCAAAAAAGATCGGCATTTGAATTAACAATGGTAAACATCCGCCAAATGGATTAACGCCATTTTTACGCCACAATTCCATTTGCTTCATCGCCATTTGTTGACGGTCGTCTTTATATTTTGCTTGTATAGCTTTTAATTCAGGAGCCAACTGCTGCATTTTCATCATCGAATATTGCTGTTTATAGGTAACGCGATGCAGCAAGCCTTTCACAATGGCAGTCGTGGTAATAACAGCGAGGCCATATGCAATTTCCTCTAAGCCCATCGCTTCATACATGGCATTCATCATGTTGAGGAGCCACAATAACACATTTGAGATGAGTCTGAAGAAGCGGTACCAAGCACTAGCAAACTCAAGATCAGCTTCTTCGTCAGTAAGCAGTTCGAGTTCTTGGCTATTCATGCTGGTGGCAGTTAATTGCCAAGAAATATTAAATGCCTCTTGGGCTTTCACCTGCAATAATAAGTTATTATCTTTATCTTGGCTATTGAAGAAAACAGCATTAACGCGTGCTTGATGCTGACGAGCATTTTGTGGGCCACCCATAAATGCAGCAGAGATGAGCTGGGTTTGTACACCGTGACCACCAATCGGGCTAACCGTGGCACCATCAGTTAAGCTGAGTGCAGCGTTACCTTCGGCTTCTTGATTATCTTCTTTCTTTTCGGTGGCTGATCCTTTGGTAATGCTGGTTAATGTCCAAATACCGGCGAAAAAACGTGAGCGAATCGAAATATATTTTGAAGCATCGTTCCAAGTATAAGATAAGAGCGGTCGCTTTTGTTTGGTTTTAATTAATTCTTGGTCGGATTTATATTCAGGAAAACCGAGATATTCTAAAGAGTCATCTTCGTAGTAATAGACACCATTAAAATAAGCGTCGTTGCGTGCGAGGTCCTGATGGACACCAGTGATAGCAGAGAGTTGCGCTTTAAAATGTTTATTTTTATCGCTTGGATTTTTTATATCCCATGAGCAATGCACGGTTGGGCGGATATCATCAAGTGCATAACTTAATGTGTATTCAAGTCCATTTACTGTTCGTTTAAAAACCGCATTTTTTGGATCGTGTGAAGCAAGTGCCCATGAACCTTTGGCATTAACGATGAGTGCGTTGTGCCCAGAAAATTTATCATGAAAGGAGCCGAGTACTGAGAGTGGTCCCTCAGGATCGAGCTCAGGATTGCCACCCAATCGCTCGTCGAGTTTAAGCGGGTGGTGTTCAATCAGTTTGAAATCGGTAACTTCGGCCCATTGAACATTGATGACGACCTCAGCCATTTCATTGCTGAGCGTGATGTGCTCGGGTGCTGTGCTCTTAGGCGCTTCGGCCTCTTGGCCCGCTAGGAAGGGGCTAAGACATAAGCATAGAATAATGAAGATGTAAGGTCTCATAAACGGGCCGCGCATCATGAGCCAGCCCGCCACTTGGCAAGCCTGACTAGTCCTCAGCTGCCTCTTGGGCTTTGGCTAAACGGGTGCCAAGGTCAGCAAGCATGGTGCTGAGATATTGTTCTTCCTCTTCATCGCGATTACCCTCAGTTTTTGCCTTCAAAACATGCAAAAGTTCAATCGAATACTGGGCAAAGGGCAGATTGAGCTCACGCTGGCCACTACCGGGATTGGGTATCTCGCCGAGTTGCATTAAGGCTTGGGAACCAAGGCCGCTCAAGAAGTTGAGAAAATTTGCCTGGGGTACTTGTTGTTCGCTCATGCCGCTATGAAAGCAGGTCTAGCTGTGAGCACAAGCGAAGGCCGCTTCAGGGGGTCCAAGCTAGCACGATGTAGACTTCTCGGTTAGCATGGCGATATGAGTGGCACGGCAATTATGTTATGGCGATTATGGCGTATAGGCCGACAAAGTTTACGTCGCTATATCTATAAAGAGCCGTTACAGGGCTTGGCATTTGTTTCGGTCATTTTGATCGTGTGGTTGGTGATCACGATGATCACCAATCAAGCGCTGGGCTTTTTAGAGCAAGATCGTTTTGTCACCTTTAAGCCACGTTTAGTTGAATCGATTATCGCCTTATTTTTCTTCGCGCTGTATTTTTTAATGGTGATTTCAGATATGGTGGTCTCGTGGACGGCCTTATTTAGAAGTGAGTCGGCAGTTTTTCAGGGTCAGCTGCCACTAACCAATCGTGCGCTGTATTGGAATGCATTTACCGAAGGCGGTTTGTGGTCGGGTTGGGCTTTATTAGTGCTAGCAGTGCCATTGGCATTTTCATTAAAGAATGAAGCCGCGCAGCCGTATTACTTTTTACCAGCAGCTTTTTTTACTTTTTTCTGTTTCTTTTTATGTTGCATGAGTACTGGTGGACTGTGTGCCATAATCTTGGGGCGATTAATACCGTATATACGTCGCGGTATGAAGGGTATTTTATTGTTGATGGCGATTGTCATTGTCATCGTGGGATTTATGGCACTGGGTGCCTTGGAGAATCGTGGACAACCATCTACCTTTATGCGTGAAATAATCGGTAAATTAAGTTTTACTGAGAATCCGTATTTGCCACCATTTTGGGCTCAGCAGTCGCTAACCAACGCCAGCCTCAGTCGCTGGATGGATTGGGTTTATTATTTAGCTTTGATGTTGTCGTTTTCGACAATGTTGTCATTAATCGGTGAATACATTGCCAATCGACGTTTGCGCGTTGATATTGATCGACTCACTGGGCGTCCGGAAAATAAACGCGAAAGCCGCAGTAAACCATGGCCGGAGATCCCATTATTTAATAAGCAAACCGCTTTATTAATCATGAAAGATTTGCGTTTGTTTATTCGCGATCCGGCGCAGGTCATGCAATTCGCGATGTTTTTTGGTTTGCTCAGTTTATATATTTTAATGCTGCCGCGCATTTCACAGACCTTTGCTTTTACTGAAGCCTGGCGACCAGTGGTGTCATTGTTGAACTTAGCGGCCATCAGTATGGCCATGGCAACGTTTACCGGTCGTTTTGTGTATCCGATGCTCAGCTTAGAGGGTAAACGTTTGTGGGTTTTGATGCTCGCACCCTGGCAGCCAGAGCGCATCGTTAGCAGTAAATTTATCTTCGCCTGCTTGGTAGCTATTCCGATTAGTGTGATGTTGGTAACCAGCTCTGGTTATTTATTAGAATTATCAAACCGAACGATTATTTATGAAGTCTATGTAACGATTTGTTTAGGTCTTGGCTTATCAGCGAGTGCTTTAGGTACTGGTGCGCGGCTTGCCGATTATCGTGAGGATAACCCTGCGAAATTGGTTGCTGGTTATGGTGGCACAATTAATTTATTAGCCTCGATAACCTTCTGTGCATTTATTTTAGCTGGCGCTTCATTGCCGATAGTCAACGGCAATGAAACCGGCACCTGGATCATCGGTATTTTATGGACCGGCATTGTTTCGACTATGTGGATTTGTTACGGTTTATTTATGGCCCATCACTGGTTTACCCGTCAGGTCTGGCAATGTTCACCAGATACCTTTAAAGAAACCATGGAAAAACGCGGCACGCGCTACACCAGTTTATTTATCATTAAAGTCTTCGCGACCATGTTAATCATGTACATCATCAGCTATGGCCCAGCGGTATATTTATGGAATGAAACAGGTTGGCCAAAGCAGATGCTCTATAATTTATATGCCCCAATTGTTTGGGCGAAGAATAACACCTTGTTCTCAGGTGTTATCGAGTGGTACGTGGGTTTGTTTAATTAAATGGAGGCGAACGCCGATGAGTGGTCTGAGCTACATGCGAAGAAATTTTCGAAGTGTAACGTAGAAAATTAGCGAAGACAAAGTGAGCGGGGGCTTGGGGGCATGTCCCCAAAACAAAAAGGGCCAAAAACAATACGCTCTTCTCAGGCGTAATTGAATGGTATGTGGGTTTGTTTAATTAAATAAATGTTCTGAGCGTAAGCAAGATAAGCCCGATAATCATAGAAAATGAAAAGCATAGTGAGATTAAAAGGACTGGCATCTGACTTACCAAATTTTCTCCTATATGTTTTTCCAAATGCTGTGTTATAGAAAGACCAAATGGCAGGCCTGGGAAAAAAGAGAAAAAACATATTAAAATATAAAAATTTGGTTCTTGGTAATATCCTGTTACATTGGTTAAACTATAGATCGTATAAACGCAGCCGATGATGAGCACGCTTAAAATCATAGTTCCTATAACAGTGGGTCCTGAGTCGTCCATTTTGAATAGATGAAATATAGGTATCTTGGCAATCATAGATGCCAATTGACTGAGCTTCTGGTGCATCAATGCGGCATTAAATTTCATGCAATTAAATTAATTCCTAAATAAAATGTCGAATTAATTCGACACTTCGCGTCAAACAAGTATTGAATTTATGCAAGAAAATCAGTTAGGCGCATACAGCATCTATCAATATAAGAAGAACACTGAGGAGCAGTCGATGCGTTGTTTGATCCTGATAGTTATGTGCTTGTTACCATTGCACTTAGTGGCCGTTGCCGCAAAGCCTGCGCCGACGCCGATTAAAGAACCCTACAAGCCGCTAAAGCCAGTGGTCATCGACAAGCCAACGCATGTCATTGGTAAGGGCACGCCCGAGTCGGTTACCTTTGAGGCATTGAAGCGAGCTGTCGCAGCAGGCGGTACGATTGTTTTTAATACCGGTGGTAAGCCAGTAACTATTCAGTGCCCCGAAACCTTGAATATTGGTGATTTAAAATCGGTGACGATTGATGGTATGGGTCTGGTTACCTTGGACGGCATGGAAAAAACCAAGTTATTGACCAAAGAGTGGAAGGTCGACATGACGGTGCAGCGTCTGCGTTTTATTAATGCACGCACCGATAAAGAAGGTGCAGCAATAAATAATACCAAGTGGGATGGTTCACTAACCGTTATCGACTGTTATTTTGAAAATTGTAAATGCACCTCTGATGGTCCGGATATTGGTGGTGCGATTCGTGCAACTGGTCAACGCCATTTCCAAGTGTCGAATTGTGTGTTTAAAGATTGCGCTGGTTCAAATGGCGGTGCGATAGTGAATTTAGGCAGTCAGGTTTCTTATATTAATTGTTTATTTGAAAATTGTCATGCCTTTGGCAATGGTGGTGGTTTGGATGCTGGACCACGCGGTCAAGGAGGTATCGGCGGTGCGATTTATAATGACGGTGTTTCACAAAATGGTATCGAACCACAGTTTTTAATGGCCAATTGTACCGTGCGAAACTGTAGCGCAGGTGATCATGCCGGCGCAGTTTTTGCCTATACCGTTCCCGACACCAATTCACGCGTGATTATCGATCGTTGTATTTTTGATAATAATGTGGTCAAAGACACAGCCATTCATATGGGTTGGCCATCAGGCATGTATACGCAGTATGCGAGTGTTGACATTAGCTATTGTATTTTTTCAAACGGTAAAAATAGCAAAGGTGCTGGTCCGTTTTTTGCCTCGACACCATTCCCAGTAAATATCACCAGTAGTGATTTTTATGGCAACCAACCGTCGCGCATTTCATCACCGGATGAGCGTACGACCATGACTGATGTCAAATACCAGGCTCGCATCAATCCCAAAGAAATTGGTTATCAAGACGGCGGTCCAAGTGAACGCGAAAAAGCTGAGTTAGCTAAAAAGAAAGCTAAGGAAGAAAAAGAACGTAAGCGTGCTGAGCGTAAAGCTGCTCGTGAGGCCAAGAAAAAGGCACAAACCATTAATTTATCGGATGAGGTGCTGAAGGAATACCAGGGCTTATTGCAGACACGCACCATTGCCGCCGCGAGCGAAAAGCGTAAGCCACGCTTTTATTTCTCAATGATGCGCGGTGAGGTTGAACTCGTCGCGGCGAGTGAAGATTCAGCGACTATGCGTACTAAGGGAACGGATATGAAAATTAATATCTGGCGCAAATTAAAGGCTGCTGATGCCGCCAATATAGCAGTAGCGGTTGCCAAATCAGAGCAGGATTTTGCGGTGGCTGGATTCTACCTTTTAGCGAGCGGTGATAAATCCAAGGCCAGTAAAATGCTGAACAAAGCTGGTGAACATGCTGCAAAGGTTCGTGGACTCTTTCCTTAGCCGGCGTAGAATCGATGCATGCTTCGAGGTATAGGTCGATGGTTACACGGTGTATCTGTCATAGATAACGCTAGTGAAGAAGAACAGCGAGCTTTCGTAGATGCCATCATGATGGGCCTTTTGGTGGATGGTTGCATAGATTTCAATGAACAAATAAACCTGTTTAACTTCATGAAGCTCATTAATTGGAAATTCGATTTAGATGATTGCATAAAGGCATCAAAAGCAGCAAACACAGACTATTTAGAGGGTGACCAGCGAATTGCCGAATTTGTTGAGGTCATAGATACAAGGATCCCTGATAAAAAGGTCAAAGAATACCTAATAAAGAAATTTTATATGTATTTTTTGGAAGAGTCGAAAAGAAGTCGGCGAATGGGATTCCCCAATTTGGAATACTATAAATTGATGAAAGATGTCTTTCTAAAGTAGGACCATGCGAAATATGCTGATAAGTCAAGAGCGTTTTGATCATAAGATTCGTGTATTGAGCCGATGCTGCTCCGGGAAGGTCGAGCACCAGCTCGACCAAGAACGCGTTGCTGG
>JANQLF010000202.1 GCA_028280785.1 Planctomycetota bacterium
TGACCAACGCCAACATCAGACAAATCAACTTCAAGGTGATCAGGGATGTCTTTGACTTTGCATTTGATTTTCACTTTACGCAAGCTTTGCTCTAAAAGGCCGCCCTCTTTAATTCCCGGACAGTTTTGCGTCAGTGGTCTAACTGGAATGTTCACAACAACATCGCTGTCGTCAGTTACACCAATTAAATCAATGTGTTGAATACGGTCGTTCAATACATGACGAGATACTTCTTTGAGCACTACATCGGTATCTGCACCATCAACTTGGATCGTGAATTTTTTAGTACTGTGGTCCGCAATATCTTCAGCGTCTTTTTCGGCGACAGTAATATGCAAACTGTCTTGCCCTGGACGAGAGATAGTCATTGGAACCTGACCTTGTGCACGAGAAGCATTACTTGCTTTGGTGCCGAAAGTATTGCGGACGCTACCGCTTATTGTTGCTTGGCTCATGTTGAGCTCCTTGTAATTACTTCAAATAATGAGTGAACTCACCGAACGATTCGTATGGATGCGATGAATCGCTTCGCCCAATAAAGGCGCCACACTCAGAACCGTAATAGGTAAGTCCGCAAATCTTCTTTTGAGTGGAATGGTATCGGAAACAACCAGCTCATCCAAATTAACAGCAGATAAACGCTCGTAAGCACTACCGCATAAAATGGGATGAGAGGTAACTGGGATTACACGACGTGCACCACGTTCACGAGCAGTAACAATTGCATTAACCATGCTGCCCGCTGTAGAAATCATGTCATCCATAATGACGACATCGCAATTTTTCACTTCACCAATAACATTTGCTACTTCTGTTTGCGAGTCGCCAGTACGGCGCTTATCAATAATAGCCAAGTTCGCACCGAGTAACTTAGCAGTTTTATCAGCAACTTTAATTGAACCTGTATCCGGACTTAATACGACCGGGTTTTCTAAATCATCTTGCTTTAAGTAATCGACTAAAACTGGCAAAGCCGATAAATGGTCCATCTGAATATCAAAGAAACCCTGAATTTGAATCGCATGAAGATCCACAGCCAAGACACGGTCTATGCCAGCCGTCGTAAATAAGTTGGCGACTAATTTTGCAGTGATCGGCACACGGCCGTCATGCTTACGATCCTGACGAGCATAACCGTAGTATGGGAGTACACAGGTAATGCGGGCAGCGGAGGCTCGTTTCATCGCATCGGCGATGATTAAGGTTTCCATCAGGAACTCATTGGTATGGGTCGATTGGATGATGAACACGTCAGCGCCGCGAACATCATCGTGAATCTGAACCTTGATTTCCCCATCTGGGAAACGACTGCATGTCATCTCCCCAAGACGCTGGTCGAGCGACTGCGCAATAGCCAAAGCTAGTTGTCTATTCGAGTTACCTGAAAAAATCCGCATTGCCGCCTCTAAAGGGTCCGGCAGGTTATGGGACTCGCTAAGATATCAAGACGATTCTCAGACTCGATTTAGAGCGTTCTATTGGTTTATTACCTGGGTTCCGCTGCGGTCGCCTAGGTCCCAATACTGACCCTCTCGAGCCGCTGAAACCCGCCATTCTACATCTGGCGCTATGAGCTTGCGATAGCGTTCGGCGCTCGCACAGAGGTTGCCAATATCTTCATCGCTGGCCAATGGGTCATGATGGAAAATCACTAGCTCACCGATGTTACTCTCACGGAAAAAGTCGATCCAGTTGAATATTGTAGAATGCCCAAAGTTGATGTGGTCATGGTACTCAAGGAAGCCGTACATCGCGTCAACAATGACTACATCTGCGCCCTCTACGAACTTGGCATAATGTTCAGCAAGGCGTTCAGGCTGCTTTGAGACCTCGGTATCGGTCAAATAGCAAACACTGCTGCCATGGTGATCAATACGATAGCCATAAGCCTTGTCAGGGTGAATCATTGGCAAAATACGCACTTTGGCATCTGCGACGTCAACTTCTTGGTCTTCTGGAATCTGGTTACATTCGACGTGGCTTGGGAGCATATTCCATTTCACCGGAAAATGCGCATCATTCATTTGAATCTCTAGTAATCGCTCGGCGTCGCTACGCCCTGACCACACATTGATGATCTGCTCTGGCTGATAGATAGGTCCAAAAAACGGGAATCCGCAGATATGGTCCCAATGAAAGTGGGTAAAAAACATATGCAGGGAATGAGACTTGCCGCGCCCATCAGCCATCAATTGAGCACCTAGACCGCGAATACCAGTACCCGCATCGAGAACGAAAACCTTGTCGTCAAAGCTCACTTCGACACAGCTAGTATTACCCCCATAGGTCCAACTATGCTCGGTCTCGCTCAGGAAGTTATCGATAGCCTCATCTGAAGCGATGTCTTCGTTGCTGGCTTGCTGCAATAGGGCTCGCGCCTTGACCAGAAGCTGCTCACTGCTGATCGGCGTAGCTATAGAACCGCGGACACCCCAAAAACGAATATGCATTATTCTTAATCCAGACTGGGCTTAGACTCTATGACGTTTGAAGATGGTACAAGCAAGGCGTGCGCGGTGCAAGTTCCAGTATCTCTCATGTGTTGGAATCCACCATTGCCATCAGACGAATTCTGGATTCGATAGCCGCCATGTTTAGCACTGTTGAGATCACACATACTGCAATCCGCGTCGTCCAAAGTAGTAAAGATAGTGTCGAGGAAATTGACGAATTTCCGGTCCCAGAAGGCGAAGACCCTATTAACACCCTAGGCACAATCCCCCTTTCAGGGTCCCTAGGAGCTGTCCGGGTAATCATACACCACGATGATATGTTACTCGGCTCCTTGGTGCAGGCTCCCTGCCCAGAGGACCGTCTAGCCAAGCTCATTGAATTCGAAATGAAATCGAATCTCGGTGATCAAGTAAACGAGTCCCTCGTGAACTGGTATGTGACGAAAACCGGTGGTACCGGTGACATGCGCATTCTCACCTCAGTGACAAAGCGCAGCTTAGTCGATCGCATAAACGAAGCACTCAAAGTTAACAAAGGCCGCATGGTCAGCTTGGTCCCACCTGGACTCGGGCTTTATGAATGCTGGAAAGCCCAAGGAAAAGGTGGCAATGGTGTCCTGGTCGATGTTGGTGGCGAACATACACATGTCAGCATCGTTGAAGAAGGCGAATTATTATTTTTACGTAGCACCAATACCGGCATGAACGAATTGGTAAATGACATCAGTGAATTACGCAGCATCGATAAAGAAGCTGCTCGTGATTTGATGGGCAAGCTCAATAAAAATACACCAGACGATATTAAAGACCTTATTCACCGCCAGGCTTCGAGCCTCGCTCAAAATATAAACAACATTGTCCGCTTCGCGCAGGCACAATTAAAACTATCAAAAATATCAATCGAAAATATTTATATTTCTGGTTCCGGTGCGCGCGTACCATTTTTGGTCAGCGCATGCGGCAAACAACTGAATGCACAAGCTATTGTATTTAATCCATACCCTCGCGTCGCTGTAAGTCTGCCGCCGAGTCAAATGGATACGTTGGCAGAACTCCCATCTTCATGGGGTCCAGCATTTGGCGCCTGCCAGGCTGAAAACATTAAATTAGATGGATTGCACCAACAACATCGTGAAACCAAAGAGTTTCGCGAAACCAGCGGCACCCTGCGTCTCGCAGCTATCATTGCCGCGGCTCTGTTAATTTGGTCATTTGTCAATCAACAGTTAGTTAACAGTAAAGTTAATGATGGTCTAGATGTTCTCGTTGGTAAAAACGGCAGTGGCCTTATTCCCAACGCAGAAGACAAAAATAATCAAATAAAAGCACTACAAGCAGAACATAAAAAGATTTATGACAAAGCGGCATTTATTGACGGTGAACGTCGCCCTGGTCGTATTTCTCATGAGTTACTTGCCGCCATCACCAGCATTCAAGACTTAAACGAATGTCCAATATCCTTGCAATCAATTCTCATTGATCGCAAAGACCAGGGACATGTAATGGTCACTATTCACGGCCGTGCCCAATCCGTTGGGCGTCTTGATACCGCAACCGTCATTAGTCGATTTGAAGATGGCCTACAACAACGCTTCCCATTCTTTAAGGGACAAATGTCGGATGCGAATATAAAAGGTGACACCAACAACGCCCCTAGCGGCGGGTACCATGTATTTGCTTATAAGCTAGAATTCCCTGATAAATTATAAGCTGTGACACCCCTTCAGATCAAACGCTTTTTAAATAAGCATCTCGACACAGAGATTGCAGAAGTTCTCCTGCCCATCATTAATTGGCGCCACACTAAAACTGGTGTTACCGCTATTTTACCAAATCCAATTTGGGAAGACGTGTTTTTACGTTTTGCTGCTGATGGATTACGTCAAAGCCTAGAATCTAAGGGCTTAAAGCTCCGTCATCGTTGTCGTCAACATAATACTGAGCAAGAACAATTACGACAACTTCATTTCGAAAATTATCTGCGAGATCC
>JANQLF010000218.1 GCA_028280785.1 Planctomycetota bacterium
TGCTCAACTGAACCCTTTTCCGCATCAACCAACATTTCCTGCTCGAGGAGAACATTTTCTTTGTAGAACTTGTTCATTTTACCGTCGACAATTTTCGGTTGAATGTTTTCTGGCTTAGATTTGACGTCGTCAGATTCAGCAATGATCTCACGCTCTTTAGCAACCAAGTCAGCATCAACACCGTCGCGGTTTAATGCAGCTGGTGCTGGGCTCGATGCAGCGATGTGCATGGCAACATTGCGAAGGATACCATCATCACCAGTACCAGCAGCAACAGTGGCTAATTGACCGTTGCTGTGCAAGTAACCTGCAACCACATCACCTTCGATAACATCAACAGCGGTTAACTGCATGTTTTCACCAAGCTGAGCAATCTTCTCAACAATCGCATCGCTTACTGCGGTGCCACTAACTTGAGCAGATTTCAGTGCTTCTACATCAGTGATTCCCCCATCAAGAGCAGCTTGCGCTAATTCACCAACAAAAGTTTTAAATACATCGTTGCCAGATACGAAATCGGTTTCGCAGGTTAAGGTAACGATAACTGCTTTGCCTGAACCAAGAGCCAAACCAACACCACCACAGTTAGTAGCACGATCAGCTTTTTTGTCGGCAGTGGCCAAGCCTTGCTTACGCAAATGCTCAACAGCTTTTTCTAAATCACCGTCGCACTCTTCGAGTGCTTTTTTGCATTTCATCATCGCGATGCCTGTGCGCTCGCGGAGTTCTTTTACCATTGATGCTGTAATAGCCATTTTCTGTATCTCACTTAGGAATTTTTTGATTAAAAAAGCCGCCTGCTCGCTTGTAACAGGCGGCTTCGTTAGTTTAGATCTTAGCTTCTACTTTTTTTTTAACGTCTTTGGCCTCGCCACCTTCTACTTGCTTATCACCAAATTTCTTAGCGGTTTTCTTAGCAGCTTTAGCGGGCTTATCAGAAGAAGCAGCTTTTGCGTCGCCTTTTTCTTCGTCTTTATTCACTTTGGTTACTTGTTGTGCTTTGCCTTCTTTATAAGCGGCGGCAACAACATTGAGAATAACCTGAATACTGCGGATACCATCATCGTTACCTGGGATTGGCAGGTTAACCTGTGATGGATCGCAGTCAGTATCAACAAGAGCGATTACTGGGATATTTAAACGACGTGCTTCAGCAACTGCGGTTTGTTCTTTGATGGGATCAATAACAACAACAGCATCTGGAAGCTTGGTCATATTACGCACACCTTCGAGGTTGCGCAAAATACGACGACGCTCACGAGTATGGCGAGCTTGTAATTTCTTAGATTGACGAGCGTAATCCGGCATTGCCATTTCAGATTCGATATCTTCAAGGCGACGAATAGAAGAACGGATTGTTTCGTTGTTGGTTAATGTACCACCCAACCAACGCTCAGTGACGTAAGGCATACCGAGACTTAATGCGGTATCTTGGACGATGTCCTTGGCCTGACGCTTGGTGCCAACAAACAAAACTGATTTATTTTTGCTTGCTAATTTTTTAATGAAGTAATGGGTTTCAATTAATGCACGAACAGTTTCTTTGAGATCGATAATGTAAACATTATTACGACGTGCAAAAATAAATGGCTTCATACGTGGATGCCAAAGACTCGCTTTGGTACCGTAGTGAACGCCAGCTGAAATAAGATCAGCGAGATTAACGATGGCCAGTGATGGCTCCTGCCTCCTCTGCACGGAGGTAGTTGTTCTGAAGACATACCAGGGTGGTTAGCACTGCAGGTCCGAGGTACGTCTCCATTCAAAGCGGATGGACTGCAGCATTGGTACGAGGACGTACCGTCAAATGGGCGCGAAACATTAGAGAGCACTTCCCCTTCGTCAATGGGAATATGCGGATTCAGCAAAGGCTCTGAAACAAGTAACTTAGGACGTAAAACCAGACCAAATACCACTGCACTAGTTTTTGACAATGAGACGCTGAATTGGACCGATTTGAGGCCGAAAACCCAGATTGCGTCATGTTTGAGCAAGAAATCCGCCTCCTAAACACGACTCATGCAGCATACGCATTCCAAGCAGGGCCTTCCTATAAACAAGCAGGCTTCGATGCCTAGGCTCTGCCACTCGCAATTGCGGCCAGTTTGTGCGCTTACATGATCCCGCCCAATCACCTCCTAACGGAATTGGACACATGTACGAACCCGATCGCAGTGCCAAAAGTGCCATGACCAACTGGGTGCCAGCCAGTATGGGTGGCAGCTATCGCTATTTCACCGGCAGCCTCTCCTACGTGCTTCATCGCATCACCGGCCTGGCCTTGGTCTTCTTCTTATTCTTCCACATCCTATCGATTACCAAAGCTGGCCATGACCCTATGCGTTATGACCTGCTCTATTTCCGCTTCCAAGAGGCAGATTTTAAATTTGGCGAAATCATGCTCTATGCCGCTCTGCTGTTTCACGGCATCAATGGCATGCGCCTCCTTCTCGTAGACTTTGTCCTCGAACAAACCCACTCAGCTAAAAAATTGTTCTGGTTAGCAATCGCCTTAATTGTGATTTTGCTGATTGTCGGTGCTATTCCACTTCTGCTGCATATGAATACGCAGGCGCTTGGTTCTGAATTGATTCCTGGAGGTGCACCCTAATGGCATCTCCGTACGTCAGTTCACGCACCGGTCGTTTTGCCTGGATGATGCAGCGTGTTTCGGCACTGCTGTTAATCTTCCTCGCATTTAGCCATTTCGGCATTCAACATTTTACCAGTGACGCTGTCTCTACTGGACTCACCGTTGCCCATCGTCTCAACAATCCGTGGTGGCAAGGTTACTATGTCATTTTTATAGTTCTTGCTTTATACCACGGCATCAATGGTGTCCTCGGTATTATTCATGACTATGCGCCGAAGCCGTTAATGCGTGGCATTGCTGCGGTTATTCTTTGGTCGCTTGGTTTTGTTTTTGTATCCATGGGCATTATTAATATCACCACACCAAAAAGCGTAGCTGAATTAAAAGCACTCTATGTCCAAGATGGATTTCCAGTTGGTGAAAGTAGCGGCAGCCCACCGACGCCATTCGTTAAATCATATGACTCAACACGAGAAATACGTGAATTAAATTTACTCGCTTATTACCTGGAACATCACACCCACCGCAGTGATTATGATAGCGCCAGCATTGGTGAGGTCTTTAACGCAGCGCTCAATAACGAAGAAGGTGATGTCGATAGCAAAGCCAAGCAAAGTGGCAAAGCGTTCGATGAGTGGGCATTAAGTACCATTGTCCAAAAAGACCCAACACTCGCAGAAAAAAATCGCTCATATATATTTAGCAATAGTAAAGAATTTGCCTTGTGGGCGCTCAACGTGCGCAAACGCAATGCACAAATTCGCAATGACACCGACACGTTGAAACGTTTATCGCGTATACCTGCTTATAACCCCGGATTATTTTAAGGAACGAATGCATGCTTATTTCGCATGATGTTGTTATTGTAGGATCAGGTGCCGCGGGTTTATATTCTGCTTATTGGGCCAGTACCAAAGCAGACGTCGCTGTCTTTTCCAAATTATTTCCAACACGCAGTCATACCGGCGCAGCCCAAGGTGGTATCGGCGCAGCCCTCGGTAATGAAGAAGAAGACAAACCACTGTGGCACTGGTTTGACACCGTCAAAGGTGGCGACTACTTAGGTGACCAAGATGCCCAACGCATTTTATGCTATGATGCGCCGCAGACTATTTATGAGTTAGAACATTTTGGTGTGCCATTTAGCCGCACTAAAGAAGGGCGCATTGCGCAACGTCCATTCGGTGGACACACGCGTAATTTTGGTGAAGCCGCCGTACGCCGCGCTTGTTATGCTGCTGACCGTACCGGCCACGTTATTTTGCACACGCTCTATGAGCAATGCGTTAAACAACAGGTGCATTTTTACTCAGAGTTCCAAGTCCTCGATGTTATTTTATCTGAGGATAAGAAAAAATGCGTCGGCATTATTGCCCAAGACATGCTCTCCGGTGAAACCCATACCGTGCATGCCAAAGTCGTTGTCTTCGCAACTGGCGGTAGCTGCCGCAACTTTGCCACTACTTCCAATTGCCAAGCCAATACGGGTGATGCCTTTGGTATTATTTTACGCGCCGGTTTACCACTTGAAGATTTAGAATTCGTACAATTCCATCCGACTGGTTTATCAGGTCTCGGTATTTTAGTAACCGAAGGTGCACGTGGCGAAGGCGGTTATTTAACCAACTCCGAAGGTGAACGCTTTATGGAGCGTTATGCGCCAACGGTAAAAGACCTTGCCCCGCGCGACATGGTTGCGCAATGCATGTATAAAGAAGTACTCGAAGGTCGCGGCATTAAGAAAACTGGTAAAATCGGTGCTGATGATTGGGTGTATTTAAATTTAATGCATCTCGGTAAAGAAGAACTCATGAAGAAATTGCCTGAGATCTCTGATTTTGCCACCACCTATCTCGGCATTAAGCCATGGGACGAACCAGTTCCAGTTATGCCGACTGCACATTACATCATGGGTGGTATCCCAACCGATAATGACGGCCGCGTAAAATTAAATGCCCAAGGCGATATTGTTGAAGGTCTCTACGCTGCTGGCGAATGCGCCTGCGTATCAGTACATGGCGCTAACCGCCTTGGCACCAACTCGTTACTCGACCTTGTGGTATTTGGTCGTCGCGTTGGTTTACACGTGGCTAAAAATGTTGATGCCATTCAACTCGGTGATTTACCAAACAATCCACAAAAACGTGTCGATGACTTAGTCGACACGATTAAATCATCTGAAGGCAAAGAACGTTCTGGTGCCCTGCACAAAGAGCTCGCTGAAATTATGATGTCGAATGTGTCGGTTCGCCGGACCCACGAAACTTTAACGGAAGCCAAAGAAAAAGTGCTCGAATTACGTAAGCGTTATCAAGACATTGGTATCGACGATAAAGGTGATGTCTTTAACACCAATTTACTCGAAGCCATTGAACTTGGTTACATGATCGACTTCAGCTTAGCGCAAATTGAAGGCGCCTTAGTCCGTAAAGAAAGTCGCGGTGCCCACCTCCGCTTAGATGGTCCAGATGAAGAAAAATTACCACGTGATGATGAAAATTGGATGAAGCATACCTACGCCAGCCTCAATGACGATGGCAACATCGACCTTGATTATGGCACCGTCTATTTAATTCAGGATCATCCTGAAGATGGCTGGGAAGAAGAATTATTCGAAAAAATGAAACCGAAAGAACGGAAGTATTAGGAGCGCGCTATGAGTGAAACTGGTAACGTCACAAAAACCTTCCGTATCCAACGTTTTATTCCGGGCAAAGACAGTGCTCCACGTTGGCAGGAATTTAAAATCGAATGCACACCCAACGAGCGTATTTTAACCGCGCTTAACCGCATTAAATGGGAACAAGACGGTAGCGTCAGTTATCGCCGTAGCTGCGGCCACGCGGTTTGTGGTTCTTGCGGCATGACCATTCAAGGCTCATCACGCTTAGCTTGTAAAACCTTGGTTAAAGATATTCCCGGCGACATTATTGAAGTACGCCCCCTGCAAGGTTTCCCAGTCGTCAAAGATTTAGTCGTCGATATGGAGCATTTTTTCCATAAATATCGCGCGATTAAACCCTACTTCGAAAGCTACAGCCCTGCACCGGTTAAAGAACGCGTTCAATCGCCGGAAGATCAACAGCACATCGACGATCCAGCAAAATGTATTTTATGCGGCTGCTGCACCTCGTCGTGCCCAAGCTTCTGGAAAAATGACGGCTACCTCGGCCCTGCAGCTCTATTAAAAGCTTGGCGTTTTGTTGCGGATACCCGCGATGAAGCAGGCGCTGAACGACTCGAACAAGTCAACGGTACCAACGGCCTATGGCGCTGCCATTTAATATTTAACTGCATGGAAGCCTGCCCTAAGGAAATCGATATTCCGGCAGCACTCAGTAAATTGAAGCGTGCTGTAGTTTTCGGCGGCACGAAGTAGTTTAGTAGCCCTTTTCGTAATCTATTAAATTACGCATTTCGCTCGATTTCCCATCCAACCATAATTTTAAATTATGGCAAAAGATGGGAAATGCTGCGCGTTCATCATCCCCACGTGGCGCCCAGGAACTGTGCCCAGTTAATAAAATCCGTGAATGGCCCCACAACGGCGAATCTTTTTCTGGTGGTTCAGGATTGGTCACATCCAAAACCGCACCACATAATTGCCCATCATCAATCGCCGTAATTAAATCAACCTCATTAACGACGCTACCGCGACTGATATTCACAAAGGCAGCACCCTTCTTCAGCGCAGCAAAGAAATCTGTATTTAATTTCCCATTGGTTAACGGCGTCGCTGGCAAACAGCAAATCACATGATCAATCTCGGCCAAGATCTCACTCATGCTCTCCAAAGTATAACAAGCCGCACAATCAGCATGCGCACGCCCATCAGAATTCACCCCATAAACAGTCGCGCCAAGTGCTTTTAATCGCGGCGCTAATTCATTACCGATAGCACCTAAGCCTAAAATCAAAACCTTGCTCTCATCAATCATGCCCGTGTTTAATTTATTCGACCACTCGTGCTTCTGTTTATTCACATGCTGCTGCGGAAAGTCGCGTAATAAATACAACAAGCCCCCAATCGCATGCTCACTCATAGCGCGTCCACGCTGCCCACGCACATTGGTAATAGCCACTCGCCGCTCAATCATCGCCGGATATAAAATATTCTCGACCCCCGCCCAGGTGCACTGCACCCACGACAATTTCGGCAACTGCGACAACTCAAAATCACGAACGTTGCCATACACAATCTCAACGTCCGCACCCTCACGCGCCAAAACATCACGATCTTCAGAAGACTCAACAAACGTTACATCACCATTACAAATCGAGCGGATCTCATCACGCTCAGCATCGGACATCTTAGAAACAATCGCTATCGTCGGCATCCTAACTAAATTTATACAGCAAATATGCCATTAAAATTTAGCGGTGCTCTTAAAATTAGATGCGAGTCAGACGCAGTG
>JANQLF010000144.1 GCA_028280785.1 Planctomycetota bacterium
TTTAATTCTATACGCCAACCAGCGGTTATTTTTATCTGCGTACCCCTCGCCATAATCGGCGTTACGATTGGCTTATTATGCACCGGACAACCTTTTGGCTTCATGGCGCTCTTAGGATTTCTTAGTTTGTCAGGCATGTTAATTAAAGCCGCCATTGTACTCATTGATCAAATCAATTTGGAATTAAGCCAAGGCAATACGCCGTACAATGCCATTATAGATTCCTGCGTCAGTCGTTTGCGCCCAGTGATGATGGCTGCGTTGACCACTGCGTTAGGCATGATGCCCCTGCTTGGCGATGCCTTTTTCGTCGCCATGGCCGTTACCATCATCTTTGGTCTCATGTTCGCTACGGTACTCATCATGGTTATTGTGCCAGTTGTCTACGCTATTTTATTCCGGATTGCTGCCGTTAATGAATAAAAACTACGGGACAACTAAGTACCTTATTGGTTTTTGTATTGTTATTTTCATACTCCAACAGGTCTTTAACCCGTCGTTTACAAACTTATTCGCGCTTTTTTATTTAGAGAACCCACAATTTGGCTACTGGCAATTCATTAGCCATATGTTCCTCCACAGCCCCGTAAACTACCTTCATATTATATTTAATATGTATGTACTCTGGTCCTTTGGCTCGTTGCTCGAACACATATGGGGGTCTAAAACTTTTATCCTCTTCTTTATCATCGCCGGATTAGGTGCTGGTCTCATTTACAGTGGTGTAAACTATTTCCAACACCAACAACTCGTAGACACGCTCATACAAGCTGGGATCAACAGAGCATCCATAAATGAATTCCTCACCAATCCAGTCCTTGGACATGAAGTGCTCAGCATATTGGAAAAGGAGGAAGCTAAAGAATTATACTATGGCTATCACGAATCTGCTGTCGGCGCATCGGGAGCCATTTATGGTTTACTTGTAGCTTTCGCCATGAATTTCCCCAAGGTGAAAATGTATTTGATATTTTTACCCATACCAATTCCAGCTATGTATTTTATGCCACTGCTAATCGGTTTTGATCTATTTTTTGGATTAACCAGTCACAGCATCGGCAATATTGCGCATTTCGCCCATATTGGTGGCGCTGTCATCGGCTTCATCATTGCTACCATTCTTTTATTGAAAGCAGGGCGCCCTCAGCTAATTTCTGAGGAAGACGAGTGGGAACAAGAATGAAGACTAACATAAGCCTCTTACTAGCACTGTTTTTATCCAGCTGCGTTCCAAGTGCGGATTCAATGCGCGAAGAAAAACCTGAAGGTATCGCCAATTTTCTCAGCATTCGTTTTCAAGAATGTGATGTGAATAAAGATGGCTATATCGACTACATGGAATATTTTGGTTTACCGATATCGAGACGCCCTGACAGAGATAACATTTTTGCTGCAGCAGATAGCAACAGCGACGATAAAATAGATAAATTCGAAGCCGATGCCTTTATGAGAAAACATCCTGACTATCATAAAATCCAATCAGATTAATCGTCTTTCCTGAAGCTGCTGTTTATATATATCAAATTGCTCTCGGTCACATTCATATATTCGTGGGGCAATGCTTAAAATTGTTTCATCAGCACAGGATTCTCGTCCAGTACGAAAGCTACTGACGCAATACAGGCGTTGATTCTCATCAATCAATTCCTCTTGGTCGGCATACCAACCCTGCGTTCGCATAAATGCATGTAATTTGAAATCACGACTGCTGGGACAGACTATAATTTGATCAATATTCTCTAACAACGCTTTACCAGCATCTAAAATCTGACGTATGCGCTCTTCGCCTAAACCTGCAATAACAACGCAGTCACTTTTATCGAAATCCTTAATCGGCCCTAAGCCATCACCAGTGCGCAATTCAACGTCATCACCATACAATGTGCGGTAGCGATCGGCAAAATGATCTGTCACCTCTATGCCAACAATGCATTGAAACTCTTGCTGTGCCGCCCAATGCAGTAAATGGCCATGATCATAACCAATGTCAATCAAAGTCTGCGCTTGGTCGTCTATCAATGCAGCGATGCAAGATAAACGTTTCGATAAAAGCATTGATTACTTTTTAGACTTTTTCTTCATCTTTTTCTTTTTCTTGCGCGCAGCCTTAGCCCTTTTCTGAGCAGCCTTGTCTTCACGCGAAGAAAATAATCGATTTGGATTAGGCATGAATGCTCCAGGATTCGCTAATTGCTCAGGTGTTAAATCACCCTCACCTGGTAAACTCGCGGCCAAATCTTTAACATCGCCAAATTTACCCATCATTTTACGCATGGTTTGAAATTGCTTGAGCAAAGTCTGCACATCATGCGTGCTAGTACCTGAACCATTGGCGATGCGACGTCGACGACTCATATCAATTGCTTCTGGACGCGCTTTTTCAGCAGCAGTCATTGATGAAATCATCGCTGTATAGCGTCTGAAAATACTCTCATCAACATTGAGTGCCTTGAATTTAGAACCAACACCTGGAATCAAACCAAGAAGATCCTTAATTGATCCCATTTTTTGAATGGTGCCGAGTTGCTTGGCAAAATCGTCGAGATCGAATTTATTTTTAAGGAATTTCTCTTCTAGCTTTTTCGCCTCTTCTTCATCGATGGCATCCTGGGCTTTTTCAACAAATGAAAGAATATCACCCATGCCTAAAATGCGGCGTGCGTAACGATCCGGATGGAATTCCTGAAGCGCATCCATCTTTTCGCCAACACCAACAAATTTAATTGGCTTACCTAAAATCTGACGCAGGGATACAATCGCACCACCACGGGTATCACCGTCCAATTTGGTGAAAATAACGCCGTCTAAAGCCATGCGCTCATCAAAAGCCTTGGCACTGTTAACTGCGTCTTGCCCGGTCATAGCATCAACAACCAGATAGGTTTGGTCCGGCTTGGTGCGTTTATGAATATCGGCAACCTCGGCCATTAATGCATCGTCAACGTGCAAGCGACCAGCGGTATCTAAAATAACCACATCGCGGTTATCAGCCGTGGCATGCTTTAAAGCTTTTTCACATAATTTCGGTGGTTCGAGTCCTGGCTCATGAAAAACCGGCACTCCAATTTGTTCGCCAAGCACCTTTAACTGTTCGATAGCTGCCGGGCGTTGTAAGTCAGCCGCAACCAATAACGGCCGCTTATCTTTTGTCAGTAATAATTTTGCAAGTTTCGCCGCAGTGGTGGTTTTACCGGCCCCCTGCAAACCAGCCATTAAGATGACTGTTGGCCCTGATTTAGCATATGGAATTTCCACATCGGGCTCACCCATCAATGCGATGAGTTCGTCATGCACGGTTTGGACAACCTGTTGCCCTGGCTCTACGCCTTTAATTAAATCAATGCCACTGGCTTTTTCGGTAACATTTTTCAAGAAGTCGCGAACAACTTGAACATTGACGTCAGCCTCAAGGAGCGCTCGACGGACTTCGCGTAAGCCTTCTTGGATATTTTCTTCAGTTAATTTACCGCCGTAACGGAGCTTATCAAAAATGGCGTTAAAGCGTTCGGATATGCCTTCAAACATGTGAGTCCACCAGCAGCAACAGCTGCGTCCAATTGTGGACAGGCGCTTTGACGGGAGCGGTCACGCATGTTGAAGCCGAGGATCTATTTGCAAGCGAAGAATAGCACAGGATTTGCCACTGAATGACAGATCCAAGCGTCGTCAGGACACTGGGTTACAGTAACTCAGCCCAGGACCGGCTTCCATACAGGCTTTGATCAAATGCTCTAAAGCTGCCTCATTTTCAGCAATGTTCACCGAATCGGTACTGACGACTAAAACGCGTTCATGTTGCACATCAGCGTAATACTGCTCGTAGGCATTGATGAGCTCACTTAAATACGTTTTCTCAATAGCATATTCCATCGGTAAACCACGCTTACTGATGCGCTTACTCAACTCACCCAAGTCGGCCTTTAAATAAATCGTCACGTCAGGTTCAAATGTTGCCAACGGCATCATTAATTCAGCGAATTGTTGATAGAGGGTAAACTCATCATCGCTCAAATTAATCGAGGCAAAAATGCGTTCTTTAACCAAGCTGTGATCAGCGACAGCTGGCATGCCACTTGGAAGATTATTTGAAAATTGGCGTACACGTGCCTGTAGAAACCACATTTGACAAGCCAAGGCATGTTTGTCTTTGTTTTTGTAGAAACGCTCTAGATACGGATTTTCTATATCGGATTCAAATAAGCGTATTGCGCCTAATTTATCAGCTAAGGCATGGGCTAAGGTAGTCTTACCCGAACCAATCACCCCTTCGATGGCAATATGCAATCCGTTTGCCTTAGACATAGTTACGCTCAAATATCTCGTTCATTGATTGTCCTACTATTGGATGAATCCAATCAGGTGCAATTGCATTTATGGGTCGCATAACGAAGTCGCGTTCAAGCATGCGCGGATGTGGTATGCTTAACACCGCATTATCTATAATCGGCACAGCGTCGCAAAGTAATAAATCCAAATCGATAGTACGCACTCCGTTCTCCACCGTTCGAATACGACCAAGGTCTTGCTCGATACCCTGCAAGCGGTGCAAACATTGATGGGGTCCAAAATTGGTTTCAATTAACCACGCGGTATTTAAAAAATCACCTTGACCAGATGGCCCACCTTGGGCTGGATTTTCAAAAAACGGAGCTTCTGCCAAAACGCGATAGCATTCGTCTACTTCTAATTGTTGACGTGCACGCTGTATAAACGCTTCCCTGTTTCCTTTATTAGAACCAACGCCAATGATCATTTGCATGCTGGCATCATGATCGACAAGTGCAGCTGCCAAGTCCCAATATTAATGCAATTTCTTAAGCCCCAGTGACGCTCGCTGCCGCTGCACAAAAGAGAAAACATATTTATGCTGTTTGAATAGATTAATAATTTGACTGCTCGAAGATTGAATATGTTGCGCCACGTTGGCAACTTCATAGCCATGCTGATCAAATAAATCGAGTAAGATCGCCACAACTTTTGGAAATTGTTCCGATTTTACATTACATTTAATTTTTTGATCATGCATGACTTTACTCAAATCATCAACACTGCCAAAACCACGTTGGTGAACAGCCAAACGAATACGCATTTCACGCAAGGCTCGTTTCCGATTCGCTTCCACTTCGCGAAAATCCTGGCAACGAACTTCTATATCAAATTCCGGTTCATATAATTGGATCGCCGTTGCATTTTTCTGTGCATGCTGACCACCAGGGCCCTTTGATTTCACTTGTTTCACGCGGCAATGAGCCAAAAGCGCATCGTCATCTAACGCGAACAAAGCAGGCATTTATTTAAGCTTGGCAGTAGATTCTTGGGTGACTTCGTTCTTATTACGGAATACCCATACACGTAAATTCGTTGTGTCATCAAGACCAGGCACCTCAGTCAACAGGCGCTCGCCATCGTAACTCCATTGCGGCTTGTTCCCCTCTGGCACTAATTCAGTACCACCATCCTTATCAAGATTATCTAAATAAAGATGTCCGGCCCGGCCAACGCAAGCTACAACATTACATTTAGGATTAGGTGCTGGTGAATGGGCATGTTCGCGCACGACACGAACTTCTTTTGAACCTGCTTTGATGTACACCACATCGCTATCAAGTAAGGTCCAATCCCAATTTTTATTTGCCTTAATTTCACCTTTTAATCGCGTTGCAACTATACCACCATCAGCACACCATTGTGGCTGAAAGCAATTAGGAAATATATCCACACGACCCGGCGCCCACCGTACAATTAATTTACCGTTACCGGTTTTACCGGTCCAATAATCTTTTTCGATTATTGGCACTGTGGTGAAGCAAACGCCACTACCTCCGCGTTGTGGCTGGGCAAAAAATCCCTGGTCGTATTCTTCCCATGCACCATGTGGCGATAAGGAAATTATGCTCTCGCCTTTTTGAGCAAAAATGGTCATTCGATCATGAGCACGAGTGAAATAGGCATTGATATCACCAACAAATCCATCTTCCTCAAGCTTCAGACCATCTGCTTTAATCATGCGTAAGACCACATTCGATTGGGTAATTTCGCCCTCTTCCGTTTTGGTCATGAATTCAGGAGAACCGACAATAATGCGATCTTCATCAATCCAGGTAGGCCAACCAATGCGGCTCGCATCTTTATTATTATAAAATTTTTGTTTGCCCGGACCTTCGTTTAATATACCTAAACCGCGTTTTGAACGTACGACAATACGATAGTCATTGAGTGCCCAAGCAGGCTGTGGATCAGTGTCTTCAGTAGCTAAACGATAATCACGAAAGACCTCAAAATCATCATAATAGGAACCCTTAAAGCGTGACGATGATCCAGAACAACCAATAAAAGTAGCCAGGACACATACGAGCAAGAAATGCTTCATTAATCAGATACTCCCTGCTGCTGACAGCTCGCAGCTGCGTTTGGTCCAAAGACGTTGAGGCCCATCAGTGCCTTTCCCAGCATTTTACAGGGCATTGACCGAGCTGTAGAGCATACACAGAAACATTGAAAACAGCGACGCAGCAATGATTAAACAACACCGATTACTATTGATCATTTCACCATGACTGTGTTCATCACGGCCCAGCATGCCCATCAAAACCAAGGCCGAAATGGTTGCTATAGTAGCAGTTACTGAAGTGACCCAGGTTAAGCTATTCGCCACTGCATTTATTTGATCAGGTTCAGTAAATACGGCGACCGTCCATAAGGCTGCTACACAAATCCATGCATCGATAGCAGTAAACAGACTAACAATCCAAATAATGCGGATGCGACGTTCGCGAGACATAAGCCTAAGCTTTTTGCTTACGCGCCTCTTCGCGACAACCTATATCACGACGCAGATGCTTACCTTCAAATTCAATCGCATCACAAGCCGCATAGACTTTTTCCCGAGCACTATTCACATCATCGCCAAAAGCACACACAGAGAGCACGCGGCCACCTGAGGTGCATATAGAACCATCTTTGTCAGCAGTGCCTGCATGGAAAATGACAATGTCATCAGCAGTGGCATCTAGCCCACTAATCACTTTACCCTTTTCGTAAGAACCTGGATAACCGCCACTTGCCAAAGTTACACAGATTGCTAACTCATCGCGCCACGTTAATTCAATATCATCGAGCTTGCCATCAATACACGCATCAACGATGTCTAAAATATCTGTTTCCAAACGCATCATTAATGGCTGACATTCAGGATCACCAAAACGAACATTATATTCGATCACCTTTGGACCATTATTCGTGACCATTAAACCAAGGAATAAGACACCGACAAAAGGTCGCTCCTCTTTGACCAAGCCATTCATAGTCGGCACTACTATGCGGCGTACGACTTCATCTTCGTCTTTTGCCGATAATAAATTTGGCGCTGGGGTAAACGCGCCCATCCCACCGGTGTTCGGACCTTCGTCACCATCATAGGCCTGTTTGTGGTCTTGCGCGTAATCAAGTAACACTGCGTTATGACCATCACAAAAAGCAAAGACACTTATTTCTTCACCACGTAAAATTTCTTCGATAACAACTTGTTTACCGGCTTCTTCACCGAAAACATGATCTTCCATTATTTTAGCAACGGCGTCATGTGCCTCGTCTTCTGTTTGCGCAACCGTTACACCCTTGCCAGCAGCAAGACCATCACATTTAATCACAATCGGTGCACCAACTTGATTAATATATTCATGTGCAGCTTTGGCATTATCAAATATAGAAAAAGGTGCCGTTGGAATATTATAGCGACGTAAAAATTCCTTCATCGCAACTTTGCTGCCCTCTAATTCGGCGGCTGCCTTACTTGGTCCAAAACAACGAATCGATTTTTCTTGAAAACGATCGGTGATACCATCAGCAAGTGGTACTTCTGGGCCAACAATGCACAAATCAACCTGCTCTTTAACAGCAAAGGCCAAAAGACCTTCGATATCTTCAGCCTTTATCGCCACATTGGTGCCAAGCTCTGCTGTACCAGGATTACCGGGTGCGATGAATAATTCACTACAACGTGGACTCTGCTTAACCTTCCAAGCTAAGGCATGTTCACGTCCACCACCACCAACAACCAGTACTTTCATAGGAGCTCCTCAGTAGGCTGGCGCAGCATAGTCACGAGCCCAGCTTGGCAAGTTGATGGGCCGGTCTTTTTTTGGCGTAAATCCTGACTATACCTAGAAACATGAATATTTGTTGTGTTTGTACAGGTAATACATGTCGTAGTCCGATGCTCGAATGCCTCATTCGCGCAGAAGCCGAGAAAAACCAAGTTGACATTACGGTGCAAAGTGCCGGTGTTGCCGCCGGCAACGGTCAGCCTGCCAGTGAACATTCGGTCACCTGCATGAGTAATCGTGGCCTCGAGCTTGAAG
>JANQLF010000001.1 GCA_028280785.1 Planctomycetota bacterium
CATTACCTGCCGTAACCACACCATAACCCTCATCAGCAACACGTAACGCCACTTCGCGCGGAATACCACCGACAACCACAGTTGATGAACCCCAAGCACTGTACAAGCACATATGTCCATGACCACCTGCCGTTGCCACCCCGCCCAAACAATTAAATTGCTCAACGATTAAAGTCTTTTTACCCAAACGTGCTGCAGCAAAACCAGCGGCAACACCTGCTGGTCCACCACCTACAACGACAACATCATATGCTTTGCGATAAGAAATTATTGCATCCGTCATGCTGATCTCCTCAACGGCTTAAAAGTGCTATCTTTGATTGAACGAGCATGATATCACAAAATAGAACTATTCCTTTACTTTCCATATATATAAACTTTGATAATCAAAGGTATTGGTTTGGTGCGCATTGTTGCCGAGCAGCGTTTAAAAATGCCTGAATATTTTCCATTGGCACATCACCACTCACCGAATGCGATGGCGATAAAATATATCGACCACCAGGTGCCATCTCATTAAGCAAGCGTTTCGTCTCTCGTTCAACATCAGCAGTACTGCCATAAGGCAAAACCTGTTGCACACTTAAACCACCCCAAAAGGCAATATCGTCGCGGTATTGCTCTCGTAATGCCCAAATATCCATCGCTTCAGGCTGGAATGGATCAAACACATCAACACCGCACTCTATCATATCTGGAATAAATTCACTGACGTCACCACAACTGTGCAAACTAATTAACAAACCACATTCTTTTGCTACGTTGCAAGTTTTTAAAAAATACGGCTTGATAAAATCGCGCCACATACTGGGGTCAATTAAAGGGCCGTGCTGCTGACCCCAGTCATCACCAAAATGCACACAATCCACTCCAATTGCAGCAGCATTTTTAATAACCTGGACATTATAATCGGTTATGCGTGACAATAATTTATGTATAAAAACCTGTTCTGTGTAAAAACCAATCATTAATGCTTCCATACCGATCAAGGTCCACGCACGTTCGAACAAAGTGAAACCTATGGAGATCATATGAAAATGCTCTGGATACTTTATTTTATCCTCTCTGATAAAATCATAAACTGGCAGGTTATCAGTGTCAGGAAATTGATAATTTGCAAAGTCGTAATCCTGAATTGGAGATTGCTCAACCACACCAAGTGTTTTATCACTCGTTTTATTCCAAATGACACCAAAGTAATCTCTCCAATATCCTGGGCGAACTTCTTGCCAACCATTGTTGGTATGTGATGCAACCACGAAAGAACCAGTATCTATGATCGGATCGAAGGCCTGTCCGAAATGTTGCTTCATTTTACACAAAGCTTCGACTGTGAATTTGATTGAATACGGCACCATTGGAGTATCTATACCGGATAAGCACTCATACATCATTTGGCGTTTAGTCATCTATTACTCCATATGAAATTAAATCATTCTATGAAGTTCTAACACCATTTTCTAATTATTTTAATAGTTTTTTAAGTCTCTAACATGGGAAAAAGGATCATTTATGTGTCTGTGAATTATGAGACCTGACGCAGAGGTGATTTTCGATCACGAAGCTGCAACCAAAATGCGTCCTGCCTACGCTTGGTCTCCTCTTCACTGTATAAGCGCGCCATTAGGTCGCGGAAACCAGAGCGTAGTTCTTCAACGCTCATGAGTTTGGGCTGATAGTTGATATCGAATAAGGTACAAAAGTCCCAGGCCGTTTCATTGAGTAAGCGCCCCTCACGTTTTAAACGCTTATACAATGGCGTACCTGGGAACGGAGTTTGTATCGTTATTTGCACTTCAAATTGCCCGGTTTGACGGACAAATTCAAAAACTTTATCAAAACAGGATGCGTCATGCGTGTCTAAGCCTAAAATATAACAACCATTAACAGTAATTCCGAATGACTGAATATGTTGAATAGCCTCAATATAGCGTGCAGCCTGATCCTGCTTCCAATTGCGTTTGGTTTCTAATCCATCAAGTGCTGAAGACTCAGGGCTTTCTAGGCCAATTAAAATTTGCTTGCAACCACTTTGGTGCATGAGCTCCAATAATTCGTCATCATCGGCAACACTGATATCGGCTTCAGTAAACCATTTGATCCCGCGCTTGCGTAATTCGGGCAGGAATTCCTTCCACCAACGCTTATTCACAAAGCTATTATCATCTGCGAATTCAATAAACGGATGTTCCCACAGAGTTTTTATTTTATCTATTTCGGCAAGCACACGCTCAATAGGTTTTTGCTGATAAGCATAACTAATTAAAATCGAACTCGCACAGAATTCACAATGATGCGGACAACCACGACTAGTTTGCACAGTGATGCGATTGTAGCGCTCAATATCAAGCAAATGAAATGCTGGCATTGGCGATTGTTTTAATACACCGATTTTTTCATCGGCGTGGTAACATAATTGCAAGCAATCATTTTTAACATCATCGACGACTTGCTGCCAGACTAATTCGCCCTGGCCTACAACTACGCTATCACAATGTTGCAATGCCTCGTCTGGCATCATTGATACATGCAAACCACCCATGACGACAGGAATACCGCATTCACGATACATTTCAGCAACTTCATAGGCATCAAAAATCTGCGCGCTTAATGAAGAGATAGCAATTAAATCAGCGTGGTCTGGTAAGACTAAACGATCTTCATCAGTTGCTGCCTCATGATAGGTGACCACATGACCCTGATCTTCTAACATGCCAGCCAGCGTTAATAAGCCGAGGCTCGGTAAGGATGCAATTGTTTTACTACGCTCAACAAAGCCCGGTAAATTTAAACCAAGCTCAAGTAATTCTTGGTCAACAGCACGAATACCGCTCATGGCAATTAATGCGATATGCATTTTCAGCTCCCTACTACTGGAGGATTATCTAAAATGAAAGGAACAATTAAACTTACCGCAGCTAAAATCGAAAAAACTGGGACTGGGAATAACCAATAAAAATATTTACGCCAAGCAGTGAGCATACACACCAGTGGCATCGCAATGTTAGCGATCAACAATAAAATACTGACTGTCCATGACTCCACACCAATATGTGTAGCGGTTACAACCCAGGATAAATTAATGAGGCCTACACCGATCCAGGCAATATGACTTAATCGAACCATGCGACGCTCGCGTGATCCATAACCACCGAGCCATTTTTCGTCTTTAAAAAACCAACCGATGATTGCTCCGCTGAGCGCACCCAAAGCAAACGCCAACCAAGTAACAAGAAGAGAGAACGTGAGGCTTGTCATATGTTAACAGTATTATACATATTACATATGTCAACGTTTACTTACTAATTATATTTTGGCATAAGTGCCTTAATAGTAGGTGGTAAGGTATGTTAACAGTGTTAACTATTGTGCCTTAATGCACTTACGGATGGCACTTGGGCTCGGAAAATTACTGAAGAGAAAGCCGCGCTCTTCGAGCAAGGGGTCACCTGCCAGATCAGCGAATTCTTTGCGCTTGAGAATACTGCGATCAATGCCCAGCAGTAACTGCTTGGCCTGGCCTTGTTTGATTTGTTCGAGGCGACGTCGTAACGGTAGCGCATGCCAACGATGAAAAAACTCGATCACATGAACATTATCATCTGTTTGGATGCGTAAATCAGGTGCAATTATTTCACCTTTATCGACGACCAATAACGGTGCTTGATCATCGCATTGCCAGTCGGGGTTTTTTTCGCCCAATGTTTTAATCAGCACTTCAATTTCTTCTGGTACATAACCTAAAAATTTATTTTGTCCCACCAAACCACTACTCTTATCTAAAAATAATTGCACAGGATTACGTCGTTCTTTATGCGGACAGCGCACTTGGGCGGTCACAGCCCAATCACCAGCACAGGCAATGGCTGGTAAGAATAAGGCTAATTGTAAACCATAACGTTGATGTTGGTCCAACACTGCTGATGGACCCGAGACTGATAATAGTAAATTACCAGCATCATCTTGTTTTATTTTAGCCAATAAACGCTGAAAGCGCAGCGCTTTGAGTAATTTGCGACGGAAATTGGTATCGGTTTCAGCTATCGCTACGTCCACCTGTGAGGCGTACAACAATAAACCTTGGGCCTGGGCCATATTATAGGTTTGAATTAATTGAGTCCCACTTAAGTCACAGGCCTTACTTAAAACCGATGCCTGCGGTAAGTCGGCGTACAATTGATCATATAATTGCTTGGAACTCAGGTTTAATTGCTGTGCTAATTGCTTATGATGTTCGCGCAAATCAGCACATGGCTGTGACAATGCTGCGGTTGAAATTGCAAAGGCCCGTTCGCGAAATTCTTTTTGATTTGCTGGCTCAGTAAATTCACTGCGGTCTTCAATTAATTTATTGAGGCCACGCGAAACCTGCAAATTACGCGCGCGATATAAATAAGGTGTAATCTCGTCATTGATAACTGCACGTGTTTCCTGCAACTTCGATTGCCAAAATACCAATAGTTGATTACTTAAATCAAGCAAGGTGCCCTTAGACCCAATAAATGTTGGTTTAATAGCATCACCATCGATTTTATAACGCAGCGTTTCTTTATTCAGCATCTTCGAAATCCTGCTCTTGCTGACCAAAGGCAACGTGACTACGACGGCGCTCTGAAGTATAGGATTCAGCGGTACCAGCTGAAATTAGCTCATAAAGAATGGCCACCTTGCCTTGTGCCGGACGCAAAATTCGTCCAAGGCGTTGAACATGTTCACGCACGGTGCCGCTACCACTCACTACTATGCCGACACTCGCTTCGGGCACATCGACGCCTTCATTTAATACGCGGCTGGTGACCAAAACAGGCCAGACACCAGAGCGAAATTGATTGAGCATATGCTTACGCTCAGCACTCTTGGTATTATGCGTCAACACGGGGAAAACCATGCGCCGACCCAATTCATAGGCCGTCGCATTATCATCGGTAAAAACAATTATGCGTTCGTCTCGATGATCCTGAATTAATTCCCAGCACACACGCAATTTTGCTTGGCTGGCACGAGCTAAACGTTTTTGCTCTCGATACGCCGTCATAACCGCACGACCATTAGCAGAGCGCGCAGCCTTAGAAATAAATTGCTGCCAGCCATCTGGAGAGGAAAAATTAATGTGCTCACTACGCACAAAGTCTAAATAAATTTGTCGATTCGCATTATATGCCGCAAATTCATCCTCGTCCATCGCGATTTCTAAGACTTCAGCTTGATAATTTGCTAAATACTCACCTTCGAGTTCGGTAATATCAGAACGATGAACAATGGGGCCAAGTAATTCCTCTAATCGTCCGTGCTGACCGTCAGTTCGTTCGGGCGTTGCACTTAATCCTAAACGAAATGGCGCGATACAGGCTTCGGCAACTAAACTAGTCATGTCAGATGGTAAATGATGACACTCATCGCAAATTAATAAGCCAAAGCGATCCCCGTAATGCGGCATAATTAAAATACCGGAGTCATAGGTAGCGACGGTAATATCTTGTAAATTTTTCTCACCACCGCCGTATTGACCAATCGGCACCTGTAAGCGTGCTTCTAAATCTGCAGCCCATTGTTGCACTAAATCGATGGTCGGTGCCAAAATAATCGTACTACGCTGTGCGGCTAAAATGGCCTGAACGGCAACATAGGTTTTACCAGCACCCGTCGGCAGCACGATCACCCCGCGTTTTTTATGATCCAACCAACGGGCCAAGGACTGACGTTGATAAGGACGCATCGCCAACGGTTTATCTTCTTTTAATGAGAGGCTTTGGTACTGTTTGACTTCATCTGTGTATTCAGACTTTCCATGCAAGGCGCGAACAATGGGCTCATAAGCCATGGCTTGAGCGCGATGTTGCTTGATCCGCGCATCCCAAACTACGTACTCACCGATCAGATTTAAATCTGCATCGTTGATTATCAGCGTTCCATCATCGAATCGAAGCGTTTGCACATCGGCAGTCTCGTACAGAAACTGCATGCTCAAGGCTTGGACTTGCCCCAAGAAAGCCTAGCCTTTCCCACCGAGGATCGCGATGTCCGTTGCAATTGCAGAATTAATGGCCGAACACGGTAGCCCACTCTACGTCTACGATCTGGAGACCGTTCGCGAACGTGCACGCACGCTGAAGCAAGCCCTCCCCTATGCCGATTTACAACTGCTTTATGCCGTCAAAGCAAATCCATGTCCGCCATTAGTCCGTTGTCTGTTAGAAGAAGGCTTTGGAATTGATTGCGTCAGCCCCGGTGAAGTCAAACACGTGCTTAATCTTGGTGCTGATCCAAAAACTGTTTTATTTACCGAAAACAATATGACTGATGCAGAAATGCAGCAGGCTATCGATGCTGGTGTCTTAATTAATTGTGGCAGCCTCGATCGACTCGAGCGCCTAGCACAAGCCGGCGCCAAGCAAGCCGCCGTTCGTTTTAATCCAGACATTGGTGATGGTGCGCACGCAAAAGTTTTAACCGCAGGGCCACTGACCAAATTCGGCGTGTATTATTCCCAAGTTGATCAAGTCAAAGCCATTGAAAATAAATACGGCATTCAAGTAATTGGCTGCCATATGCACATTGGTTCCGGCATTTTAAATGCCGATGTCTATCTTGATGCCATGCAGGTTATTTTAAGCGTGGCCAAACAATTACAGCACTTGGAATTTATTAATTTTGGTGGCGGCCTGGGCATTCCATACCGCGAAGATGATAAACCGATCGATTTAGAAAAAGTTGGCAACGCTGCCGTTGAAATGATGCAGGTATTCTGCGACGGCTATGGCCGCAATATTGAATTACGCCTCGAGCCCGGTCGCTTTTTAGTTGGTGAAGCAGGAACACTCTACACCACCGTCACATCTGTTAAAGAAAACCCAGATGGACGCATTTATGTTGGCTGCGATACCGGATTTAATCATTTGGTCCGTCCGTGCATGTATGATAGCTATCATAAAATTCAAAACATCACACATCCAGATAATCCACGCAAGACGGTCGACATTGTTGGCAACATCTGTGAATCAGGTGATGTCTTTGCCCGCCAACGTGATATCGCTGAACCACAATTAAATGATATCTTAGCCATTCGCGATGCTGGTGCTTACGGTATCAGCATGGCGAGCACTTATAATTTACGCCCATTACCAGCTGAAATAGTTATCGACGGAGAAGATATCATTGTGGCCCGTCCACAACAAGACATTGATGAATTATTATCTGTTTGGAATAAAGGATAATCATGGCAGACGAAAATACTCCTCCACCAGAAACAAACGATCCCAGCCCACTACCCGTAAAACCTTGGTTTGAGAAATTATACGAAGACACCTGGTTTGCCGATAATATGTGGGCTGCTGCTTGTATCGAAGCAGTCGTCTTATTATTCGTTTCATTGATACTCTACATGATTGTCAAAGGCTATGTTTCAAAAATTGTCATTGCTGCTATCAAGAAAACTAAGAACACCTGGGATGATGCCTTTCTCGACGCCAATGTATTTGCGCGACTAAGCTTACTCGCGCCACTCCTATTAATTAATTACATCATTCAATTTATGCCAGCAATGCACAAATATCAGCAAGCGATTTTTGGCATTCAAAGCATTAGCACCGCATTGATGGTGCTTGCTGGTATGCTCGCCGGTTTGAGCTTTACCAACGCTGTTAATAATATTTACAATAAACGTGAATCAGCAAATAAACATCCGATTAAAGGTTATTTACAATTAGTTAATATATTTATCTGCGCCATTGGTGCGATATTTATTATCGCTATTTTACTCGACCGCTCGCCATGGGTGTTTATCAGTGGTATTGGTGCAATGACTGCAGTCTTGATGTTAATATTCAAAGACACTATTTTATCAGTTGTTGCCAGCATTCAGCTGAGTTCGAATAAAATGGTTCAAGTTGGCGACTGGATAGAAATGCCGCAGTATGGTGCCGATGGTGATGTCATCGATATTGCCCTGCACACCGTCAAAGTGCAAAACTGGGACAAAACAATAACCACCATTCCCACTCATAAACTTATTGAAACTAGCTTTAAAAACTGGCGTGGTATGTCTGAATCCGGAGGTCGACGAATTAAACGTTCAGTCAGTATTGATATGAGCACCATTCATTTCCTTGCCGAAAACGAAATAGAAAATTTACGTCAATTTGAAATTCTTACTGAGTACCTCGATGGTAAACGCAGCGAAATAAATGAGTTCAATGAAAAAGAAATTAAAAATTCAAACTTCGAACCGAATAAACGACGTCTCACTAATATCGGCACCCTACGCCATTACATTATTCAGTATCTCAAAGACAAACCCTTCATTCACCAAGACATGACCTTCCTGATTCGTCAGCTGGCACCAAGCCCAACTGGTCTGCCGATTGAAATCTACATTTTCAGCAACAATACCAACTGGATTGAATACGAAGGCATTCAAGGTGATATCTTTGATCATATCTTATCGATATTGCCAGAGTTTGGTTTACGCGCTTTCCAAAATCCATCTGGAGCCGACTTCGCCTCCTTAAATAAATCTTAGACAGCAGGCACCTTCTCTAATCTGGACTCGTTGGGATTACGACCATCCAAACGTTTAAACCAACGGGCAAATTGCGAAGCGTCCTTAAAACCAAGATGAAAAGCGATTTGTTTAATTGGTGCATTGGTATCCCATAATTGCTCACGCGCATACTGTAAGCGCAATCGATCTAATTCCGCCTTGGGACTACGTTGTAAATGGCGAACAAATAATCGATCAAGTTGCGCACGTGATATAGATAATTCACGTTCTATTTTTTTATACGGCACATTGCTTAACTTGAGCAACGATCCCAACATTTCACTTGCCTTGTTGACGCGTTCGTCTCCGGTTAACTGTGCCCGTGGAATAAAACCAAGTCCAATAACTATTTGATACCAAGCATGCAAAAACTTGAGTCGATACACTTCTAATTCAATTGCATCCGCGAGGTCAGATTTAAATTCCATGCGGTCTATATTTACACGCGAATCTATAGCTTTTGGAAATTTCTTCAGCAGGGCTAAAACTGTAGCCTTAAATCCGGGTAATTTTTTATTATCGACAACGGCATAATGTGCATCATGAAATAAAGAACGACCATTCGGCCACAAAAGGCGAAAACGCATTGAAATAATATGAGTCTCCGGAGCAAAGACCTGATCTAATATTAATCCAGGTGATTGAAAAACCCAATTCCCGGCGTGCACGCGCTCTCTGCCCTGATCGGTACTAATATCAACGTAACCCTTCTCAATGAGCCAGGCCACACACAAATCATTGTGCATATCATACCAAGCCGTTGGGTTGGGTAATGGAGCACGATAGGCCATGACAAATCGCAAATTCAGCTTCCACAGGTCGCTTTGAGCCACTTCGAACATGCTGAAAATGATCTCTAAGGAAGTGAGTGATCCACTAAAAATAGGGTATTTAGGAGTATAGTGAGTTAAATAGTCTCTCCTGCATATCAATTCGTCTCTGAAATGATATAGGCATCTGTGTTCCAAATGTGCATAATCGTTGCGCATTTTTGGAGCGAACATGGATAACTTTGATGACCAAGACTTTGATGATGATTTCATCGACGATGAAAACGACATCGTAACAGAAGAAGACGAAGATTTAAAAGTCAGCGCCGCACCTGCGTGGATCATCAGTCTCGCCGTGCATGCCCTACTGCTCCTGATCATGAGCTTAATAGTTTTTGGCGCGATGATGGACGAAGAAGAACCGCCAGTGCGCATTGCCGCTATCGAACCACCTCCAGAAGATAAAGAAGAAGAAAAAGAAGAGCGCACCTTAGAAGAAGTCGACGTAACTATTGAAGACGAGATCATTACCGACCAACCGATTGTAACTGACCTTGATGTTCCTATTGAAGAAATGGAAACCGAGGACCCTGTCGAAGAAGAAGCTGTCGAGCCGAAAGGACGCGAAGAAGCAGTCGCTACCGCTGAAGCTGGTGGCGCTATGGCATTTATGGCTATCGGTGCTGGCGGCGGCGCATCAGGTGCATTTGGATCGCGTACCGGTGGCGGTAAAAAACGCGCTGTTGGTCGCAATGGCGGTAGCCGCGCTTCTGAAAGCGCTGTTAATGCCGCATTAATTTGGTTCAAAAAACATCAAAGTGATAACGGCATGTGGGACGTCGATGCCTACATGGATAATTGCCAAGAAAATCCTAAATGTGAGCCAGGCACTGCGCGCACTAATGCTAATGGCGACGGTGATACCGCTTGTACCGGCTATGCAATCTTATGTTTTTTAGGTGCTGGTTATGACCATAAAACACCGGGTAAATTTAAAGACACCGTACAAAAAGGTTTGGATTGGTTAATCAGTGTCCAAAACGACGACGGCACCTTTGGTACAACAAAAAGAAATTATGAAGGGCCTGTCTGCACCATGGCCATTTGCGAAGCTTACGCGATGACCATGGATCCTAAATTAAAAGCGCCTGCGCAAAAAGGCGTGAATATGTTACTCGAACGCCAGGCTAGAACTGATAAATATCCCTATGGTACTGGTTGGGATTATACACGCGCCAATCCAAAGCGCATTGATGCCTCGGTTACTGGCTGGTGCGTCATGGCATTAAAAGCAGCTAAATCTGCAGGCCTCGACGTTGGTGATGGCTGGGAAGGATCAAAACAATGGTTTGAAGGTCATTGGCGTGCATCAAATCCAGGTAAAGACCCAAATAGCATTTCCAGTGATGAAAAATCTTATTTCGCCTACACCTGGGATTCCGTTGGTAATCAAATTGGTTTTAATTTTGGTCAAATGGCAGCTGCACCTGATCCAGCAAAACGTCGTCCGATAGAATGTGTCGGCGGTTTAGCCGGTGTCTTTTTAGGTAAGCGACCTGGTGACGGCATGCTCGATTCGTTAATTAATACCATTATGGATGAACAAGTGCCCAAAAGCTGGCCATGTAACACTTATTGGATGTATTATAATACCTTAGCTGTTTTTCAGTACGGTGGACAAAATTGGAAAACCTGGAATGGCCAAGTTCGAGATATGTTAGTTGAAGCCCAACACGGCAATGGCACTGGCTGCTTTAATGGCAGCTGGGATTACGAAAAAACCGGTGGCCGCATCAGTCATCACATCGAAGACGTTGGTCGCCTACTCAGCACTGCCTACTGCTGCCTGAGCTTAGAGGTCTACTACCGCTATCAGCGCATCAATGACCGTAAACGCAAGTAATTTTGTTTACAAAGTTTAATTTATTAATTACATTTTTAAAAAGAAATGATCGCAAATCGAATTGCTAAGCCAACACTCACTGCCATTGAATTAGTTCATGATGAAACGTTGGCATTTACCCGTCTAGATGGCACCTGCGTGTCCATTAAATTAGTAGCCACTCAGGCAGAAATAATTACCACAACTTTATCCGAAATCGGTAAAACTGAACCAGCTGCCACAACCGTCTATGGGTTTTGGGCAGACTTGTGCATCGATGGAGAAAATGTACGAGTCGAACGAGAAGTGGGCACACAAAAAAGTTTTTATGAACCTTTGCTTATAAAGGGTCTCCATATTTGGCTCGACGCAGTCGATGCAATTTTTGAATTCATGCTCGAAACACATGGACATTGTCGCTTACAAGAGAATGCGAGTCATTACAAACCGCCACGACGACATGCACGCATTGTTGTGCAAGATGCTTCCTTAAGTATTTGTCCTGAAAAAATACATCCATGGTGTCCGCTCCCTGAGGATACTTTAAACATTGAAGATTGTTATCGTGGCGAAGACTGCTGGATGGGTGCTTACGATGGTGCCTCTGCACATGGCGGTCTCGATATTAATCATCCGGTCGGCACTCCACTTTTTGCACCAATTAATTTAGATAATCATTTTCTTTTTAATGCTACTGAAACTGGACATAATAATAATCGTTGGCGCGGCATTCGTCAGTGGGATGACGGAACGACCTGGATACTCACATCTTGTCACATGACTCATCTCACCATCCCTGAACACAGCTCACTTGTCGCCGGTACTCAATACGCTGAAGGAGCCGGCGTGCGAGTCGGAGTCGCTGAACATAGCCACTTTAGCTTTGCAGTACTCGACCATGGTGAACTCATTCACCTTGATCCTTGGATTTTATTCTGGCAAATGTATCGCGATCTACCATAAGCTAAATACTTTAAATCACTGTAATAATAGAGTTTATATTTTCACACTGGATCTTGCCATAGCTTGCCCTTGCTGCTAAACTGACTGACCAGTCAGTCGGAGAAGCCATGGTACCCCTCACTGAACAGTCTCCTAAGCACCAAGCTATCCTAGGTGCCGCTGCTGAAGTTTTTAGCGAACACGGCTTTGCTAAAGCACGTATTGAAGACATCGCCAATAAAGCTGAAGTCGGCAAAGGCACGGTTTACGAGTATTTCCAATCGAAGGAACATCTACTCTTGCGTTGCTGCATAAATGTCTGCGCAAAAAATGAGGAAAAAATCCTATCAGCCCAAGGTCAACTTGATGCTGATAATATTAATTATGCCGAAGCCATGCGTTCACTCATGCGCACCGTCATTGTCACCGTTGTTGGTTCAGACATTAAAGAAATACGTTTATTTTTCCAATTATGGAATGCAGCAGATAAAGCTCCTGAACTTGCAGCCGAGGCTAAAAATGCCATTCAAGAATTATACCGTAAATGGGAAGGCATTATACGTGAATTATTTCAGGCAGGTATCGATAAAGGTGTATTTAAAGATTGGCCTGACAAAGATATGCTTGGACATTTATTAACCGCCGTTGTCGACGGCTGGATATGGCAACGTAATTTTCGCGATGTCATTGAAGCGGAAAGCATGGCTGATCGTTTCGTCAATTCCGTCATGCCGCTTATTCTAAAGGAACAGCCATGATACGCTTACTCGCCCTACTTGTACTAAGTAGCTTCATCATTGCCGAAGAAGAATGGAAGCCCCTCGAACATCCTGCGTTTATTAATCGTCAACTCATTGGCTATACCGAAGCCGTCTACAGCTTTAATTTGGCAAGCGAAGTGAATGCACGCATCAAATCAATTCCGCTTGATATTGGTGAAACAGCAAAAGGTGAACAATTTATTCACTTAGATGACAGCCTTGCTCTTATCGATGTGAAGCTTGCCGAAGCACAACTGAAGCAAGCGCAAAGCCAGCTACAAACCACGAAGGCCAGTTTATCTATTGCTCAATCAGAGGCAAAATATCGTCTCGATGAAAAACAGCGCATAGACACCTTAATTAAGCAAGCTGTTGCCAGCGACGAACAACGTGATGCCATTGTTTTTCGTTCAGATCAAGCGCGTTTTGCAGTGCTACGCCAACAAGCCAGCGTCGAAAACAGTGCTCAACAAGTTGCCGTTGCCCAAGCGCAACTTGCGCGCGCTCAAGAAATACAGCGACGACATCACATTCACATTCCACCAGGTTGGACAGTTAGCAAACGCTATAGTGAAGCCAACGCCCTTGCACAAATTGGCGCACCCATTGTTCAATTGCAAGATTTGCGGACTTTAATTATACGCTTTGCCTTGAGCGAAGCAGAAGTCACGATTCTGCGTCAGCAGAAAAATATATCCGTCACATTAAACCAAAGTGGTAAACCGATCGCCTGCACTATCAAATCCATTAGCCCTGAATTTAATGCGCAAACACGCAAACGCGAAGTCATTCTACAAGCGCCAGCAAGTTTATTCCCTGAGTCAAGCGGTGGCATTTCTTGTACTTTGCAAATAGCCATCCCCGATCCGCATCAAAGTATTTTGATTCCAAAATCATTTATCGTGCAGCGCTTTGATCAAAACCGCGTGCAGCTCAATGATAAAACTTGGTTGCCAATTATCATATTGCGCTGGGATCAAGACATGGCCGTTGTACAACATCAACAATTTTCAGCAGAATCCGCACTCATTAAACCTCAGTTAGGAACTGCGGATTAAATATGAAACGTTTTCTCGATTTCTTTCTAAAACAAAGTATTGCTTTAAACATTACCTTTATTGCGTTAGTGCTCTTTGGTGTCGGCATCGCCAGCCGCTTTGTGCCCGTCGATCAATTCCCTAATTTCAGTCTTGGGAAATTCACCATTCGCACTGCTTATCCAGGTGCTTCCGCTGAAAATGTAGAGCGCTTAGTCACTGAGCGCATCGAAGACAGCATCCGCGACATGGAGGGCCTCGATTATGTGCGCTCCACATCTTTAAACGGTATGTCTGAAGTCATCGTACAAATGGCCGATGATGTCGAATACATGAAATTGTACGATGAAATGCGTATTCGTGTACTTGGCGCACAAAATTTATTACCAAGTATCAATGGCGAACCACTCAGCCCGAAGTTCTTTATCAATGATGTCGATGAATGGGCACCCGTTTTACAAATTAATTTATTGCACACGCAAGAATCGGATCAACTCGACAAGCGATCTTTAGTTTTATTAACCAAAGAATTACGTACACGACTCGAACAAATAGAAGGGGTTAAAAAAGTACAAATTCTTGGCGTAGAAAATCAGCAACTCGATATTGCGCTGCTTCCAGACAAGCTCGAACTTTATGGCATTACCTTTGAGCAAGTCACGCATGCCCTACGTCAATCCGGACAACTGCTTCCAGGCGGTAACGTTCAATCTGCCAATGGTGAATTAAGCGTCATTCTTGATGATATTGCCTATACCAAAGAGGACGTCGCCGCCGTTGTGGTGCGCAGCGATAGCAATGGCAGCCATGTGCGTGTCGCCGATCTAATGGACTGGGAGCATAGCACTTTTACCAATATTTTTGGTGGTTTTATTAGTAATTATAACGGACAAGATTCAACAGTTTGTAAAGTATTAAAGGAGTCGACTGCCAACGCCGCTAGCGTGAAAGAGCGCTGCATCCCAATCGTTGAAGATTTTATCAAGGCACACAAAAACGATCACATCACCTACAGCATCAATCTTGATTCAACACTAATTATTTCTGACAGTATTGATGTACTGAAAACCAGTTTGTTCGCCGCTTGTATTCTTGTTGTCTTAGCATTGTTCTGGTTTTTAACCAAAGCAAGCAGTCGCGTTATGTATATCGGCACCGGGATTGGTGTCTTGTGTGGCATCATCGCCGCACTTGTACCAAGCACCTTGGTAAAAGCCTTCGCTATAGGTGCATTCGCTGTCTATATCTTTTACTATAGTCGCGCAGCTGTTCTCACCATTACTGGCATTGTATTTAGTTTTATTGGCAGCCTGATCGTTTTTTACATCATGGGTTACAGTATTAATGAAATAACCCTCCTCGGTTTTGTTTTAACAATAGGTATTATTGTCGATGACGCGATTATCGTGCTGGAAAATATCCGCCGTCATCGCGAAAAAGGCAAGCACATCCGCGAAGCAACCATTGATGGTACGGCTGAAGTTTTTTGGCCAGTGTGCTCGGCCACGATGACCACCCTTGCTGCATTTTTACCGATGCTCCTGATGAGTGGTGCTATTGGACAATTCTTTTCCTTAGTACCTATCGCTGTGAGTATCGCCTTAGCAATCAGTTTACTTGAATGTCTGATTTTTATGCCACTACACGTCGTCGACCTTAGCCGCTTGCTTGGCGAAGAAGAAATTCATGAGCATGACGAAGCAGATTTCAAAGAACGACCTGGAATGATTGGACGCTTACACGCCATCTATGAAAAAGCACTATTATGGAACTTAGCTCATCCATTTAAATGCATTCTTGGGATTGTCATTGCATTCTTTATTGCCATCGGCTTAGTCGTCATCAGTACACCACGCGTTGCCAAAGATCTCGATATTACCCCACCAATGCGCATTAAATTTTTCCCATCAGATACTTCCCAATTGTGGGTACATTTACGCATGCCCAAAGGTTCAAGCTTAGAGCAAACTGATTTGTGTGCCCGTGATGTAGCTAAAACCATGATGGCTCGTGGCGAAACAGTTATTGGTAATATCACCTGTGTCAGCGGATTAACCATCGATAGCTCCTATAACTCCGTACCAGGCAATCAATTTTCTTTCATCATCGTTGAGTTGGCCTCAAAAAGCATCCGAACCTTTGATAATCCACACCATCTAATTGAAGATATGCGTAAGGAATTTGAGGGAAAATATGACGGCACAGGCATTCAGATTAAAATAGAACCTAAAAAAGACGGTCCACCAATAGGCGCCCCAGTTAATGTACGCATCAGTGGTATTAATGACAAAGCCGTTGAACTCTTGGCAAATGATTTACTAGCGTGGATGAAATCAGAATCGAAAGAAGGCGGCGCACTTGATGGCGCTATTGACCTACAACATAATCGCGAATTACACAAAGAACGTCTGCGCTTTGAATTTGATAACAACAAACTTGCCAATTTTAGCCTAACACCACTCCAAGCACAAAATCACTTAGCTGCTATATTTGATGGCGCCTATGTTGGCGAACTACGCCGCGGTGATGAAGATGTGCCCATTCGCGTTCGCATGTCACCACATGCCTCGCAATCAATTAGTGATATTTTAAACTTACCTATCACCAATGATAATAATCAACGCATAGTCCGTTTCGATGATATTGGCTCATTAGCAGTCGAATCATCGCCGGTGAGTTTGGTGCGCACAAATTTCGAACGAAGCATTACTATTACCGGTAATTTAAAAGAAGGTGCGATTTATTCAACGCATGTTATTCAAGAATGGTACGATCAACACCAAGAACAATATGCAGGCGCAAACATTGCCTTTAGTGGTGAAGCTGAAAGCACTACACGCAGCTATGCAACATTAACCCTGTCCTTTGGCATCGCGATCTTTTTAATTTACGGCATTTTAGCCTCACAATTCCAAAGTTATGTCCAACCGATTATAATTATGTCGAACATTGCCTTTTCATTTATCGGTGTGGTTTTCGTCATGTCATTATTTGGGATTAGTGCCAACATTTTAGGCCCAGACATTATAAGGCCGGAACGCGCTTGGTTTACCTTTCAATGTTTCATGGCAGTGATTGGGCTCGCAGGACTGGTTATCAATGATGCCATCGTGCTCATTGATTTTATCAACCAACGTCGAGCCGAAGGTATGGAGCTCATGGATGCGTTGGTTACTGCCGGTCATCAGCGCATGCGCCCAATTCTCATGACTACCATCACCACCATCACCGGATTAATGCCGATGGCGATTGGGATGCCTGAATTCAGCGTACGCTGGAGTCCATTTGCCACTGCATTTATCGCTGGTATCGCTGTCAGTACGACCATGACCCTTTTGATGATCCCTGTTTTTTATTTACTAGCTGAACGATTGCAGGTATTATTAGTAGAGCTCACCGAGCGTTATCGAATATGGAAGAAAAACAGGATGGCCAAGTATGCCCCTGCAAGCACTCCCATAGCGCAAACAAACGTTGAGCCAGAAGTAAGCACAAGCACTACTGATGGCGATATAAATCAGGAGGAAAACTAATGCATGAAGAAGGCTATCAATATCACCGTAACAAAGCGCCCGTTAATAAAACCGATTATCAAGCTCGTTCAAAAAATGAAGATTTAGAGCGGCGACTCGATTTTTTATGTTTAGCGAATATGGCCATGTGGGATTTACTCAAAGAACACACCAGTCTTACCGAAGAAAACTTAATAGAGCGCATGCAAGATCTCGACATCGCTGACGGCAGCATGGATGGCAAGGTTGAACAAGAACCTCGGATGTGCATTAAATGTGAACGCCGCCTACCCAAACATATTCAGGTCTGCCAATATTGTAGCACCTATAATCCTTTTCAAAACGCGTTTGAAGGTGCTCTCTAGTGGCTCAGAAAAAACTCCGCTGTGTATTTTTGTATTCATCGGGCCACTTAGGTTCGACCACGGTGCTCAACCAATTACAACAAATGAAAGAATTTGAAATCGTTGGTTTAGTACGTGCTGATACTATTTCACTTGATAAAAAGGGCTTAGAAAAAGTTCAGAAACAACACAAAAAACTAGGCTGGCGTTTTACCGCTTTACTGGTGTGGCAACGCATCATCCAAATGTTGATGTTTTGTGTAAGTCGCTGTTTACCATTTTCTAAAAAAATTCGCCCTGCCTGGGCCCTCACCGCAAAACATGATATTCCCGTTTTGAATTGCACATCCATAAATAGCGAATCAGCACGTCAATGGATCGAAGAACGTGAGCCTGATATTATTTTATCCGCATATTTTACACAAATATTAAAGCAACCAGTCATCGATATCCCTAAAATTGGCGTACTCAATATTCACCCCGGTTGGCTACCGAGCTATCGTGGTGCTATGGCCTATTTTTGGGCATTGCACAATCAAGAATCACATGCAGGTGTTAGCGTGCATTGGATCGATGAAGGTATCGACACTGGGCAATTACTCGCGCGCAAGAAAATTCGACTGAACAAACGCAGTACACAAGAACGCGTCTTGTATTGCACCGCAATGATTGGAGCACGGTTAGTCCGTCGGATTGCTCGACAAATATTACGCGGTGAACAACCCCCAGTCATCGATACCAGCAAGGAAACTGCACATTACTATGCCATGCCTAAACGCAGTGATTTCCTGCATTATTGGCAACAACACCGATTTTTCCGGATACGTGATATCCTGAGTTTTTTATTGTGTCGACAGCGATCATAAAAATATCGACATTAAAAATGAAATAATCGAAATGATCATTGAAATAATCGCCATATATGTCGCAATACGATACTTACGATCCTCATCGCGCATGTCGGCGAGAATAGCGCCAACAAATGGAAAATTTACACAATGCATGTCACCACCGACGCGCATAGAGAAAAACGGCACATTCCCCCTGTTTTCATCAGAATATCCGTATTTACCTTGCATATGATAATAGAGGCGGCCAAATAACATATCGCTGTCCATATCCAACTCCTCGGACAGTACGTGTATATCTACAGGCACATGGATTTTATTACCGCGTGTTTTATTCGTTTCTTTATCAAATTCTTCAAACGTTTTATAATAGCGATTGTAAATGGCGTTAAGTATATCGAGATCGGTTGGTGCTGGTTTCATGCTCTGCCCCTTTATGCGCCACAGTGCTACGCAGGCATCCCATTAAGACAAGTGATTCTAAGTCACACGAATTTATATACATATTTTAAACTATGAAATTTATTGAACTTAGAGATTGCTTGCATTGTAGAACCAAGCACACAATTGTGATACAATAAAGGATGACCTTATGAGATATACCCTAATCCTGTGCTTCCTATTAACCAACAGCTTAAGTGCAGCAAGCAACGAAGAGCTCGAAGCGCAAATCAAACAAATGGATGCGCGCATTAAATTGCTCGAAGCCAAGGTAACTGCCCTCCAGGGCAAACTCGTCGGCAAACAATCACATAAAACACCACTCGATGATATTAAATTGCCAGCCAACCCCACTATTGATCAAGTAAACGTCTACCTCGATGAAATCATGGCTACCTGTGTTGGTAAAAATTCGTTCTCATCAAACGACAAAGAAATTGACATGATCAAAAAGATTGGGTCCAAGCACGTTCCACTATTGATCGACCGCCTTAATCAACGCCGCCATTCCGGCTCATTTTACATTAAATACGCACTTGAATCTATGGTCGATAATTCACATAAAGAATTGATCATTTCTAAATTGGAAGACGTTCAAAGTCTTGCCGATGTAGTCTATAATCGAGGTTGGCAGGAAGATGCACGAGAAATATTACTCCGTGTCTTGAAGCAGCGTAAACGTAACCTCGATTCAGATTGGATTCAATGTGTCGCAGCATTAGCTGATGAATCGACCATCCCCGACCTCAAATGGCATTTTTTACATAGCTCGAACAGTGCCTGGATTTACCAACATATAAACGCCGTACCAAATATAGACCTCACCGATGAAGTCAAAAAAGTATGGCAGCGATCTAAATTTGCCCATGACTACGAACGGCTGAGTATGGCTAAAATCGCTATAGCGTATGGCCACAAAGACGCCCTCGAAGCATTAATCGATGGCTTAAAAACCTCAGAAAGTGAGTGGCAACGACGCGAAATTCGTCAGACCTTAAACCGTCACCTGAGTAAAAAGGGCAGCAATGAAGAACTGCTCAAATGGTTCAAGTGGCACAAAGACGAAGTGACCTTTAACAAAGAGAAAAAGATGTTTGAATGGCAGGAATAAACATTTCTGCCGTTGGCAATTAATTGCCAAAATGATGCTCATCACCATACGAATGTTGTTACAATCACTGCATGAAGACAGTAGCAGATGCAGTTGAAGAATTCTTTATTAATAAAGGGCTGATCGTTCCCGGTACACCACGCGATGAATGGTACGCTGATAATTGGGTGCGTATTCCAGTCAAAGGCTTTCGCATTCCTATTCTGCCTATACACGGATTCAAAAAATCCTTAATCCTCCATGATGTGAATCATGTCCTCACTGATTACGGCATTGGCCTGAAGGGTGAACTGGAAATCGCTGCCTGGGAACTCGCCAGCGGTGGCTGCGGAAAATATTATCTTTATTGGTTTGATCGATTTTTCTTTTTGTTTCTTGGACTACTCTTATTTCCAAAAGCCATGATTAAAGCGTGGCAGCGTGGTCGTCAGCAACGCAACGTCTTTACCTATGACATTGATAAAGTGATGGAAATGGATGTGAAGATTTTGCGCTTGTTGAGTGATGTGACGTAATATCCAATAATATTATCAGCCTACTTTCGCAGGTTTACACCGGGATGGTCGAGCGCCTGCTCGACCCCAACCTTTCTTTGTCGAGCAGGCGCTCGACATTCCCGACATTACTGTGATTCTGAAAATTTACTGTAAAATAAACCGAATAAAATGCACAAAGTGAGCACAATCACCGCGGCATGGCCGCGGCCGAATAATTAATTGCTCTGCAATTAATTATTCGCCTTCACAATCCAAGATCTGCTTAATAACCTCAAGCTCGTCGAGTAACGCCGCACAACCGCGGGCAACGCAAGTTAATGGATCATCAGCAATGCGTACCGGCAAGCCGGTCGCCATCGAAACGATATCGGTTAAACCACGCAATTGGCTGGTACCACCAGCCATGCAAATACCGCGCTCGAGTAAATCAGCTGCAAGTTCTGGCTCGGTGCGTTCTAAGACCATTTTAATGGTATTAACGATTGCACTGACGGGTTCGCGCAGTGCTTCGCAAATTTCTGTTGAGGTTATATTTAATTCGCGTGGCATTCCGGTTTGAATATCACGGCCACGAATGGCGATAGTCAATTCATCTTCCAAGGGAATCGCACAGCCAACTTGGAACTTCACCTGCTCAGCAGTATTTTCACCAATTAAAACCTGATATTCATTTTTCAGGTATTTCATAATGCAGCGATCAAATTCGTCACCACCAACACGCAGTGATTCACTGCTGACCATACCGGCCAAAGAAATAACCGCGACTTCTGAGGTACCACCACCGATGTCGATAATCATCGAGCCAACGGGTTCAGCGACTGGTAACCCAGCACCAATAGCA
>JANQLF010000008.1 GCA_028280785.1 Planctomycetota bacterium
GCGCAGCGTCCAATGCCAGCTCATCATTCTCGAGCGCTTCCACTGCTTCCTCAATTGCCTCGAAACATTTTTCAATAGATGGTGTCTTTGCCATGATGGAAAGATGATAGTAAGCCCATCAAACAGTACCAGAGCGGGACTGCGAAGCAGTCCAACTCAGTCTTGACCCTCGATCAAAATACGGAGCATGTGACGATCACAATTGAAACGATTTTGTATTAGGCACTTATGTCAACATCACTAGACATTTCAGAAAATAGCGTCGATGAAGTCTTGGTCGTATCCCTAACAGGAACCCTCGATGGCCACACTTATATGGAACTGGAGTCGTTCCTAAGCGCTAAACTTGAGTCAAATATCAAACGTTTCGTCATCGTATTAAAAGAAGTCACCTACATCGCATCGGCCGGGGTCGGTGTGTTGATTAATTACATGAAACAGTGTAAAGGCCAAGAAGGCGCACTCGAGGTCGCAGAACCAAGCAAGAGCGTTAGCGAAGTTTTACAAATCCTTGGACTGGATGCCTTAATGACCTTGCATACCGATACCAATAATGCGGTAGAAGCTGCAAAAGGCTAATCACCATTTATGACACTTCATTAAAAAGCCCAGGCAAACGCCTGGGCTTTTTGTTATTCCATTAATTCAAAATCGATCGGCACACCTTCAGTCTTAAATTTATTAAGAATATCTTCCTTATCCGCTGCGCGGTCATAGGCGTCCTCGGCAGTCACCATATCTTTACTTATTAAATCCATTAAAGCATCATTTAATAACTGCATGCCATATTTTGCACCAATTTGCATCGATGATGGAATTTGGTAGGTTTTACCATCGCGAATATTTGCTGCGATACCTGCAGTCACGATCAAAATCTCAAGCGCTGCACAACGACCACCACCTTTTTTCTTAAGCAAGTTCTGTGCAACCACTCCTTTGAGTGAACCTGACAACATCAATCGAATTTGCTCCTGCTCTTCCGCAGGAAATTGGTTAATGACACGGTCAACGGTACTCGCAGCAGTTGACGTGTGTAAAGTACCAAAAACTAAGTGACCGGTTTCGGCTGTTTCAATTGCAATACGTGTTGTTTCCAAGTCACGCATCTCCCCCACCAGTACAATATCAGGATCTTCACGTAATGCGGCACGCAGGGCGTTAGCAAAGCTCTGTGTATGACGAGAAATTTCCCGCTGATTAACCAGGCATTTCTTCATCGGATGAACGAATTCAACCGGGTCTTCAATGGTAATAATGTGCTCACAACGATTTTTATTAATATAATCAATCATTGCAGCCAAAGTCGTTGATTTACCTGAGCCTGTCGGACCCGTAACTAAAATCAGACCCTTTTTATGTTCCGTCATTTTTAAAATAGAGCTGGGAAGCCCTAATTGCTCAACTGTGAGAATCTCTTCAGGAATACGACGAAATACACCACCTGGTCCATAACGATCTAAGAATAAATTCGCACGGAAACGACCGATGCCAGGCAAGGCGTAGGCAAAGTCAGTATCCCATCGCTCTTCAAATTCCTTCTTATTTCGTTCAGGTGCAATCTCTAAAAGAATCTTGCGCGCCTGATCTGCATTCAGTGTTGGCGCTCCTTCTAGAGGCACTAAGTCACCGGCATCACGAATCATGGGTTGGTGCTCACTAGTAATATGCAAGTCAGCAGCACCCTTTTGCGACATCAGTTTAAATAGGCTATCAATCCATGCTTCTTTTTGTGGTTCGGCAGCACCCATTGATCAATTTCCTTCATTTTAAAATTTTAGGTGAGAAAGACGGGCACATAGTAGTCAGGCTCCGACCAGTTCCAGTGTCATGATTCAAATACAATTCACTACTGTCTGTACCACGGCATCTATCATCCAGTTGTCAAAGGCTGGGATGGGATAGCGTGTCCCACATGAGTATTGCTACTACTGAACTTGCCGCCTACCTCGACGAGCTGCTCAACGCCTCAGCGTTCAAAGACTACTGTCATAATGGCATCCAAATCAGTGGTGCAGCAGAAGTCTCCTGCATTGCCAGTAGTGCCTCTGCGAGCCTAGAGGTCTGCCAACAAGCGGTCTCTGCTCAAGCAGATGCCCTACTCGTCCATCACGGCATCATCTGGGGCTCTATCAATCGAGTCGATGGCCTGCTTCGAGACCGCATCCAAAGTCTGCTCGGAGCCAACTGCAATTTGCTAGCCTACCACCTGCCACTGGATGCTGATCCCGTTTGGGGCAATAACAGCAAAGCCCTAGAGCTATTGGGTCTGACCAATGAAGGCTCATTTGGCGCCTACCACGGCAATGAAATTGGTCGCTGGGGACTATTCGAGATAGCAATCAGCCCACAAGAGCTAGCTAAGCGCTGTGAAACGGCATTTCAGCATGCAATCGTGCATTGTCCTGGAGGACCTGAAAGCATCCAAAAAGTTGGGATTATCACTGGCGGTGGACAATCTTCGCTCTTGGACGCCCATGCAGCAGGACTGGATGCCTTCATCACTGGTGAGGCCAGTGAGCAAACGTGGCATGAAGCTGCTGAAAGCGGCTGCCATTGCTTCGCCTGTGGCCACTACGCCACTGAATGCCACGCCGTTCATGCACTAGCCGCTCATCTTGCCGAAAAATTCGGCCTCAAGCACCTGAAAATTGACCAGGCGAATCCCATCTAAGCCCTGTTTTGGATGCATAATAGCAGTTGATTTGCATTCTGGCCCTACATACTCCGCCGTCCCATTTGAGAGCGCCCCAAACCGGGACGCGAGAGGATTATCGTTTTATGGCTCGTTATAGAGGTCCACGTCTGCGCATCACTCGACGCCTTGGCACTGAGCTCCCTGGCTTAACCACCAAGATCGCTCGTCGTCAGTACGGCCCAGGTCATGCTGCAGCATCTAACCGTCGCTTTCCAAAGCTCAGCGAATACGCCCTGCGTCTTCGTGAAAAACAAAAACTTCGTTATCACTACGGCTTAACTGAGAAGCAACTGCTCCTCGTTTATAAGCAAGCTAACCGCATGGGCGGTGACGCTGGTCGTAACATGATCGAATTACTCGAGTCTCGCTTTGACAATCTGTTGTGGCGCGCTGGTTTCACCCGCACCATCCCAGCAGCTCGTCAGCTTATTGCACACGGCCACGTTAAAATTGGTGAGCGTCGTGCAAAAACTCCAAGCCAAAAAATCAAAACCGGCCAAAGCTTTCAACTAAATGAGAAATGCTTGGCACGCGAAGACATTCGTCTTGCCGCTAACAATCCAATCACTGAACCACCAAGTGGTTTGAAAATCGATTTGGATAAAATGGGTGTTACCGTTGAAGCATTGCCTAATCGTGAGCAATGTCCTATCGACGTTAACATTCAAAAAGTTATCGAGTTCTACGCGCAGTAGTTTGCGAGAATCCTTCTCGCGCTCTGCGATTTGCACAAAGATTTTACCCTGCCATACGGCAGGGTATTTTTGTAAGTAACAAAAACCTATCTTGGTGCAAATCGAGGGTCCCCCGGAAATTTCAAATGCTTCTGATTACTTTTAATGAAAGACCACGTACTTGAATCAAATGCATTCTTTAGTTTACGAGAATCCCCGGGAACGCGAGTGTCCCTACTCGCATAGATTTATAATATTAGCAATAAATTGTCTAATCTCCGACTCTATAGAAACGCGCCTTATTTTAGGGTTGGGACCGTTTCTGCTTTGGCTTTTGAGTCCTTTGCTTCGACGTCTTTTTCGGCTTGGGCGGCTTTTTTCTTCGCTGCTTCAGCTGCCTTAGCTTCTTTTTCGAGCAATTCTTTATAGAGCTTTTCTATATTGGCGTCTTTAGGGATTTTATTAATCACCTCTTTTTTCTTTGGTTTATCTTTCAACTTGCCGTCATCATCGCCTTCGAATAGTGGATCGATAATATTATTGTTACCTAAATCCATCAGCTCTTCATCGGTTCGTTCGCGCGGTGGAATAATCGCCTCTGCAGATGACACCAAAATATGGCCTTTGTATTTTTCACGAAATTCGTTGAGTACTTTTACCGCAAAATCCCGCTGACCTAAATTAACATAAGCCATGATTTGATAATACAGCACGATCGGCGCACGTTCTTCAGGCTTAATCGCAGCTACTTTTCCAAGCAATTGCTGCCAAGCCTTGCCTTTGGCCAAATGTGCTAAAGAAACATTTTTGCTGGTACCAGGATTCATGGCTGAAGCGCCATCCTGTTTTCGTAATTTGTGGCCAATCATCGAGGTACAGCCTTCTACCAAACCAGGTAATGGATTGCCGTCCTTACCGGCAATCGATACGTAGCTGTCTTGCCTTCCATCATACCATAATTGTGCATCTAAGAGTTTATCCCCAGAAACCGTCCGTTTATCAAAATGGATAATGATAACATTTTTTTGCTTGGTCAGTGTCTTACCAATGTTGCCAGCAGCCAAGAGATCATTCGGCGTAATCCCAACCATAGTCGTCAACTTATTGTTAGCTGGCTTGCCCACCTCAATGCTAACTGGCTGGTTAGCATACTTCTTCAGACGCTTGCTGAAGGATTCGGCATCCTCCTGGGCAACGGGATTGGTGAGCAATATTAATATCAAGAGACCTTCAACCGCTTCCATAACTATCTCCAGAATTTGAGCATAAGATCTGGTTCTAAACAGCAAACACCATCTAGAGTTATGACGTGAAACACTGAGCCACCCTACCCCAAAAACCAGTGAACCGGAAACAAAGTCGAACGTTTATCGTCTAATTGTAGACAGGGCACTGCTGGATACAGCAACACTTTTAAAATGCCCATGGCTTCTATAGTGCGGCCCAACACTAAGCTTGGAGTACATTTATGGCACAATCACGGCGACGAGCTCAAAATGGAAATGGTAACGGCAACGATCAACCCCGACGCGCACGCGGCAGCGGTGCTGCTAAGGGCGGTGGCGGTGGCATGTTCTTCCTCTTCGTCTTCGCCATACTCGCTTGTGGTGCCGCAGCATTCGTGCTCTTCCCAGACAAAGTCATGGAACTCCTCGGGCAAAAGAAACATGAGGTAGAGGATGTCGAAGAAGTCGTTGAGAAAGAAGATCCAAAAGACAAGAAACCAATCAAAGTCGTAAAAAAAGAACCTACTCAAAAAGTTGAGCCAAAAGAAGAACCCAAGAAAAAAGTCGAACCAAAAGAAGAACCTAAACAAGCACCAAAATTTGACCAAGAAGCCGATGCCAAGGCCCTCTTTGCCGAAGCCCAACAAGCTTATGCCAAATTCGAATGGACCTCAGCAACCAGCAAGGCCAAGAAAATTCGCCGCATGGATGCTTCACCTGATACCAAAGCAGACGCCGAACGATTAATTAAAGCAGCCGATGAATTAAAAGGTTTTATGAAAGGCATGACCAATCCTGAGTATGGCATGACCCGTGGTATTTACACCACCGATGTGGTTGTCCAAATCACCTATGGCAGCGGCAGTAAAGAAAACGTCGTTCCAATTATGTCAATGGACAACAAGCGTATCGTTGAAACCAAAGATCCAGTCGGTTATGTCCAAGCAAAATTAGACGGCGGCAGCGCCTTCGTCATGAATGAAAAAGGCATTCCGGCACAATTAAAATCCGACAATATTAGTTCAGTTGACCCAGCTGATATGACGAGCATTCGCTCGAAATTATCAAGCGATGGCAAAAGGAAATTAACTAAATTAAAATCAAACCCGTTATTGAAAAATGACCCAATTGCTATTTATGATGTAGCCCGTTACGCCTATCATGCCGGTATCGATAAACCCGTAACTAAACTCTTAGAGCATGCATTATTAATCGATCCAGAATTAGCTGAATCTGTTCGCAATGACCGCGCTAACGCCACCTACGAAAAGCTAGTTCGTTCTATGCAAAAAGGCAGCAAGAAAATCGCTGCAGGTCATCTACGTTATTTACGCAAGCACTACGAAGACACCTCTGTCTGTGCCGAAGCACGTGCCTATTATGCTGGTGAAAATGCTAAACTTGCACAAATTCAAAAAGAAGCACGTGAACGTCGTGCCCGTGCGGTTGAAGAAGCTCGTCGCAAACGTCGCGAAGAAGCGAAGAAAAAAGGTGACGCTGAAACTATCGAAAAGTTAGACAAACTCGAAAAAGAAGAAAAAGAAGAAGCTAAAGAGATGGTCGTTGCCGATGGCGACGAAGGCAAAGCCGACGCCCAATGGACCAAAGGCCAAGAATATTTAGCGGAAGCCTTAAAACCTGGCATGGACCGTGCTGGCAAGAAAGACGAATTACTTGGGAAGGCTTTTAAAGAATTAACCAGAGCTTGGTCCACGTACTGTGATCTTGCCGAAAAAGGCAATGAAAACGCTGCACGTAAGGCGGTTGAGTGTAATCAGGATCGTTATAGCGCTAAGAAGTATATGCGTCCTTAGGTTTCGAGGGGCTCTGCCCCTCGGACTCCCCCGCATGCTTTGTCTTCCTTATTTTACTCCGCTACGCTACGTAAAATTCTTCGCACATAGCTCAGACCAGTCATCGGCGCAGGCCGGCTCGAGAACTCGCCTTACACAACTTAGAAAATCATCGATTAGCAAAAATCTCTTCGTAAGCCAATAAATACCTATTACCCAATTGTGCACAGGTAATGTCTTCATAGTAGACAGTCGTATGATCTTCCAACCATCGTCCAGAGCCCAAGAACTCACTTATCAATATCGATTCTTCCTCTAAACTAATTATCCGACCCATGTAAATCTCTGATCGATTCTCATCCTCAATTGAAATATAAAGACTTTCGTTTTTAACGTTGGTTAGTATTTCCTGCCAAGTATCAGCAACAAAACTGAGAACATTTCTAGGCAATTTTCCAATTCCGCTCTTTATATATGGTTGTTGAAAAGAATCTGTTTTGGTTATCTCGGATTTAGAGATGTCATTCTTTCTTAAAATCAACAAACCATCTTTCAAAAAATCACATACATATTCTAAGAATATGAATGATTCACTTTCACCTAACACGAATCCTTGAATTCTATTATTATCGATCCCACTACGCCAGAACGAACGAACTTCAGAGCTCATTACTATACTTTACTACTATCTCTAAATTATGATGGACCAGTTGAACCGAAGCGGCGTTCTCGGGTTTGGAATTCTCTGAGTGCGTCGTGGTATTTTTCTTTCTCAAACTCGGGCCAGTAACATCCGACGCTGATGAATTCGGCGTAGACGCTCTGCCAGGGTAAAAAGTTTGAGATGCGTTGTTCGCCGGCGGTGCGAATTAAGACGTCGACGTCTGGGCTGCCGGCTGTGTAGAGATGATTTTCTAAACTCATTTCATCGACGTCGTCTAAAGACATTTCGTTGTCGCGGACTTTTTGCGCAATGGCTTTGCAGGCATCTAATAATTCGTCGCGTCCACCATAAGACAAAGCAAGGTGCAAAGTCATGTTGGTATTATTAGCCGTCGCATCGACAATTTGCTGCAAAGTCTCTTGCGTTTCCTGTGGTAAGCGATGGATCTGACCAATCGCATTTAAACGCACACCATTCTCTTGCAATGTTTCCAATTCTTGGCGCAAAAACTCGTCGAGCAATTGCATGAGATAATTTATTTCACTCTCAGGACGACACCAATTCTCGCTCGAGAAACAATACAGCGTTAAGTGCTCAACCCCCAAACGCACACTTTCAGTGGTCACCATACGTACCACATCAGCACCGCGACGATGACCACGGGTACGCATCCAGCCACGCTTCTTAGCCCAACGCCCATTGCCATCCATAATGATAGCAACGTGCTTAGGCATACGCTCTGGCATTAAGCCAAGCTCAGTAACCGCTTCTTGAAGATCAGGTTGTGGATGTGCTGCCATTAGGATGGACAGACTATCGTTTCTTCGCGGTCGGGTCCAACACCAATATAGCCAACGCGAACACCAGTCTGCGCTTCAACAAAGCGTACATAATCCTGCGCTGCTTTTGGAAGATCATCGTAGCTACGGCAAGAACTGATGTCTTCACTCCAACCAGGCAAGGTTTCGTAGACAGGCTTCACGCGCGCTAGGTCTTCGAGGCTTGCTGGCACGGTGTCCAAGCGCTGTCCGTCTAATTCATAAGCTACGCATACAGGAAGATCATCACCTGTTGAAAGCACGTCCAATTTGGTCAAGGCTATCGAATCCATACCATTTAATCGACAAGCATAAGCGACTACAACAAGATCGAGCCAACCGGTACGACGTGGGCGACCAGTTGTCGCGCCAAATTCACCACCACGTTGTCGCAATTCTTCTGCGCCAGCATCATCTAATTCAGTTGGGAATGGGCCTTCACCGACACGTGTCGTATACGCTTTCACAATACCGATAATTTCACCAACATTTTTATGATTAAGGCCTGAACCGGTAACCACACCGCCAACACCAGTATTCGATGAGGTCACATAGGGATAGGTGCCAAAGTCTATATCCAACATAACGCCCTGGGCACCTTCAAAGAGCATGCATTTATCCTCTTTGACAGCTTCATGCAGCAGTGCAACGGTATCGGTTACATAGGGCCGTAAGGCTTCGCAATAAGGCAATACCTGGGCGTGCATCTCATCGATATCAAAGCCATCTTCGCCCAATTCTTTGAGGTGTTTATTCGTTGCGACTAATTGGCTGCGCAAGAGGTCTTCAAAATTATCCAATAATATTTGGCCGCAACGTAATCCCTGACGAGACATTTTATGGCCGTAACATGGACCAATGCCACGCAAGGTGGTACCAACTTTTTTATCGCCGCGCTTCGCTTCATTCGCAGCGTCTAATAATTTATGATAAGGAAGCACCATGTGAGCGCGGTCAGAAACACGTAAACGCGCCTCCAGATTCACATCGGAACCCTCCAAGGAAGCAAGCTCTTCCGACAAGGCTACGGGGTCAACGACCACGCCATTGCCAATTATACACAAGGCCTCTTTATGAAGCGCGCCACTCGGCAACAAATGCAAAACCGTTTTCTTACCGTTACAAACAACGGTATGCCCTGCATTAGCACCACCCTGACAGCGGACGACATAATCCGTCGAGCCAGCCAGCATATCGATAACTTTACCCTTACCTTCATCTCCCCATTGGAGACCCAGCACTACCTTATTTGCCGTAGAAACAGTCATCTTTTTCCTTCTTCACAAAGTGCAGGTCAATGCTAGTCGACAATCGAATTCGGCAAGCATCGTCCGTCGCAGGCTCCTAGCTGCATACAAGAATTCCGCGCATGCATCACTCGCTAATTGACTCTGCCAAGACTTATTGCACCGTGCCGTCGCAGGCCACAATTCATCTAATAATTGGAGTGGTTTTGAGCCTAGAATTAGAACTGGAAAGTGATTCTGACGAACTGTCCCTTGATCTCTCTGACGATGAATCAAGTGAGACCGGCAATGCAGGCGAAACCGACGCAGGTCCAAAGGAAGAACTGTCATTAGACGAGACCGATGCCGCACTCAGCCATCGACCTCAAATGGAAGAAATGGAAAATAGCCTTGGCGACTTCTTCCTCGAAGAGGAAATCGACCACCCTCGCTTGAAGGCCATAGTAGAAGAACTCGAAACTGAAGGTGAACAACAACGGATTAATTCTACGCTTGCTGTCCTAGCAAAAGATGCGAGCAATAGCGAACGTGATTTGCGCGACGCACTGCTTTATCAACTCTGCACCCTACGTGAAAACATGGGCATCGAAATTGCCGCTCTACAAATTCACACCATCGGCATTTATCGCAGTATTAAAAAAGCCATTCATCGCCGCAGTAAATATCAATCAAATATTGATGAACTACGCGATATTAAATGCAAATATTTAATGAGTTTTCTTGAGCCAGACAGTTTCGAATTTGCCAATCCCGTACACATGGAAGGCATCGTCCAAATTCCTGGTTTGGTTCAATATATTCATGAAGAAAGTAAACGCATTCGTAGCTTTAGTAAATCAGGCCACTGGGAAGATGAAGAACTTGGTAATTTTCTCCCTCGTGAAAAAGAAATAGCGATTTTTGATTTACCGGAGGAAGAACGCGAAGCAGCGCGCAAAGAACTCGTTTCTGATTATGTCCGCTCTCGTTTTTATCGCGCGCTCTTTTTAGAATATTTTGATATTGATACGTTTGACCCACGTGATGGTGAACATTATTCCACTATCCTTGACTGGCTTCTTGCCATTGAAGACACGCCGCATTTATTTCCATTTATGCAAGGCCAACACGAAGATCAAAAACATTTCCGCCTTGCACACTTGCTCAACAAGATTGTTCAAATAAGTGAGCTCTATCAGCGCATTGAAAAAGCCAAAAATGATGACAGCGATGAAGCGACGCAGGAAGCCGTGCGCACTTCACAATCGAGCCGCTTAGCCATCAAGGCACTCGCAGATAATCGCTATCCAGCAATGAAGGTCAGTCGTGCCTTTATTGGTAGCACCCTGCTCTGTCCGTTCATGTCCTTCGTGAAATGGGTTCAAGAGCGCGTCAAAAATGACGACTTCACTCTGCCCCCAGAACCCAAGCGGTCCTGAACCAAGAACAATCCCGTGTAGGCGAATCCTACGCTGACGACGTTTCCATGGCCTTACACTGTGTGATACACAAAGATGCTTCAATCCTGAGATCGCACTAAGTTATTTTGCCAATCTTCAACACAGCGCGCATCTCCTGAGCCAGGCATCACAGCTCACAGGAGGCCACTATGCGCCTAATTTCATGCATGCTCGCGCTTTGGCTTGTTTGCCAACTTAGCGCCCTCGAATCACCGCTCATCATCCACGGGCAAGGTGATCTCACCTGCAACATCAATCCCAATACGGGCATCATCACCCTCTACCGCAGTAATGGGCAACAGCTCATCCAAACCGGTAGTCACTACTTCGCCACAGATATTCGCGAACAAAGTCTCATTCCAGCCAAAGGTTTTGCCGATCGTCGATCACTACTTCGCGAGGGACAAAATACCAAACCCAACACCCTCAATTTAATTAAACAAAAATCAAAAACCGCCTGGCAAGTCATGATGACAGCAGAAGACGAATTCTGGTCCGACACACCTGTTTTCGACGGTGTGATCAGCGGTGCAATGGGACTTAATCATATATTCCTGTGCGTGCCTAGCTGTCACAGCTTATTCGTTTATGAAATTGAAAACGGTAACTGCATTACATTAAAAGCAGTACGCAATATTGGTCCGGATTTAATGATCGGTAGTGTTTTAAATTCAGATCCAAAACCGAAGGAGTTACTGAAACAATTACCACAAGACGTTCAGGATGCATTTAATGAACAAGTTCGTCTTCGTGAAGAAGCTATTGCTCAAGGCGACATTCCCCCACTTAAACCATTAAAACCGTGGGTACAATCACTACGCAATGAAAAAATTGTCATTCTAGAACCGGCAAATAAGAAATTACTCGTGTATGAAATGAAGCAACAATTCTTAGAGCTTAATTCTGCAC
>JANQLF010000056.1 GCA_028280785.1 Planctomycetota bacterium
ATCATAAACAGCCTTCATTTGATAAGACGATAAGGTGATAGATCTTTTCTTATAATTAAAGATCAGTACTTTTTGAAAATTTAAAATAAAATAGTTTAAAAAAGTATTAAAGTTTTTATTGGATTTGACGTCTAGGTGAGCCTTAATACGGCGTCAACCTCAAAATTTTTAATGTCGATCGCCAATACAGTTATGGCTGGGTGGTTATTGTCCCGTCCTAAAATAGGTTGACGGTTATTGTGAAGAGCCAGCTTATATCAAGCTGGCTTTTTTTTGTGCACGTCTTCCGGAGTTTTCATCCCAAGGCTCAAGTGCGGCCTGAGTTGATTGTAAATCTCTATCGACTGATCGACCATCTTTTTCAATTCTTCAAAACTGGCACAACGGTACAAAAGAAATTCTTGCTTCAGTATACCGTTCACCCTTTCGGCCATCGCATTTTGATAGCAGTCATAGCCATCGGTCATTGACGGTGTCATATTATTGCGCGTCAACTCCGCTTGATAGAGCGCTGAACAGTATTGGTTCCCTCTGTCCGAATGGTGAATTAGGGGGGCATGACTCACTCTTGATTTCACAGCCTGTTTGAGCGCTTGAACCACCTTGTCTGCCTTCATATCTTGGCTAAGATGATGACCCATTATTTTTCTACTACACGCATCCGTGACCAGTGACAGATAATGAACACCTTCATCACTTTCAACATACGTAATATCGCTAACAAATACCTGCTCTGGACGTTCAACTGGAAACTCGTTCAACAAGTTCGGATATTTTTTCATCCAATGTTTACTATCCGTGGTCTTGGTAAAGCGCTTTTTAGGTTGGATCAACAAATTGTGATCCTTCAAATACTTAAATAATCCATCCCTACCCAGCTTAATGCCTGCTGCTTCTAATTTTGGCTGTATTAACCAATAAAGCTTTCTTGTCCCGAGTCGAGGCATAAACCGCCTCAGATCCAAAACCCATTGCTTGATGGGCGCTAAAGATTCTGTGCGTTGAGAGAGGCGTTTTTCACGTTGGTAAATCGCTTGGCGACTAATGCCAAGGAGTCGACATGAGCGCTGTAAGCTCACTTTTCCTTCTTGTTGAAGGCTTCTCGCTCCTTGGCAATAAGCTTTTTTCGCAGTCCTGCCCCGTGCTCAGCATCAATAATGTCGACCACTTCATTCAGCAATAAATTTTTAATACGCTCGTCTTCAAGCTCTCTTTCTAAGCGTTTTATTTTCTGGGCAGGGGTTTCTTGGGATTTAGGCGATTTGGGCATAGTGATACGAACCGGATGAGTCCAGTCCATTTTACCGTGTTTACGTAACCATGTCAGAACGGTAGACCTTCCTTGAATACCATAGATTTTCTGGGCTTGTTTATAGGTCATATCGCCTTTTTCCACGGCAGCAACAACCTGCAATTTAAAGCCCTGTGTGTAATCACGCTGCGTCCGTTTTACGCGGCTGTCTTTGGCTGTTCCCATTATAGGTCTCCAATGTGTAAACCTATTTCAGGACGAGACATTGAAAACAAAAAAGCCCAGCACTAAGGCTGGGCTTTTTTATTGACTAAGTCAATCGTTGCTATTAATTAGCTAGCAATTCCTGTAACCGCAGAACCGTATTTACGCGCATCAGGGCTAGCATCAGCACCAAGAATTTTAGAAACCGTTGCGAAAACGTCATACGCCGTTTTACCCCCGACTTCATTAACACGACCTCGACGAACTGCACTACCACCACCAGCGACAACGATTGGTGCATTGACCATACCATGACTTGGTCCGTCGGCCATATCACAAACCGAGGTAATAATCGTTTTATCCAACAGGCCTTTTGCTTTAGTGCGCTCGATGGTGCGAGCAATTAAGCCATTCATATACAAAGAAGATTTTGCATAAGCAGGTTGCGGGAACGCATGGTGAGTTTGATGCACATCACCCGTCGGGAAGGTTGGTACCTTGAAGGTTTGCTGATCTTCACCAAACATCAATGAAACTGACGCAGTAATATTACATTCAAGCGCAAGCAAAGCGACTTCGATTTGATTAAACGCGTCTTGTTCGAAACTGTTATCACCCTTCATATTAGGTGTCGAAATATTGCAACCAGACGAAGAGGGAGGTGGCGCACTGTTGTTGCCAGAAGAC
>JANQLF010000103.1 GCA_028280785.1 Planctomycetota bacterium
CTTCTGATCAGTTATCAGGTGGCGAGCAACAACGTGTAGCCATAGCTCGTGCATTGGTAACGAATCCAACATTAATTTTAGCGGATGAGCCAACGGGCAATTTGGATTCGGTTGGTGCAGCGGCAATCACGCAATTAATAAAAGACTTACATGCCAAAGGTCGGACCATTGTTTTAATTACCCATGATGCGCAATTGGCCCATCATGCAGAAACAGTGCATGTCTTAGGTGATGGGCAATTAAAGGGTAGTCTTGAAACGAAAGACTGCGCGGATGCGGCAATATTAACGCAGCGCTATTTAGCTTTATTAAATGAGGCTAGCGCTGCATGAATACGCCTTTGCTGTTAGCGCGTGCATGGTCAACCCAGCATCGGCGTCGCACATTTTTAGTGACGGCGGCAATTGCCGTAGCCATGGCATTAATTGTGTTTACCACAACCAGCTATCAGGCTCTTGTTCATCGTAGCAATGGTTTTGCCAAAGATCTGCTTGGACCGTGGGAATTGGTGATCATGCCACAAATTGCCATGCAGCCACAAATTAGCGAAGCATTAGAGCGTGAGTTAAATAGCGATGAACGGACCAAGCGAATTATGCGCAGTTCGGTTTTGTATTGCGACATCGAAGATGCGAAAAACACCACATATTATGAAACCTGGCGCGCTGCGTGTATAGCGACTATTGATGGCCGGGCCCCGATGGAATTAGCCAAGGGGGATTGGCCAGCATTTAATCAAAAAACAATCGATGGCGTTTTGTCAGGTGGTTTAGCGCGACGTTGGCGCGTCGATATTGATGCAGAAATGCCGATACATAGTCCAGGTGGAGAATTTACGCTGCGCATTGTTGGTATTACCGCAGAGCAAGTCTCGCACAGTGATGCATCTGGTGTATTCATTCATCCTGATTCCTTGCAACGTTTAAGTGGTAAAATGACCACTACAGACCGTCTCTATGTTGATCTCAATAGTGGGGTAACGGCAGAGCGTTTTTTAGATGATTGGAAGAAGCGTTTAAGTGCATCAACACCGCCAGCATTGGCGCATGATGTCAGTCGTTTTGCTCAGGAATTAACCTTGGACAAAAGTATTAAAAACTTACGGCGAATGAGTGCGGCAGCGGGAGCAATTATTTTATTAGCTGCCTTATTTATTGTCTATGCGGCGATGGCTGCAGGTTCAGATGAACGTCGTCGTCAATTAGCCTTGCTGCGTTGTATCGGTGCCTTGCGTAGCCAGGTATTTGCAACGGTTTGTATTGAAGCGTTATGCTTGGCCTTTATTGGCAGTTTATTGGGTGTGCCGCTCGGTATTATCTTACTTGAAATTGTTGCCTTTTTACAGAACGGACTATTTGGTGGTGCTGTTTGGCCAAGTCTCGCTGGCATTGCTGTGGCTATCGTGGTGGTGTGGTTTGGGGTTTTTGTTGCAGCCTTATTGCCTGCTTATGCAGCAAGTAAAACCAAGCCCCTTCAGGTCATGTCAGGACAACGTGTCGATAAAAAGTCAATGCCGTGGGGCCTGACGGTATCCGCGATAGCGCTGTTGAGTATTGGATTGGCATTTATTCTAGGCCAGGAATTATTTCCTGCCTCCGCCGCATTGGCACTAACGATTATTGGTTTAATCTGTTTGGCTATTTCTGCATTATGTGCAGTGCGACCTTTAATTGCTTTATTAGCGGCAGTTATTGCGCATCCCATAGCAGGCTTTTGTAATGTGCCTTATGCGTTATTGCGCATGGAGCATGATGGGCAATTGCGTCGTGCAGGATCAATGATTTTAGTTTTAGGTGTTTGTTTGGGTTTTTCGGTGATGATGAATGTGTGGGGACGCAGTATGGTGACACCTTTTTTACCATCACCGCAATTACCTGATCAAGTTATTTCGATATTGCCAGCAGGTGTGCCGCCAGATAAGCAATTTGCCTTAAAAGGTATGCCAGGATTGCAGTCTGACCGTATTTTACCAATTAGAGTTGAGCAAACGATGCTTGGTGATGAATTGGTGGCTAAAACACGCGGTCGCATGGATGAAATTTATGTGCAGGTGCTTGGTCTTGATCCTAGTGCATTAGATACCGGCAATCCAAATCCATTATTACCAATGCACAGTCATGATGAAAAGATTAATCCTGCAACGGCTTTAACGTCGAAACATGCCTGCATTGTACCGATTAGCTTCGGTAGAAAATTTAATTTAAATATTGGTGATGAGGTGGCGCTCAAAGTGTGCGGTGGTTCTAAAGAATTGCGTTTGCCAATAGGTGCATTTGCGTCTTTGCCAGGTTGGCAGTGGGTAACCAAGATGGGACGTATGCGTTCATTTAATGGTAAACCAGTAGCGCCCATTGTCGTTTCACAAGAAACTGCAGAAGCTTTAAATATTAAAGCCGTCCGCCACTGGTTAGCGGATACTGACGATAATATTGATATGGGAGCATTACGCACCTCGTTGCAAAGTCTCGCAGATAAACACGCCGGCAATTACGAAAATGCCCATTTCGGTCAGGGGTCGATGCAAAAGCCTTCGGTTAAAATTATCGGTACTGGTGTGGTTGCCGAGCGCATGGAGAAACGTTCATCTGAAGTCATTTGGGTCCTTGGTGCAATTCCCTTAACGGCTTTGTTGATTGCAGTGCTTGGTATCATTAATGCGGTGGCCGCAGGCATCCGTGAACGCCAATGGCAATTAGCTATCATGCGTAGCGTCGGTTTAGAAGGTCGACAGTCGTTGGTGCTCATTATGGCTGAAGTAGCTGTGGTAGGGATTCTGGCAGCAATCTTAAGCGTGGCCTACGGCATCTTGGCTGCTTGGGCGGCTATAGATGTGAGTTTACAACTCTTTGATACCGGAACTTCAGCGCCGCCAATTATCATTCCATGGGTCGATATTGTTGTTGCTTGTGTAATTACTGCTGTGGCTGCACTAATAGCTGCTTATTTTCCAGCCAAACAATTGCGACAAGCTAAAATAGTCGATTTGCTGCGTGAGGGACGAGCGCTTTAATAAAAAACCGGTCGCCTATAAATTAAGCGACCGGTTTTTGTGGTAGCGGGGGAAGGATTTGAACCTCCGACCTTCGGGTTATGAGCCCGACGAGCTACCAGACTGCTCTACCCCGCGGTATTCGTTTGTTGGGGGCGCGATAATGTGTTCTCTTATAGCTAAGTCAACGGTCGAATTCGAAGCTTGATATGTTCTAAGTCATGTGGTGACAAGACCTGAGTCAAAACAGGGTCTAGCCGAACATGTGGTTCGAAAATGGTGAACCGCTTAAGGTCATCATCTTGCTCAACACAGACGCTCTATGCATACTTTGGCATGACCAAAGCACTCAATATTATTTTTATGCACTCCCATAATACGGGGACTTTTATTCAGCCGTACGGCCATCCTGTGCCAACGCCGCATATGCAGCAACTTGCTGAAGAGGGTGTGTTATTTCGCCATGCCTTTGCCACGGCTCCAACCTGTTCGCCGAGTCGCGCAGGTTTTCTGACCGGTATGCATACGCATTGCACTGGACTCTTGGGTTTGAGTCATCGTGGCTTTTCTATCGATACCAAATTTCATGTGGTGCAGACCTTAAAAGAGCATGGTTATTATACGGTGCTGTCAGGTGTCGAACATGTAACACCGGATATTCGCGATAATGGTTACGATGAAATTATTTCTGGAGTTAATGAAGATTGGACAGCAGATGCGAAAAAAGATGACCCAGCAACATCTGTTGTTGAATTTTTAGGACGTGATCACGACAAGCCATTTTTTATAGCCATGGGTTTACAAGATACCCATATTCCTTTTAAGCAGGCTGACCCTGATAATCATCGCGCCGAGGATTGGCGTTATTGTGATACTTTTCCACAATTACCAGATCATAATATTCCGCGTAAAGAATTAGCGAACTATAAAGCTTCGGCGCGCAAGATGGATGAAGATTACGGCCGTGTTTTAAAGGCAGTCGATGACAACGGACTGCGGGATAATACTATTATATTTTGTTTTTGTGATCATGGATTGCAGGTGCCGCGCCATATCTCCAATTTAACAGACCATGGTTTGCGTGTCTATTTATTAGCACGTGGTCCTGAACATTGGCAGGGTGGCAAACATATAGATCAGCTGGTGTCGTTAATGGATCTGGTGCCGACCGCACTGGATATGGCAGGAGTGCCAATTCCTGAACATGTTCAGGGTAAAAATTTAAATCCGTTGATTTCAGGAAAAACTGACACGCATTACGATCATATTTTTGGTGAATTAAATTTTCATGCAGCTTATGAGCCGATGCGCTGCGTGAGGACTGAGCGATTTAAATATATTCGTCGCTACGATAATCGTGATCAACCTGTTCTGCCGAACTGTGATGACAGTCCGATTAAAGATTATCTAATGACTCAGGATTGGCGCTTACAGCCACGTAACGAAGAGGAGCTCTATGATTTAGTTTGGGATCCAATGGAGTGCGATAATCGAGCAGATGATCCAAGCATGCAGGACACATTGAAACGCTTGCGTTCACTGATGGATGAATGGCAAGAACGAACCAATGATCCAATCGTAGCTGAGGGAAAAATTGATCCGCCGGTAGGGGTGGAGTCCAATGATGTAGATGGGCTTTCGCCTAGAGATAAAACGATTCAGTATTAACATCCAGATATGGGTTTAGATCTTGCTGAGTTGTTGATGGATTGTGAAGATCATTTCGGAATCGTCTTCGATGAAGATGAAAAGATTGCTTCAACAGTTCAAGAATTGGAAGACTATATTTTGAAATATAGAGACGAGGATAAAATTATTAAGGTGGATCGATTGAAAGAAATTATTGGAAATCGATCTGATATTGATAAAGGCTTGTACAAAGAATGTCGAGGTGCATTTAGGAAATTGCCAAGAATTCCTCTGTTTGGGGGTGTCCCTACTGAATTTGCCAATCCTGCGGGTATTTATACTTATTTTGAACAATGGCGTTCTAGTATTATCGGGCTGTCTGACGAAGAGGTGCGGCTAAAGATAAAAGAATTAATTGGTGAAGTGATTTCAGTTGATCCAGATGAGATTAGGTCTGAGCATAATCTGATTAAAGACTTGGGAATGGATTGATCTGACTGCTTGCTAATGTTCAGATTTTGTAAAACTACTAGCAATGACTAAACCGCTTCCATTGCTGACGCGTGGTGACGTTGATGGCTTCTTTGGCTTGGCCTTAGATAATTTAGTGCAGCTCATCGTTATCACTTCCCTGTGTACCGTTGTTTTAGAATTTCCTCCTGCATTATTATTCGGTAGTGTCTTTCCGGGAGTCGCTGTTTCCTTAATTATTGGAAACGTCTTTTATGCGATGCAGGCGCGCCGTGTTGCTCGTGAGACCGGCCGGACTGATGTCTGTGCACTGCCGTACGGCATTAATACGCCATCGTTATTTTTATATATATTCTTAATTATGTTGCCGGCGAAATTTCATGCGATTAATGAATTGAATATGTCAACATCTGAGGCTGCTGCATTTGCTTGGCGCGCTGGTTTATTGGCTTGTTTGGGTTCTGGCTTAATTGAATGCATCGGCTCATTTTTTATTGATCACATTCGCAAATTCACACCGCGCTGTGCATTGTTATCTACGTTGGCAGGTATTGCATTGGGCTTTATTGCGATGCCATTTTTATTCGAAGCTTTTGCGTATCCGATTGTCGCCTTAGTGCCGTTCTTGCTATTTTTAGTAGTGTATTTTGGTAAGGTTAAATTTAAGGGCGGTATTCCTGGTGGTTTTGTTGCAGTTGTTTTGGGTACTGTGCTTGCTTGGATTAGTATTGCGCCTGAAGCACGGGCTGGATTGAATTTTGGTCAAACGCCGACTGGCATGGGTTTTTATCTGCCGATTCCGGTTATTGGCGATATTATCCAAGGTTTTAGCGATCCTTGGATGCCTGGCTTTTTCTCAGTCGTCTTAGCCATGGGTTTATTTAATGTCCTGGGTTCTTTACAAAATATAGAGAGCGCGGAAGCGGCAGGGGATACATTTAAAACACAACCATCTTTGTTGATGAATGGATTAGGAACATTGGGCGCAGGTTTATTTGGCTCGTGCTTCCCAACCACGATTTATATTGGTCATCCCGGTTGGAAGGAAATGGGTGCGCGCTCTGGTTACAGCATTATGAACGCTGTGTTCTTTACGATTATTTGTTTAACCGGTACCTTAAGTTGCATTACATTTTTAGTGCCTACCGCAGCTGTTGTTGGCATCGTTATTTGGATTGGCATTGTTATTTCAGCGCAGTCATTCCAAAGCACACCGCGATTACACGCACCAGCTGTTGTAGTTGGTTTATTGCCAGGTATTGCAGCCTGGGGTGCGCATATGGCGAAGTCAGGATTGCGGGCTTCAGAGAATATGTTGAGAGCGGCTGGTGAGCAGAATCCAGATTTTTTTACACCAGATCTCTATGGTGCTTTTGGAATTTTGAATATTCATATATCAGGTGCATTTGCCATTGAGCAGGGGGCGTTGTTTTTAGCTATGATTTTAGCGGCCTTCACAGCGGCTGTTTTAGAACAGCGATTCAAGGCGGCGGCATCATGGTGCTTCGTAGCAGGATTGTTGTCTCTGATTGGATTGATGCACAGCCATAGATTGACTACAGGTGATGCCATATTGAGTCTAGAGCCAGCTTGGGAGTGGGCGATCGCCTACGCTTGCATGGGCGTATTTTGCCTGGCACTTCCATTCATAAGTAAACCCGCCAAAGACGAGTCCGATGACGATGAAAGTGCTGGAGACGACTAATTAGCTTTACCAACTGGATTTACATTGATACACCATCGTCAAATGGCGATGAACAGTGGTCATAAGTCTGTCATCTGAACGTTCTATAGTTGGAATAACTGCTTTGCTAGATTCGCTCTAAGATACCGTCAGCACATAACCTAGCGTCTCAGTTTGTATAGAAATCCGCTACGAAATGTAGCATATTGCCTCTGGTAGTTGTATGCATCGAGATACTGTTTTATCCATGCCCGAAGAGCGAATTAGCTATAAACGGTCCCGTTTTCGCACGCGTTTGCCAGCAGATCGCCTTTACACTCCGTCTCATTGTTGGTTGTTACAAAAAGAAGAGAACCTGTGGCAGGTTGGCTATACCAAATTTGCCATGCGCATGCTTGGTGAGGTAGTGGAGTTTGATTTCGAGGTCAAAGCGCAAGAAGAGATAGAACTTGGTGCGGTCATTGGTTGGCTAGAGGGGTTTAAGGCAACTAGTGATGTCTATAGCGTAGTGAATGGTTCTTTTATTGGGGCCAATAGTCAGATAGAGGATGATCCATCGTTGATGCATAGTCGTATGTATGATGAAGGTTGGTTTTATGAGGCACGTGGCGAAGCGGATCCAAATGCCATGGATGTGCATGCTTATGCAGGCCTGTTAGATGAAACGATCGATAAAATGCAGGAGCACATGCAATGAGCGACCCTGCACGTTATATTATGCTCGGTGGATTTTTAGGCGCAGGTAAAACCACGACGCTGATTCGCTTGGCCGAGCATTTACAAAATCAAGATAAACGCGTTGGCATTATTACCAACGATCAGGCTGCCGGTTTAGTTGATACCGCAGTGGTCAAAGCCAATAACGTTCCGGTTCAGGAAATTGCCGGCGGTTGTTTTTGCTGTCGTTTTCCATCGTTACAAGAAGCCGCAGATAAATTAGAGCAGGACGCGCGACCCGATGTCTTTTTAGGCGAGCCGGTCGGTAGCTGCACTGATTTAGTTGCGACGGTCAGCTATCCTTTGCGACGTTTATATGGTGATCGCTTTGTCATTGCGCCGCTGAGCGTGGTTGTCGACGCTAAGCGCGCTCTGCGCATGTTTGGTCTGCAAGAGGGTAAGAAATTTTCAGAAAAAGTTGCTTATATTTATAAAAAACAAATTGAAGAAGCGCACGCCTTATTGATCAATAAAACTGATTTAATCAGTGACGATGAGTTGCAGATGATCTTGGGTTATGTGAATGCGACCTATCCTGATAAGTCAGTGTTCACGTGTAGTGCATTAAATAATGACGGACTCGACGTCTGGAAAGAGTGGGTATGGACTCATGAAATTGGTGACGGTCGTCAATTGGAGATTGATTATAAAGATTACGCCGAAGGTGAAGCAGCCTTGGCGTGGTGTAATGCATCGGTTTATCTCCAAAGTGACGATGAATTTGATGGCAATGAATTCCTTCAAGAATTAATGCAACGTTTAAGTAATGCGCTAAATGATCAAGGCGCTTCCATTGCACACATGAAAATGACATTATCGCCTGAAGATGGCAGCGGTGAAATAGCCTCAAGTAATGTGGTAGATAATGAGTCGGTGCCGGCACTCGGTCAGAAATTGATGGACCCACTGCCAAGCGGTGCCTTGATGATTAATGTTCGTGCTGAAACCGATCCAGACATATTAAAAACACAAGTGCCGCAGGTTTGCCAATCCTTGTGTAACGAATTATCACTGACCATGTCTTTGGATGACATTGAGTGCTTTAGGCCTGCAGCGCCAGTACCGGTGCATCGTATGCAAAACATGCACGAGGACTGTGCATGAATAATCCCGTTTATTTAGATTATAATGCAAGCACGCCTTTGGATCCACGAGTATGGCAGGCAATGGAAGCAGCCTATCAATTACCGCAGGTAAATAGCGGTAGCATTACTCATGCACTTGGCCGTCAGGCTCATGACGCTGTTGAAGAAGCGCGCGCGACAATTGCCAGCAGTATTGGCGCAGAGGCACGTGATCTTATTTTTACCAGTGGCGCGACTGAAGCGATCAATATTGCGATTCGTGGCATTGCTCAGCAATACGCCGACAAAGGTAAGCATATTATATGCAGCAGCATTGAGCATCGTGCGGTGCTCGCGGTATATGATGCCTTAGAAGCTGATGGTTTTGAATTTACTAAATTACCTGTCGATCACCTTGGCTTAGTTAACATTGATGAATTAAAGAATGCAATTCGTCCTGATACTATTTTATGTGCAGTTATGCATGTGAATAACGAGATTGGTGTCATTCAGGATATACAGAGCATTGCTCAGATTTGTAACGAACATGATGTGCGTTTATTTGTCGATGCTGCGCAGAGTTGGGGTAAGGTCTCAATTGATGCGTCTATATGTATGTTCGACGCAATGGCGATCAGTGCCCATAAAAATTATGGGCCGCAAGGCATTGGTGCTTTGTATTTACGCCGCAAGCCCAAGCGTTTACGTTTACAGCCAATTTTATTTGGTGGTGGCCAAGAACGTGAATTGCGACCAGGAACATTACCAAATGCATTAATTGCAGGAATGGCAAAGGCTGCCGAGATCATTGATGTTGATGCAGATCAAAAACATACCGCAACATTGCGCGAAGCGGCAGTTGAATGCCTGAATAATGAAATTCCCGATCATAGTATTAATGCAGATAGCAACAGCGTGGTTCCAGGAACCTTGAATATTCAATTACCTGGCATTGATGCGCAGGATTTATTGTGCTCGTGTGCGGATGTAGCTATGGCTATGGGTTCAGCCTGCACCAGCAGTGTGCCCAAGCCTTCACATGTACTCGGTGCAATCGGATTAGACTGGCAAGCAGCGGCTTCGAGTTTACGTATTAGTTTTGGACGCATGACGACGCAAGATGAGCTTACACAAGCGATCGGTGCATTGGCGGCTAAAATTCCTCAAGCTGCCAGTATTGCGGAGGGTGAATAAATGTTAATTCGCTTTGCCTATCGTTTTGCTTCTGAATTGTCATTGCGTGTATTATGGAAAACAGCCTATTTATATGCCTTCAAAGGCTGGCGTGCGATTGCTGCTTATCGTAAGCGACGTGCGAATGATCAGCTTTATCCACCGTTTATGTTCGTGGCCCTCACCAATACATGTAATCTGCGTTGTCGTGGATGTTGGGTAGAGAAAGAGGGTACGGCTTATCATTTGCCAGAAAATGAATTAGATTTTATTATTGATAGCGGCAAACAGCAGAAGTCTCATTATGTGACTTTACTCGGTGGAGAGCCGATGATGTATAAAGGCATTTGGGATGTCTTTGAGCGCCATAAAGATTGTTATTTCCAGGTCATCACCAATGGCATGTCGTTTACTGAGGCGAATGCAAAACGCGTTGCCAAATTTGGTAACATCACACCGCTTATAAGTGTTGATGGCTTGAAGAAAAATAATGACGAGCGTCGTGGCGAGGGTGTTTTTGAAGCAGTCGAAAATGGTTTAACCCAACTCAAAAAGCAAAAAGTTTTTTATGGTGTCGCGACCACCGTGACATCTAAAAATTTAGAAGAAACGCTCTGTGATGAATATATACAATATTTCATCGATCGCGGTGCGATGTATATTTGGTATTATGTCTACCGGCCGGTCGGCGAACATAGTTATCCCATGTATTGTTTGAGCCAAGAGCAGTTAGTCGAAATGCGTAAGCGCTTATTAAAATTACGCCGCAAGCATCCGATGTTGATTATTGATACCTATTGGACTGCCGAAGGTGAAGCATTCTGTCCAGCGGCAATGGGGCTCGGTTATCATATTGGTCCACAAGGCAGCATTGAAATTTGTCCACCGATGTCATTTGCTACTGATAAGGTCAGCGATAATGACGGCGATATGTATAAAACAATCAATGAGAGTAAATATCTCAAAGGTTTTGAAAAATTCGTCAATGATCGTACCAAGGGTTGTGTTATTTTAGAGCATCCACAGGAATTGGTTGAATACATTAAAGATCACGGTGCTGAAGATTATAGTGCACGTGATGCCTTTAAGGAATTTGACAGTATCGAGGCACGGCACAGTCATCACTTACCTGGTCAAGAAATACCGGAAGATTATTGGGTTTATAAAATGGCCAAGAAGCAGGTCTTCTTTGGAATGGGGGCTGCTGGTTAATGGCTGAACATAAAATTGTCTACTGTAATTGTACCTATGCACGCATTATTGAAAAAGATGTGAAGCAGGCGGTTTTGCAGGCTTTATCGGAAACAGGTGTTGCTTTTACTGCGGTGCCTGATTTATGCGAGATGGCTGCACAAAAAGATCCCGAATTGGCGCGTTTAATGAGCACTGGTCCGGTTAAACTAGCAGCATGCTATAAGCGCGCTGTTAAGGGGCTTTGCCATTCTTCTGGTGTCACTTGGAACGACGATGACATAGAAGTAATAAACATGCGTGAAACCGACGCCGAAGGTGTGGTGAAAGCATTGTTAAATACGGAGGCCTTATCATGACGCATATTGTATTGTATGAGGGCCCAGGTGCGCAAAGCATGCAGGTGGATGAGCGTTTATCATTGATGTCGGCTTGCTTGGAATCAGGTGTGCGTGTTGAGGCATCCAATGAAACAGAAGTTGATAGTGATGGACCTGTTTGTGTGATCGGTTATTTAGATCAAGATTCAGCACACAGTGAAAAAGATAATGTTCAGTTATTTAATTTACATGAATTAGAGCAAGAAGAGATCATTAAGGCTATTGAAGAAAAAGCACAAGAACGTAAGCCATGGAAACCGTGGTTCCCGGTTATCGATTTTGATCGCTGCACTAACTGCATGCAGTGTTTGACTTTTTGTCTGTTCAATGTGTACGGTGTTGAAAACGAAACAATTACGGTTGCTAATCCGAATAATTGTAAAACAGATTGCCCAGCTTGTTCGCGTGTGTGCCCTGAAGTTGCGATTATGTTTCCGAAATATAAAGCCGGCCCCATTAATGGTGATGAAGTTAATGAACAAAGTTTAGAGCGCGAAAAGATGAAAGTGGATATATCATCACTGCTTGGTGGTGACATTTATTCAGCTTTACGCACGCGTAGTACCGAGTCGCGGACTCGTTTCGCTAAGGAGCGTGACGATGAACGTGCGCTCAAAGAGCGTCAACGTTGCTATAAAAAGCTCAAAGAAGCCCTAGATATCCCGGATTCTGTCCTCGCATCACTGCCCGATCAAGATATGATCGACATGAAGCGAAGGGCGGCGATGGACGATAATCAAGCTGAAGGGGGTGTATAAGTATGAATCCTCCACCACCAGGAACCGATGCGCCGTCATTGCCAGCACCAGTACCAGTGCAGATCATGCGTCCCGTGCAGGAAAACATTCCGCCGACACGTAGTGATCGCGAGCAATTAAACCGCGCGGTTAAGATTTATATTGATAAACAGAATTTAGTTCCACCAATTCCGGTTGAGCAATTGCGTTCGCATGCTGAAACTTTGCTGACCGAAGTTGGATTAGACCTCAAGTACAAAGAGTACACTGGCATTTTAGTTAATAATGAATTGTGGCGCGAGTATCTGGCGACCATTCCGTATAATCGTCGTTTGCTGTTAATGCCAAAATGTTTGCGCGTTGAAGAACGTTGCCCTGCACCTTTTGATGAATTCGGTTTGTTGTGCAAAGAATGTGGTTTGTGTTCCATCCAAGATTTACAAAAAGAAGCTGAGGCACTGGGCTATGCAGTACTGGTTGCCGAGGGTTCACAAATTGTGATGAGTATTATCGAAACAGGTAAAATTGATGCCATTGTTGGTGTGAGTTGTATTTCTGTTTTAGAGCGAGCATTCCCATATATGGAAGCAGCAGCAATTCCAGGTGTCGCTATTCCATTATTGCAAGATGACTGTCATGACACCAACGTCGATATGGAATGGGTTTGGGAAGTTATCCACTTAAATAGTGATGACGAATCACGTCGCTTAGACCTCGATGGTATTCGCGAAGAAGTTGATAGTTGGTTCGCTGAAGACTCACTTAAAGAAATTATGGGTCCATCAACTGGCGTAGTGGATGATTTAGCTCGTTCGTGGTTGGCAAAAGCAGGTAAGCGTTGGCGACCATTTTTGAGTGTTGCTATGTATCGGGCGATGCAGTCAGCAGGTGATGCGGCTACTAGCGTTGATGAATTAAGTTTGAAGAAGGCAGCGATTGCGGTTGAGTGCTTCCACAAAGCGTCCTTGGTACATGATGACATCGAAGACGAAGACGACCTGCGTTATGGTGAGGATACCTTGCATAAAAGTGCCGGTATGCCGTCGGCATTAAATGCTGGTGATTTACTTATCGGTGAAGGCTATCGTTTACTGAATGAAGTAGACATTACTGCCGAAGCAAAAGTAAAATTAATTCAATATGCATCATTGGGTCATCGTGAATTGTGTTTAGGCCAAGGCCAGGAACTTGAATGGCGTAAGAATCCATCTCCAGTTTCAGACATTGAAATGATGACTTTGTTCCAGCAGAAGACGGCTCCGGCCTTTGCGGTTGCATTGCAAGTTGGCGCCTGCTGTGCTGGTGCTGATGATGCGTTGATGTCTGCAATTGATACCTATGCCGATTCGCTTGGCATAGCTTATCAAATAAATGATGACATGCAGGACGCCGAAGTAGGTGCAGAGGGTAGTGATTTCCATCGTGATCGTCCGTCGCTGGTTTTAACCATGGCTCATCGTCGGGCACAACCTGCCGAGCGAAAAATCATTGATGCTTGGTGGGCTGGTGATGAATCGGTAAATGAAGACGACCTTCGTAAAATAATTGAAGATGCAGAAGTCATGCAGCGCATTTTACAATTACTGGAGTCTTACAAGCAGCAGGCCATCGATGCATTGAGTAACGTCAATGACATGAGCGTGAAGGGATTATTGCGACGCGTAGTTGGTAAAATCTTTAACGACATTGAGATCAAGGGTTGGTGTAGTGAATTTGCATCAGCAGATGCTGCAGAAGACCCAGCTAGCTAAATTACAATTACAAGACGCCAGCGAAAACGTAGAGAACTTTTTATTCAAGCACTTGGATGAAGGCGGCGGTTTTCTCGACCGTGCCGGACAGCCTGATCTCTATTATACGGTATTTGGTATTGATGGACTCTTGGCTTTAGAGGCACAGATCCCGGAACATATTCAAAGCTATGTTCAATCATTTACTGATGCAGACCAACTCGATCTTATTCATCTAACCTGTTTAATTCGTTGCGCCTGCACCTTAGAATTAAGTGGATTCATCGATGCTAATAAATCGTCATGGTTGCAACATTTGGAATCATATGCATCTGCTGACGGCGCCTATAATCAAAATAAAGATGAGCAAAACGGTTCTGCCTATGCCTGCTTTATTGTCATGGATGCTTATCAATCATTGGGTGAGAGTATTCCACGGCCTGAAGCGATGCTTGCTTGTATCCATGCCGTCTATTGCGGTGATGGCGGCTATTCCTTGTTGCCGCAGGAAACAGCAGGCACGACGCCGACTACGTGTGCAGCTTTATTAGCGCTGCGTCAATTGGGTTCAGATGTTCCTGCAGAAAGTCAGATGTGGTTACGTGACCGAAATAGTGGTGCAGGCGGCTTTGTTGCTGGACCTTTAACACCGATGCCAGATTTATTATCTACGGCCACGGCACTCCACGCTTTGTCCTTATACGATTATGACTGCAGTGATATTCGTGAAACGTGTTTAGATTTTGTTGATTCGTTATGGTCGTCACAGGGATCTTTTTTCGCCTATTGGGATGATGATAAGCTTGATTGTGAATACACCTTCTATGGTTTATTGGCGCTTGGGCATTTAGCAGGTACTGCATGAGCAGTTATCAGACAACAATAGATAAGCTAACGAGGTCTTTGTTGTCGCAGCAACAGCACAATGAACAACATGCTTATTGGGTGGGTCGTTTATCGAGTAGTGCTCTATCGACTGGTTTAGCCTGTTTAGCGCTGGCAGTATGTGGTGAAGAAAAACAAACAATAAAAAGTGGCGTTGATTATCTTATCAATCAGCAATGTGATGATGGTAGCTGGGGTGATACTGATAATAGTCCGGGTAATATCAGCACGACCTTATTGGTGTGGTCTGCCTTGCGCTTTATTGATGATGCTGATGCAGGTGAATGTATTAAAAAAGCTGAAATGTGGATAAGTAACGAAGTCGGTTCGTTGGATGCATCCGAAATTGTTCAACACATTGAAGACCGTTACGGTAAAGATCGCACGTTTGCGGTTCCTATTTTAATGGCTTGTTGTATCGCTGGATGTTTTGGATCTGGTTCATCGGCTTGGCGTTATGTGCGGCAATTGCCCTTTGAATTAGCGGCATTTCCACAGCAGCTCTATGCTTTATTACAATTGCCGGTTGTGTCTTATGCATTACCAGCCTTAATTGCAATTGGTATCGCTCGTCACAAAAACGCGGGAACATTAGTTTTTCCGCTACGCTGGATGCGCGGTTTATTGATTAAACGCTGCATGCGTAAATTAAAATCAATACAACCGGAGAATGGTGGTTTCTTAGAAGCGACTCCGTTAACGGCCTTTGTGTGCATGGCCTTGGTTAAGGCCGGTTACCAAGAACATTCTGTGGTTCATCAAGCGCGTGCATTCTTATTAAATAGTCAGCGTTCCGATGGCAGTTGGCCAATCGATACGAATTTATCAACCTGGGTAAGTAGTCTTTCAATCCATGCATTTAATGAAGAGCAGTTGTCTGCAAATTCTGAGAAAATAAATCAGTGGTATAGCGACCAACAATACACTGAGGTGCATCCTTATACGGGCGCGAAGCCAGGTGGGTGGGCGTGGACAAACTTACCAGGCGCAGTGCCAGACGCCGATGACACCAGTGGTGCTTTGCTCGCATTAGCGAAAATTAAGCAAGATAATCTCAGTCAGGCTGAACGTGGTCTCGAATGGCTTATGCAGTTGCAGAATAAAGACGGTGGTATGCCAACCTTTTGTCGTGGTTGGGGGACGCTTCCGTTTGATAAAAGTTGCGCTGACATCAGTGCCCACGCACTGCGTGCAATGGCTGCATGGTATCCACGTTGTCGAAAAGATTTGAAAAAACGTGTACGTCGAGCAATGGAGCGTTTGCGTAATTACTTACAAGCTGACAAAGGTGCTTACGGTACGTGGTTACCATTATGGTTTGGCAATCAGGCAGATCCCAAACATGAAAATAGAATATTTGGCACGGCGCGGGTTTTACTGGCGGTTAAGCATTTAGAAGCTGTTCCCGAGAAATCCTATGCATATCTGTTGACGGCACAAAACGAGGATGGTTCATGGGGTGCGGATAAAGGGGTTGCCGGGACTGTAGAAGAAACGGCCTTAGCGATCGAGGCTTTGTCCTTGTATTCGGGCGAATATTTAAAGTTGGATATTGCGCTTGATCGCGGTGTCGAGTGGTTGTGTGCACAATGGGATCAAACACCAGAGCCACAGCCGATAGGTTTATATTTTGCGAGCCTGTGGTATTATGAGGATCTCTATCCTCTGTGCTTTAGTTTGGCGGCATTGCGCGCCTATAAACAACGGAAGGAATCGTCATGAAACTTTTTACAAGCTTATTATTAATGCTTTTATTGACGGCATGTGGTGGTGCGCGTGATCTAAAATCTGATGAAGCGGCTAAGCCCAAAGAACCGACAGCCCCGAAGCAGGTAATCTATAATGACAATGAGCAAGTATTAAAAAAGATGCTCAATGGTGCAACGCTCAATGGTGTTTTTACCATGAAGGGTAAGAATAATCTCGATGGTGTAGCTAAAGATACCTATGTCATAAGCGCCGTGGACAAAGTTGATGAAGAACGTTGGCGTTTTATGGTGCGCATCACCTATTTAAAAACGGATATCAATGTACCACTGTTTTTGCCAATAAAATGGGCAGGTGATACGGCAATTGTCTATGTTGATAAAGTTTTTGTCCCCGGTGCTGGAACCTATTCAGCTCGTGTTGCCTTTTACAAGGATCAATATGCAGGGGTCTGGGAAGGCGATGGTTATGGTGGTCAATTGATGGGTACCATTGAGCCACTCAAGGAAAAAAAGAACTAGCGTTTCGGTTTCGGCTGCGGCCGATTGCCGTCCGGTGCATCGTGACCGGGGTTTGGTTTCGGCCGATGGAATTGTGCTTCTTTACGACCAACTTCACGTTCTTGTGCTAGTCGTGCTTGACTGGCGATGCCATTGATACGCATGCGACTTAATTTTTCTACAGTCTCACGAACGAAATCTTCACGTAGACCAATTAATGTGTAGGTGTTGTTTATGCTGATTTTACCAAGTGGTCCTGCTTCAATACGCTTCATCATTTTCTTGAGCTGGCCAACATTAAGACCGTGATTGCGACCAACGCCGAGGCGAATGAAGTGCCACTTCAGTTGTTCGTTACCGTTTTCGGCGACGCTACAACGCCCATGTGCTTGTAAATTTTCACGAACGGCATGCGATACGCTGTTGTGAATATCGATATATATTTTTTGTCGCTTGATTTGAATATGGCTTATTTTTTCATTATCACAGCCGCACCATTCAATAACCATACCTGGGGTTAATAACCAGGTCTTTGTCTCTGGAAACAAGACGAAGCGGATATAGCCAGCTTGAACGGGGGGCAGCGGTTCCATGGGCGACACCATATGCTGTGTTTATCAGGTGAAAGCCTCGAATCCTTGTCGTATGTGCGGTTCATCCGGGCTAGATTCAAGTCATACGCCTGTTAAAAATGCTTATGCGCATACATTTTTCCGGCATTGGTGGTGCAGGTATGAACCCGTTAGCACAGTTGATGCAAGAACGTGGTCATAGCATCCAGGGATCGGATCGCGCATTTGATAACGGCAAAAATCTAGTTGTGGCCGACATATTAAAAGACAAGGGCATTGAATTATTTCCACAAGATGGAACTGCCCTCAATGACAACATTGATCTGATGATTTATTCTGCTGCGGTTGAACAGCAAACACCAGAGATGTTGCGTGCCAAAGAATTAAAAATCACTTGTCAATCACGACCACATTTATTAGCTGAATTGGTTAATAATGCCAAGCCGGGGATAGCCGTTGCTGGCACAAGTGGCAAGAGCAGCGTGGTGGGTATCATTACCTGGATCATGCGCTCCTTAAATATGCCGATTAGTGTCTTGGGTGGCGCCGCATTGGCTGAAAAAAACGCATCGCACATGGGATGTTTTCAAGCAGCCGCTGAGGATCAGCCACTATTAGCTGAGGCTTGTGAATCGGATGGGACCTTGGTTGCTTATAAATCCGGTATTGGATTAATTCATAATATTACCAGGGACCATGATGAGCTCAGTGAATTGCGTGAGCAATTTGCACAATTTGCGAATCAGTCGTCGTGTCTTATGTATAACAGCACATGTGAAGAAACCGCGCGTTTGGCGGAAGGCCATGCTCATGCTGTTTCTTATGTTGGTGAAGATAGTGATTACGCCTTAGATGTTGTACGTGAGGGACCATTGCGCGCCCAGGCGAATATTCGTCATGATAATGTGGACTACTTTATCGATTTCCCGCAGCCTGGTTTGCATAATTTACATAATGCTTGTGCCGCATTTGCTGTGGTTCATCGACTTGGTGGCGATCCAAAAGAAATTGCCAATGCCATTACCAGCTTTCCTGGCATAGCA
>JANQLF010000108.1 GCA_028280785.1 Planctomycetota bacterium
CATTAGGGAATTGCCGCGGCAATTATCAGCTGCCTGACCGCCACAAAGTTCAACTATCGTTGCGTGGAGGTCGACCAACGAAACGGCAGTTTTGATGGCACTGCTGTTTTTAATGCCGGGACCAGCAATGAGTAGGGGAATGCGTGCGCTAGCGTCGTATGGTGTGTTTTTATAATAAAAGCCGTGTTCACCCATCATGTCGCCATGATCAGTTGAATAAATTATGACAGTGTTCTCAAATTGATCTGTGTCTTTGAGACATTGAATCAAATCGCCGAGTAAATCATCAATCTCGGTAATCATGGCATAATAAGCAGCGCGGTCGGTTTTATGACGTTCCTCTGGAATAATGGTATTACAGCAGCGTTGAATGCGCGTTTGCTTCATTGCTGGATGTTCGGTTTCTAGCCAATTATTAGGAAATTGTGGGGCATCAATTTCTTCAACAGGATACATGTCCATATATTGTTTGGTGCAGCGATAAGGGTCGTGCGGCGCATTCCAGCCAACCCAACACAGCCATGGCTTATCACTTTGTGCATCGTCTGAATTTAAAAATTTTAGTGCATTTGCAGTAATATTACGATCACCATCATGGGCATCGACAAGATTTTCCTGAACATCAGTCATGTTGGCTGGTCGAGGTACTACAGGTTTGCGCGTGTAGGCAGTAATATCTGGATTGGGGTCATGTCCATGACTACAGCCATGTTCTTCAAAACCAAAATCTGCATTAAAATGAAAATCTAATTTACCAAAAGCCTGACAATTGTAGCCCTGTTCGCGTGCAATGTGCCCAAAGGTGCGGTGGCCAGGTTTAAGTGGTGCTGCATTGTCGTAGACACCAACTTCGTGTGGATAAAGACCGGTGAATAATGAGGCGCGGGAAGGCGCGCAGACTGGACTGTTGGAATAGCAGCGAAATTGAGCACCGCTGTCGGCAATGGATTGTATGTTTGGTGTTTTGACCAAGGGGTGTCCCTCGAAGCTATTCATGGCCCAGTGCTGTTGGTCGCTACAGACGAAGAGGATGTTCGGTTTGCTCATTTCTCGATCCTATGCTAAGTGCTTGTCAGTTAAGGGGTTCGACACAAAGTGTTAAAATATACATATTTAACATTGTATGCAACAAACAAAATGCATAAAAACCAATAGTTTATAGGATTTATACATAATATTTGACTTTTTGTGAAATTGTCATATAAAGCCCATTATGATCTACCGACCAGACAAAAACATCCATTGGGACCATGACTTCCAAACTCGTCGTCCGATCCCCGGCTTCTTTCAAGCGGCCTCACTGGCCTACGACAGTGTTTATGATGGCTATATCCGTGAGGGTAAGAATCGACCGGGGGAAGAGCACTGCACCTTCCAATATACCACCGAAGGACGCGGTATTTTTGAACATGAGGGCAAGATTTACGAGTGCGAACCAGGCATGGGTTATATTTTTCAGGCCTGTGATCCGACTACCAGGCATTATTATCCACCCGATGGGACCGAGCCATGGGCCACGATTCACATTGCATTTACTGGTGAGTACGCCATCGAATTAGCCAAGCAATTGATCAAGCACCGTGGCCCGATGTTTTATCTGCCTAAAACGCATTCTTATATTAAGCAATTATTTCAATATGAGCATATTTCGAATTCATTTATTAGTGCTCGCGTCAGTCATCGCCTGATTAATGAATTATTTATGGCATTGATGGAATCATCTGAAGAACAAGAAATTAATGAAGAGTTAGAGCGCCAGATACAAGACGTGAAGCAGTATGTTAAAGACAATTTAACCAATAACGTCACTGTCAATGAAATCGCCAGAAAATTTGGCATGGCTCGAGAGAAACTATCACGCAGTTTTAAGGCGATGACAGGTGGAACACTCAGTGATTTTATCATTCGTAAGAAGGTATTATTAGCCTGTCGCTTGCTCAAAGAAACAGATTACAGTTTGCGTGAAATTTCTAATCGTCTTGGCATTGTTTCGCAATCGCAATTTACCCGTTTCTTTAAGAAAGAATTACAAGTTACTCCGAGAGAGTTTCGCTCAATCGGACATATGCCGGAATTTTAATTAAGCTAAAGGATAAGCAGATGAAAAATGTACGAGTAAGTGTTTGTGCATTTGATGAGGGACGCATCGGTCATGTGAAAACGACTGATGCATTTGATCCTGGACGTGTAACCCGCGCTATGGATATGGCGCGTACAGCTAAACTTGAAGGGGCTGATCTCGCAGTCTTCCCAGAAATGGCAGTTGTACTTGGTTACCAGAATAATTTTCAATATGCTGAGGAAATTGATGGTCCCGTTTGGTCTGAAGTAGCGCAGACCGCAAAAGACAATGATATATTTATCGCATTTAATCATACTCTTTTAGAAGATGGTGTGCGTTATAACGCGACCGTATTGTTTAATCGTCAGGGTGAGGTAGAGGGTAAATATGCGAAGGCCTATCCCACGAATGGTGAATTAACCTCACCACATGATGCGGATATGCATGTTGCACCTGGTCCTGGTCCGATTGTTTTGGATACAGAGATTGGGAAAATAGGTTTTGCTATTTGTTTTGACCTGAATTTTGAAGAATTAGTCCAGGGTTATAAGGCATTAGAACCCGATCTTATTTTATTCTTATCGATGTTTGCAGGAGGTCACCTGTGTGAGCATTGGGCTCGTGAAATTAAATGTCATTTTATTGGATCCGTTCCGGTCAATGGCAGTCGTATATTAAATCCGCTCGGGCGATTGCAGAATGAATTGCATGGCATTGGTAAGCAAATGTGCAATACCATCAACATCGATAGTAAGGTTTATCATTGGGACTATAATAATAAATTACTTGGCGATCTGCGACGTAAGCATGGTCAAGACATAGCTATAGAATTTAGTGACGCAGAAGGTGTGTTCCTTCTAAGCTCTACTGGTTCAACACCATTGGAGCACATAGAGAACGATGTTGGTTTAGAATCGTGGAATGCCTATTACGGGCGAGCATTGCAAAATATCAATGACGCGCGTAGTGGAAAAATGACTTCTCAAGAACAACAAGGTGCTTGGTAATATGTCAGATACCCAATTGCGAATAGGTATTATCGGTATTAATGGTCGTGGACGTATTAGTCGTTTCTTTCATCAACCGGATGGACGTGCGATTGTTGCTGGAGCAGCAGATTTAAACCAACAATTTCTCGAAGACTTTAAAGGATACTGCAATCCTGATGCGTTTACCACGAATGATTATAAAGAGTTAATTCATCGTGACGACATAGATGCCATATTAGTAACCACACCGGATTGGCTGCATGAAGATCAAGTCGTTGATTGTTTAAATGCAGGTAAGCCAGTCTATTGTGAAAAGCCGATGGCTTTGACTATTGATGGCTGTGATCGTATGATGGAGGCTTCAATTAATAATAACGCAAAATTAATGATAGGTTTTAATATGCGTTATTACAAATTTGTGTTAGCCATCAAGGAACTGGTCGATGCCGGCGAAATCGGTGATATCAAAGCAGTGTGGATCCGTCACTTTGTCGGTATGGGTAGTCGCTATTATTACCATGATTGGCATGGGGTTAAACGTTGCACCCGCAGTTTATTATTGCAAAAAGGCAGTCATGACATCGATGTGATGCATTACATCACTGGTTCCTATACCAAGCGGGTTGCTGCTTTCGGCGGTCTTGATCATTTTGGCGGTGATAAACCCAATGATTTAAAATGTCCTGATTGTCCAGATAAAGCGACCTGTCCCGATGTGAATTTGGTCGAAGAAGATAAGAAGCCTGATCGCAAATATTGTGCTTATCGCAAAGAAATTGATATCGAAGATAATATGGTGTGCATGTTCGAACTCGAAAATGGCATTAAAGCAACATATAATGAGTGCCATTTCTCTCCTGATTATCAGCGTAATTTTACATTTATCGGCACCAAGGGTCGTATCGAGAATAACGAATTAGAAAATAAGGTTTATTTATGGAAGCGCGGTGAAGGGAATGCGATGAAACCCGATCGCGTCATTGATCTCGCTGCGGATGAAGGCGATCGCTTAGCTGAAACTGGCCATGGTGGATCTGACCAGGGCATTGCAGATGCATTTATTTCTATGGTTCTTGATGGCAAAGAGCCTCCCGTGCCAATGCAGGCTGGACGCATGAGCGTTGCTGCTGGTATGTTAGCACAGGAATCACTTGAGCAGGGTGGCGTAGTCAAAGAAGTTCCACCGCTTCCACATTTTGTAGGCGTTTAAGGTAGAGTTTTATGTCAGGTAAAATATTAAATGTTGGTTTCATCGGCTGTGGTGGTTTTTGTAGCGGCATTCACATTCCGAATGTGGCCAAGAGCGATAATTTTAAGATTCGCGCCTTTTGTGATCTGAGTGAACTACATTTAAAAAATTTGGCAGAACATTATAATCCTGACTATGTGACGACAGAATTTACTCAAATATGTAGTGATCCAGACATCGATATGATTGTCTGTGGGACTAAACCAAATTTTCGCCTACCAATTATGCGCGAAGCCATCGCTCATAAAAAACCATTATTCGTTGAAAAACCCATGTCTTATGAGCGTCATGAGCTCAGTGAAATGATGGAAATGCTCGCTGGCGACCCAATTTGCTTCATGGTTGGTTTTAATCGACCGTATAGTCAGATGATGCAGCGCATGAAAAAAGAATTCACTGCGCGACGTGGTGAAACAACCTTAATCAATTATCGCCTTGGCTGGGAGGGCCGTTTGTGGCCTGAGCATCACAAGCACGCCGTCTTTGAATTAAAAGAGTCAACGATCATTCATGAAACAACGCATATGTTTCATTTACTAAACTGGCTACTCGAAGATCTGCCAACCATTGTTCAGGTTAGCGGTGAAGGCAATGTTGATAATATCATTACGCTGACTTATCCAAACAATACACATGCGGTGATTATCTCTGCTGATAATGCCTCTGCGCTATATCCTAAAGAAATAATAGAAATTAACACCAATTACAACACGCTCATTGGTAATAGCTTTGTTGAGCTTGATATCTACGGTGATGAAGGTCACCAGAGTGATGTGTATGGCTTTGCGATTAATGGTGAACATTACCAGGAAAACTTTAAACAGTTTTGTGATCGATATATCGATTGGCGCACAGGATTAACACCTGAGCAAATCGAGACCGGTTATTATTACACAACAGTCCCTAAAGAAAATAAAGGCCATGCGAATGAACTCGAATATTTTAGAGAATGCATACTCGCTGGACGACCTGCTGAAGTTGATGCCTTTCAAGGCGCCGTAGCCAGCATCATTGCTTGGGAAGCGCTTAAAGCCTGGGAAAACAAAGAAACCGTTACTATTAATTTGGACGAATTGCAGGCTGCTGCAGCTCGATAAGAAAGGGAAAACATGAAACGCTATGTAATTTGCGGTGTGAGTAGTCGCGCCATCCACATGTTTGCGAAACCTATGTATGAAACATTTTCACTACATGCTGAATTAGTGGGTATGCTTGATATCGATACTCGTCGTTTTGAAGTGATGAATGAAGAGCTGCCACAAAGTAAAGATGTAGCGACGTATAGCGAAAATGAATTCGATAAAATGGTCGATGAGTGCAAGCCAGATGCAATTATTGTCGCTGGTCGTGACCACACGCACGTTGATTATATTTTACAGGGTTTGGCTCGTGATCTTGATGTGATTACTGAAAAACCGATGGTGACCACATCTGAAGATTGCCGACGTGTTTTAGAAGCGGAGAAAAAGAGTAAAGGCAAAGTGACGGTGACCTTTAATTATCGTTACCCGAGTGTGAATCGTAAGATTCGCGAAATGATCTTAGAAGACAAAATTGGCCGTATCACTTCAGTTGACTTGAACTGGTACATTGACACTTACCACGGTGCCAGCTATTTCAAACGATGGAACCGTCAACGTAAGAATTCAGGTGGATTGTCCATTCACAAGTCAACGCATCACTTTGACTTGGTTAATTGGTGGACTGGTCAGCGTCCCGTAGAGGTGTTTTCATTCGGTGCTTTGAATTATTACGGACCTGACGGAGAATTAAATCCAAGTAAAAAAGACGGTCGTCATTGCAGTACTTGTGATGAGCAAGCTAATTGCAAATACTACATGCGTTGGTCATCACGCAGCAATAATGCCTTGCCAAAAGATGATCACTTGGGTTCTGTTAAATCTGCGCGTAATCGTAAGGCCTATAGTACTTATAGTCCAGACGCCTGCATATTTGATTCAGAAATTGATATTGAAGACACCTACACCACAACGGTTCGTTACGACCAAGGGGCGCTACTTAGTTACAGTGTGAATTTTTCAGTGCCATTTGAGGGTTATCGGTTGGCGATTAATGGAGCCAAGGGTCGTTTGGAAACGCAGGAATGGCATGTTAAAGATCGCATCCCATTCCCAGTACCTGAGCAACAAGTCATCGATTATTATCCGCTATTTGGATCAAAAGAGACCATTAGCGTGGTGAATAAAGGCGGTGGGCATGGTGGTGGCGACCCGATCATATTAGAGGATATTTTTCTCGGTGTTGATCCACAGCGCGGTTATGAAATTCTCGCAGGCGCTGATGCTGGTGCTCAGGCAGTTTGTACTGGCGAAGCCGTGTGGCGTTCAGTTAAAGAGCATAAACCAATTCTGATTAGCGATTTATTAGGCGAAAAACTACAGGCTGCAGGTTCTTAATTATTACGTACTTGGTTCAGGCGAGCTTGAAGCACACCAGCAATCCATATGAGTTCCGTGTCATCGTAACGGGCCATGAGTTTATAACACTGTTGGTGTCGATTGGTGATATGTAATTCGCGTTTATCGTCTTCTTCAGCACTGTCTAAAAGGTGACCAGCTTCAATAGTTGCGAGGTCGGAAATAGGAAACGTTTTAGAGACTTTGGTGAAAATCCCAGGATATAAAATGTTTAGCGAATCCTTAGTGAGTGTTACTATGTAATTACGCTGTTTAAAATTAATATCTAACCTTATGAAAAATGCGATAATGAGTATAAAAAATACTGCCATTGGCAAAGCGCTGTAGTCACGGGGCTCTTCTTGTGGGCCAAATGTGTAAGCGACGAGCATAAATACGAAAAAGAACGAGAAAAACATAAACAGTTTCATAAGCATCAAACCACCGCCTCTAATGCCAATGGGTGGTATTTCAAAGGTAATGAAATCTGCTTCTCGTATTAAATTACTTATTGCACCTTTCGGTTTGCGCGGCCCCTCAGTAAGAATTTCTTGTGCTAATTGCTCTTTCGTAGGGGCGTTGTCAAGCCAACTACGAATTTCCTTTGGTAAGTCGATATATGGTAAGTTTTTTTCATAAAGGGGTTCATCTGTTTTGAAATCTCCTTCCCAAAACTCTGCACACCAGGTGTCATCAACGGGATCTAGTTCGGAAACTCGAATGGACCGAGTGCTATTTTGCAAGAGTACAAACCAAAAGTATTTATCGATATTCACCTTTTCATAAGAGTCACAAAATAGGTTGTATATTTCTCGAGCTTTCTTTTCTTCCTCTATAAATTGTTTTTCACGAGGTCCTCGGTCGTAATAGCCTTCAGTCATTTATAACTCTAGCGTATCGATATAAAATAAGGCATGCTTGATGTGGTTTGAATGGATAGTGTTTTAGTCTGTAGGTGACAAGACGGCCCGCCATCAAGATTGAGTGCCATATCGATATCGGGATAACTGCGTTTGATAAAATGCGCAAGATCATACAGATCAATGCTCTTGTAATAGATGACTTTTTGCCAGCCTGATTTTCCTTGCAACAAGCAAATGCGACTAAAGCGTTTGTTGACGCTTTTTTTGATGCCGATTTTCCCACCTTTATCAATCACAAATGGACCGCTTTGAAACACGTTATGAGCCTGCGGTGCTTTGCCGCTTTTCGTGTTTGTTACCAGTTTAATTTTCCCATCTTTGCTAATGGTGACAAAACCGCTGAGCTTATTGTCGACCTTTGCATTGTTAACAATGCCATTCTTTTTGAAATAGCCTACAGGATTTTTATGGATATCGAAATAGCCGCCACTGATGAGTAATGTACCTTGGTGATCATCCACCTTATCAACAAGACTTGCCTTACTGTCAGGTTTAATCTCAATGACGTGTACTTCAGCCCATAGGGCCTGTGTTAATAGAAGTAAACTAAGGTATTTGACGAATAGACGCATGAGAGATGCGTTTCAGTATACTAGTCAAAACTGATTCTAAAATATGCTTTTTGCTCAGCAGAAAAATGGATGATCACATGGTCACTGGCTCGCGAATCGATAAGAACGTTATCAGCGTCAGTATCCAGATCTTTTAGCGTGAATCCTGTAGGCACAGCGATGCACAATTGTTTGTCCTTCAGTGCATAATGCTCTACTTCGACAGTGAGGCATTTATTTGACCAGTCTAATTCCTGTGAACAACGTGTACCTGATAGCAATTGAATGTTATCGCCAACGAGCTGCGGACGATTTAGATTCTTACGTAAGATAAATAGTCGGCATGCATGAGCAGCAAGATCATCTATGTCGATTCCATTTGCTTGACAACCCAAATAGAGGTTACGCCAAGCATCATAGACATGCCAATGTTCTTCTGTGGTAAAATCAGATAATTTGACGTGATAATTATCGACCGTGTCGTTCCAATTAAAAACACCAATGGCGTAAGCTTCTTGCTTGGGAATGCGCGCAACATGGGTGTGTGGGCATTGACCATCGCTCATTAAATTGACGGGTCGACTGCTGATACCTTCGCAATGTGGGAATATTTGGGATAACAGTGCCTTGCGTTTGCTCCGGTCAAAGAGTGGTAAGTTTTCTGAAATGAGTATTGATCCTCCGGCTAGGAGCGCGGTAGTGAGTTGAGATTCTAATTCATGCTCAGGAATTGAGGGCTCGATTAAATCTGTGTTGGTCTTGTGCATTTGGGAGTTTGGTGATGGAAAGTCACGAATAGCCACACATTCCCGATGATTGTGCCAGACTTTGTTATGCAGAAATGTCGACAGTAAGTCATTTTGCAAATTATTGCGCATCGCCACTTTGCCGTTGTGCGGATGATACCAATAAAACCAGGTATCGTTTTGCACGCGCTGACTGACTACTTTTCCTATACTCGGCAAATAACAGCCTTCACTTTCTATTTCAGTTTTATCAGCGCACACCGCATACATAATTTCCAGGGTTTTGTTGATGACCTGTGTAGGTGTCACATGTGGATCGGCAAAGCGCGCATCGGTATATATGTGATAACGAGGCCCATCGAGTTTGAGATAATCAATGTTCCACTCGTTAACAAACGTATGCATGAGATGCCGTAACCACTCACATGCTTCGGGTACGGTGTAGTCTAAAACATAGGAACGCTTAGTCGGTGAACCGGGTAGAATTAATAATTGATCACTATCTTTTTCTTTGACAAACCATTCCGGATGTTCTTTGGCAACGCGTGTTTCAACATTGGTAATGTAGGGAGCAAACCACAAGCCAAATGTAAACCCAGCATCATGGATATCCTTGCCGATGCCTTGCATACCTGAGGGCCAATCTGAAGAGGGTCCGAGCCAGTCTGAATTATAAGCACAGTAGCCTGCATCGATATTAACGCTACGCATATCAAGGCCGTTTTGTTTCCATGCTCGGAGTACATCAAGATTAGCGCGAATATCAGTTTCGGTTTTATTGTTGCGATAATACTGCCAGTCGACCCAGCCCATGTAGGTTTCATGCGGTAGCAATGGTTGGCGAGTGGCAGCGAGATGATCGGCGTAGGCATCAAGGCATGTGACTAAATCTTGAGATTGGTGAATGAAAAAATATTCGCATTGCAATGTAGATCCAGCGGGAATACACAGATTTTGTGTATTCATTGCGATATGTAGGATTAATGAATTACCAGCGCATTCTATTTTAAAGATACCTTCGTTGTCTTTACCAGTGCAAAATCCAATGAGCGTATCAGGCTGATTTTTAATGCGTAGTCCAATACAGCCATTCGAGTAATAGTCGAACTCACCGTACCAGTCGCTGCGGCGTGTGTTGGGTTGTTGTATGGTTTCACCGGCGTAGATTTGTTGGACTCGTACTGCCTCACCAGGCATAGAAAATCCCTGCGAGTAAATAATGGCGGAAGAGCAGGCGCAATCGAATTGGAGAATACTAATGTAATCAGGATATAGATCTTGGTCAGTGGTATTTCTTATGCTACAGGTGTAAGCTGTGCCGCCTTGAGTGGATTGTGCGTTACATTGAATAGGGAGTTCTACTTGGGTATCGCCAATAGAGAGAATGGCAGAACTTTTTGTGATTTGAGTAATATCATCGAAAGGCAGCATAGATTTCTTTTAATCTTTTTTGCGAATAACAAATGTGCGCGTTTGAGGCTGAGCTGCTTGGTGAATGGCAGTATCGTGGGCGAGGATAGACTCGACTTTCTCTTTCATCAGGTCCTTGAGGGCCTGGCCCTTAATATTTTTTCTTTGCAACTGTAAACGTGCAAAGAATCGATAATTACCAACAGAAGCTTTTTCTTTATTCGCACCTTCTTTGACGCGAATTAAACGTAAGATTTCTTGGCACTGTTGATGAATCGGACCGGCAGTCATATTCGTCATATTCCAGCCCTTTTTGAGTTGTTTACTATCGACTTCTCCCGAAACTTCGCCATCCACTTCTACTACATAGGTTCCACTACTAAGCCCTTTAATTTGTAAGATATACTGGCTCATGTCCAAAATTTCAGGAGCTAATTGCAGGGCAGGGCGTGCTTCGTCGTCAAAGGCCAGGGGAAGCCGTTCATCAAGGCGGGTAAATGAAACGCGATCCTTTTTTGCTTTCAGTTTTTTGATCAAACAGTGTTCACTGTCAATGAGCTTTGATTTAGCCGCATCGATGCTCGCGGTGCTCACCATTGTTGGTGCCTGTAATCCTTTGAGTAGGACGTAGGTTTTAATCAGATGGCCAGCATGCGCCGGGTGAATGAGATCCAGTTTGCCATTTCGTGAATGCGGATAAAGATTAAGTGGATTTTTTGACTTGAAGTTCCTGTCCCAAAAGGTGAAAACATCGCGGTATTGATCAACATAAGTTAGTTTATTTTTTTTGGCTACTTGTATATGGGCATCGCCGCGCTGCATTTTTGGATGATTTAAAGCATTGTCGTTATAGGCAGGATTGAAAGAAAATAAAATAGGCACCGCCTTTATATCTTTTATAGTTGTGCATAATGTTTCTAGGTCAGCAGTAAATTTATCGATCTTATCGCCACCATTCGTGCCTAGTTCGACAGACACGACGTTTGGTTCCCAGATACCGACATCACTTTCAAAGCGCTGTAATGATTCCGGGATTTGAGATCCACCACGACCTGCACCACGTATATGAAATTGAGACTTAGGAAAGCGCAGGTGGCAGTACGCTTCAAGGTAATTTACATGTAAATTAGCTGCGGTGATGCTGTCACCAAGGATGACCCAGGTCATGCCGTCTTTTAAGAAAAAATCAGATTTTTTCTTGGAACTTGCGGCGACAAGTGTTGTCATGAATATACATAAAAGTAGCGCGCAAACAATAATTTTAGGTAATACCATCCATTTATATCTGTGTAATATATTTGTCATATCTATTCCTGATAGATGATGCTTACCAGTTTAAATTGGGATAGAGGCGAAGGGCATTATCAATAAAAATTTTCTGGCAAATTTCAGGAGACAGGGCCAGTCCAGGGCATTGTCGATTTTTTGCCTGAACCGTTTTATCGCTTTGATAGTAATCGAGGCCTTGTTGTAATTTATCGATAAAGGATGCCTTACAGTTATCAATGTCTTCCTGCTCGGCAGGATTTGGTCGCGCTGGACGATCACCGATGTCGGTGCCAAACATAATGCGGTCTTGGTATTTATCGAAAAAAGCACGAATCGCTTCGCGATCATTTTCAACGATAAGTGCTATTCGTAATTCACCTGAGGTATCAACATAATAATTGGGATAGGTATCGAACATTTTTGACATCGCATCTAGGTCTGCTTCCTGCGAGCCATAATGAGCGCCGACTACAATTAAATTGGGGTGCTTATTCATAACATTATTGCGTGCTGCCATGATATCATCGAAGTGCGGATGATCAGGTTTATCAAACATATAGAGTTCAGGATGGTTGACGCGATAATAGTTATACATCGGATGGTCTTCGGGGATGTCCTCCCAAACAGGGCGCGGTTCCGCCGCGTGAATCATTAATGGGAATTTATGCTGTTCTAACCAATTATATACTGGTTCAAATATATCGTCGTCCAAATGCAAAAAACTACCATCAGGCTTTTTAAGCATCATGCCTATGTTTTTCCACAATTTGCAACCAATGGCACCGCGCGCTATGTCTTCTTCAAGAATAGCGATTTGTCGTTCGGCCCAATCATTGGTGTAGTCGGGTACGTCGATGGCAGTTATCCAAGCTATGTTATTTGGAGACTTTTGTGCACCGATGTATTGATCTTCTCGCTGTTGGCGCCAGGCGGTACCTTCCATATGGGATACACAGATACCGATAAATCGAAGATTGTTTTCTTGAACGAATGCGGCTAGCTGGTCATTAGATGCTGCTACATGTGAATGGGCGTCTATTATTTCGTGGATCTTGAGTGTCATAGCTGATCTTTCTCAACGTATAATAACTGATTCAAAAGAGAGTCAAATAGAATGGAATAAATAGATCAATTTAGATCAGTATATGATGATATTGCTAATATGTGACATGCTAAATATGTAGATATTCCACAGTATTTGGAAAATAATAGCTTAAATTACAGTAGTATAGGTATTTATGTATGAATGGTATATTTTAATTTAACATATTGTGAAATTACGTATGCAAACCCTTACGATGGTAAAATGATAATCTCTTCATTGACACTTATCTATACTGATCCAAAATAAATATCTATAAGTGGATCAATCTCATGCGTAACAAATCACGAGTGCCCGAAAAACCGAGCAAATTAATTAGTTTTCTGGAAGAAAAAATCACCATAGGTGTTCTTTCTCAAGGTGAACGCATACCTTCGATTCGCCAATTAATGAATCAATTTGATTTATCTTATGGTTCAGTGATGCGTGGCATTAATTACTTGGAAGAAATTGGTTTGGTCGATAAGCAACGTGGCCGTGGCGTATTTGTTTCATCTGGTTCGACGAATGGTCATGCAAAACAGCAAACCACACGAGTTGCAGTATTTTTTTATCATCCCAACACATGGCACCAACCCGGCATTTATTCTAATATTTATTTAGGTCTACAGCGTGAAGCTTTAGCTCATCAAATGCAATTGGTCGTTGACCATTTACATCCGGGCAATATCTCCTCGCAAAAAATTGAAGCGATGGCCGATGAGGCGCATGGAATTATTCTCATGGGTGAATACGATACCGACATTCCCAACATTGCCGTCAAGGTACCAATTGTTGGTGTTGGCATGCATCATAATTACAGCGGTCGGATATCGGTGCTTGATATAGATCCTATCTTGTCAGCACGCCAAGCTGTTAGCTTCTTTAAGAGTAAAAACAAACAGAAAGTTGTTTGTATTGGTCATGATCGTTTCCCTGGTTTGCACCACCGCGTCCAATGCTTTATGCAAGCATGGCAGGACCAAGGTGGAAGCGTGACTTACCGAGATGCGAGTTCTCAAATAAAATTTAATGATGAACTTGGTTATTTTTTTAGCACAGGGCATCTCATTAATGATTATTCGAAAGAATATCAGAAGAAATTTGGAAAAATCTTATCCAAAGATCACTGTGTCTTGAGTATCGACGGGAAAAATAAGATAGACGATACTTATCATAAGGCACCATGTGTAGGTCTTGATTGGACGGTTATGGGTCAAGCTGTTTTTGAGGAAATACACTATCGCATTGATAATCCCGGAAGTTTGCCCAAACGCATTTATTTACCTGGACGTTTATATAAATAGGAGTTGGCTATGATACGTGATTATAAGCCAGAGGATTTAGAAGAAATTAAACGTATTGGGCAGGCAGCTTGGCAGCCTATTTACGATATGTATGAGAATAATGTTTATGGACCTGAATTATTCAAAGCCCTTGGTATTGATCGGACTAAGGATAAAGGCGATCAAATCGAGAGTCACGCCACTAAATATCCAAATTGGCTCTATGTTTGTGAAGAGGATGGAAAGATAGTGGGTTTTGCTACATTTTTCTTATATCCCGATAAAAATCATGGCGAGATCGGTAATAATGCAGTTGATCCAAATTGTGGCTTGCGTGGCAAGGGTCAGGAAATGTACGCTGCTATTCTTGAGCGTTTTCGTCAGGAAGGCTTAGCGTATGCCAAAGTTAATACTGGCTTAGATGATGCCCATGCACCGGCTCGCCGTGCTTACGAACGTGCTGGTTTTGATATTCGACAAGAAGATGTGACTTACTTTAAAAAATTATAAGAGATTCACTTATGAGCGATAAACCAAATATTTTATTTATATTCACTGACCAGCAACGTGCCGATACCATCGCAGCACTTGGTAATCCAATTATTAAAACGCCAAACTTAGATAGATTAGTAGCGGAGGGTGTAGCCTTTACCAATGCCTTTACACCATCGCCAGTCTGTGTTTCTGCACGGTGCAGTATGATTTTTGGGCAATACCCGCATCATACTGGATGTTATGATAATTCGGACATGCCAACTGATGGCCGTGAATCCTATATGGACGCGTTAAATAATGCGGGTTATTACACACATGGCATCGGTAAATGTCATTTTACACCAGATCGCCATGCCTTGCGTGGTTTTCAGAGTCGCGAAACACAGGAAGAGGTGCCACGTCAAGTTGATGAAGATGATTACCTGACCTATCTGCATAAACAGGGCTTTGAACACGTTTGTGATCCACACGGCATTCGCAGTTCGTTGTATTATGTGCCCCAACCATCGCAGATAGCCGCTGAACATCATCCATCACAGTGGATTGGTGATCGTTCCATAGATTTTATTAATAAACGAGCCGAATCTGACGAGCCGTGGCATTTATTTACCAGTTTTATTGATCCACATCCACCATTTGCACCACCAAATCCATGGCATTATTTGTACGAAATGCTGGACGTTGATTTACCAAAAGTACCGCAGGATTGGGAATCCTTATTAATCTATATCAATCGCGAGCAAAATAGAAAAAAACATCGAGGTCATGGGATCGATCTCGATTTGGTGCGTTGTATCAAGGCCTATTATTACGCGACAATATCGTTCGTGGATTATCAAGTTGGTCGGATTCTTAAATCTTTGGAAGAGACAGGTCAGTTGGATAATACCTTTATCGTATTTACTGCAGACCATGGTGAATTGCTTGGTGATTATAATTCATTTGGTAAACGCAGTATGCACGATGCCGCTGCTAATATTCCATTTTTGGTGCGCTATCCACAGGCATTACCAGCCAATGAGATTTGCACAACGCCGGTAAGTCTGATTGATTTAGCGCCGACATTTTTATCACTGGCTGATGCAAATATATCCTCCCATAGTTTAGATGGTGAAAACTTGTTTGATATATTTAACAAAACGTCGGATCGAGACATGGTGATATCACATTTTGATCAAAAAGATTACGGTGTGTATATGGCTGTAACTGAAGCAGCTAAATATTTTTATAGCGCACCTGATGATATGGAATTTTATTTTGATCGTAAACGTGATCCGAGCGAGTCACGCAATAGAGCGAATGTGCGTTTTTATGACGTGAAATCAGATGCATTGCGTGATCGTTTAATTGATGTTTTTAAAGAAGCTAATTATACCGATCCTTTGGAAGGCGATGAGTGGAAAAAATTCCCATACCGTGATGTCTCAAAGAACCCTGATGTTGGATTTTCTATCGCGCGCCATCCATGGGCAGATTATCACGTACCGGGATACACGGATCTCGATTAGCATGTTATTCAGACTCTGGTGTCTGTTTCTCTTGTTTGGGTCGTCAATGTTATTCGGCCAAGAATTCGACGTTGCTAAGCGTTATGCTGAAGCATCGACACATTTACAGAAATTAATGACAGAAATTCCAGTGACGAAGAATATGTCATTGTACATGCAAGATGGAAAAAAGGTAATGGTTCGAGGCTTTTCTAAAACAGGGCCTAAAATCGAACTCAAAATGGGCAACTCGACTATACAAGCACCGATGAAATGGTCGAAGTTTAAAAATATGAGCGTTGCCGATAATGTCTTGAGATATATTGAAAAAAAATCTGACGAAACGCTTTTAGATTTATTGATTGTTTACAAGATCGATGATAAATCTGAGCAGATGAGCGAGGTAATGTCGCTGATTAAATCCCGTGGAACTGAGCTCGGTGAACAGGCGGCAATTATCAGACAGCTGAAGCTCAAGTCCTCCATTACTGCAAAGCGCCGTAGATCTAAGAGTAAAGACAAGCAGGAAGAGGCAGAAAAACCCAAGTATAAGTTTTTAAAAGCACATTTTTACTTAGCGCCTAATGGTAATGATAAAAATCCAGGCACTAAGGCCCGTCCCTTTGCGACGATGGCGCATGCCATTACCAGAATGCAGCCAGGTCAATTACTTTATGTGCGTGGTGGCACCTTTTTTCCTAAAACATCGACGCGCTTCCGTATTGTTGGCAAACCTGATGCGTATTTTCATATCCATGCTTATCCAGGGGAGGTTCCTGTCTTCGATGGGACTCAACTTAAAGCACAAAACGGTGGTATGAATGTCACTTGGCATTTCCATCATGCCAAATACATCAAGGTTAAAGGACATATCCATTTAACTAATGGACGTGGTGCAGGTTTATTTGTTGATAACGAATCGCAATTTTTGGATTTTGATTGGATTGAGGCGAGTCGTAATGGTTGGGAAGTAACGCGCGGTGGTCATGGGTTTTATATCCATGGACGAAACATTAGCGACATTACCTTTCGTAATTGTGATGCTCATCGTAATGCCAATCATCAAACCAAACCGGGCGAGGATGTCGAAGTTAATCTTTATCAACATGGTGATGGTTTCCGCATTTTTGAAGCAAAAAATGTAAAAATGATTAATTGTCGTGCCTGGCATAATTTAGATGATGCCTACGACTTTACCCAGGCTGTCAGTCCGATTTTATTATCAAATTCATGGGCTGCTTATTCTGGTATTGATGATGCTCAGGGCTCGCTTACAGGAACACCTAATAAACGCATGCGTCGCTATGAGGGAGTTGGCATTAAGGTAGGTTATGATAACGACACCGGTGCGCATCGGATTGAGCGATGCTTATCATGGAATAATATGTGCCATGGTTATCAAATTTCTGGTGGACCTGTAAAAGTTTATAACTGTGTTTCGTTTAATAATGCAGAAGTTTCATTTTTCGGCGAAGACAATAAAGCGAACGACATGCGCAACACTTTTGCCTTCAAAGATGTCTACATGCGTCCAGGCAAAAATCGAAAGCGTCCCTTGCAGGTTCAGGCTAAGGATTTTGCCTCGATTGATGATAAGGGTATGTTGGGTCCACGGCGCTGGGATGGGACCTTGCCGCTCACTGGATTTATGCGACCACGCAAAGGCAGTAGATTGATTGATGCTGGGGTCGATGTGGATCTCTCCTTTGCGGGAAAGCGAGTTGATATCGGCTGTTTTGAGTATCCGTCGAAGCCGAAAGAATAATGTGAAAGTAAATTCACAAAATATTAAAAAAAGTCACAAGTAGTTACATATATTAATATTACAAATTTTTATATAAATCACAATATGTTAAAAAATCGTTTGTGTATCACTCAAGATCGGAGCGCTTCAGACTAAAACTGACTAGTATGTCCGGATCAGTTAGTCTAGGGAGTATAGTCTTACATAAGAGATAGATGAATGGTTACACCAGCGAGAGACCCGCTTCACTAAGCTTTGAATAAGACTGAACTTGGATATATTCGGATCACTTTCCGGGGAGTTTTCGCGATGCAAAAAACAAGTGCTTTTACCTTGATCGAATTGCTCGTGGTCATGGCTATTATCGCGCTGCTCTCAACGCTTCTTTTTGCGCTTGCGGGAACGGTTGGCGAAACGCAAGAACGTACTGATACCGAATTAACAATTATGACAACCGCATCTGCAATTGATTTATTTATTGCTGATTCAGGCGCTGTTCCGCTCCCCACAGGTGATCGTAGCGATGTGAATAGCGGATCGTGGTATCCTGCAACTCCAGATGGATCTTGGGAAAAACAACAATTATTTTGGCGTGTTGGTCACGCCATGACCAGTACCGAAAAAGCAAATGCCGATTCCGCCGCACGCTCAGCAGACCTTGCAGCTGATCCGTATCAAAGTTTAGAATATTTAGAAGAGACCTTCGGTCGTACCGGATTAAAAGAAAAGAAAGAAGATATTTTATCGACCAATGTTACCGATCAGGAAGTTGAGAAATATCGTGGCAATATGTCGCAAAGCTTGTGGGCAACCAGTGCAGACGTGGATGCGACAACGTGGCATCAGTTAAGTAAACGTGGCTATGCGAAAGAGGCGGTGCTTAATATTCGCGGTACGCTCGCGGCTGATGCAGAAAAACGAAAATACTTGACCTTTGATACCTTAGTGGCGAGTGACCTGCCTGATCCATCATTTATTGACGCTGACCAAATTTTAGATGCGTGGGGGAATCCATTAATTTATGTAGCCCACTCTACGCCAGCAGTCGATTTTAAATATCCAACTGGCATGAGCCTGCGCAGTGGTAATCGCCCTGTTGGCAAAGATGCCGGTGGTCGCATTGATATGGTGGACCGTAACGAAGACGGGCTCATAGATTTAGAAGATTGGCCAATTCAACCACCTAAGGCGGAGGATCAGATAGACCATAATGGTGATACAACAACTGATGAAGTGGACTGGGGCAATATTTTGTATTATGCACGACCGGGTAATGCGCGTGGTTATTTCTTAGCCAGTGCTGGCGAAGACCAGGAATTTAACTGTGTCATGTCTGATTCTGTTAACCAAGATAATATCATCAATAAATTAGCGAAGTAATGAATCGATCCGCTTACGCCTTTACCTTAATCGAACTCTTAGTGGTGATGTCCATCATAGCCACGTTATCGAGTTTAATTATATTTTCGTTTGAAGAGACGGAAAAAGATAAAGTCCGTAAAAGTGCAGAGGAACTGCAATCAGTATTGGAACGTGCGCGTACTTTATCGATAAGTACTGGGAATATGCATGGTGTATCCTTTCACATCGAAAATGCTGGCGATGGCTCAGTATTAAAAAACTTTTCGGATGTTGATGGTGCTAAATTCCCTGGTCGTCATTGGTATTGTATAATTGGTCCCGATAGCGCGAATATCGATGGCCGCAGCAGCTATTATCCACCCATCTGTACGCGTGGAAATGATGATGACGATAGTGTGTTTTACGCGCTAGATTCTTACGTCGACGCAGTGAAATCGGCGCAAATTGGTCCTCGCCATTATTTACAACGTGGTGTGCGCTTTCTAGCCCTTGGTGACGAGGAGGAATTGTTCGAAACCCAAAGCCAAGTTTATGATGATCCAACGTATCCGCGACCTTGGTTTGGTTTTTATGATGACACCAATAACATTTATTATCCATGGGGTGCTTATAACCCAGCCATCGACTTAAATTTACCCAATGCAAATACTGGTCTCGATTATGAGGGTGAAGATGGTCCGATCGCCTACGATGCTGAACTAGATACGAATATTAATCCAGCGGAAGTGTGGGGACGTGTTACCAAAGATGCAACGGCTCACCATCAGGAATTTATTGATGACGGTGTCGAAGATTATTCGCATAAACTATGGTATTTAATCAGTAAAGATTATGTCGGTCCCGATACAGCCTATCTTGCCTCGACAGGTGGGCGTAAGGTGCCACGCCCATTGGTTAACGCCTATTGGTGTGATGCGATGGTTATGTTTAATGCACGCGGTGAAGCATTGTGGTCTTTTCCACAGGCGCGTGAATGGTATTTCCGCACCGTGGCCAACGGTAATCGCTATAATACGCGTAATGATTCTTTTCATAACGCTGGTCGTGAAGATATGGGCATTAAACACCACGATGTCGAAACTGGTGGTTTTTATATTACCTTATGTCGTGATGTCGTTGATAGTGATATGCTGTATACGCAGACTAATGCCGTTACTGGCCAAATGGCTTACAATCAATTTAACAGTGTTGAAGATGCACTCGAATCGATAACGCCATTTATTCGTGTTTATGTGAATCGCTTAACTGGTAAAGCGGAAGTGCGTGATGAAGCATATCCGCAAAGTCGCATTGAACCTGCTGATTTATTGGGCCATGACCCTTATCCGAGGGGTTACTGATGCGCTTAAAGTCAATCGAAGGTTTTACCTTAATTGAAATAGTATTAGCGATGGCCGTACTTGGTTTAGGTATGGCAACGGTGATGACTGTATTTATGACGTCACTACGTTGGGCTGAAGAAGTAAAATTGGATTTAACAGCCCTGCAGGCAGGTCGCATTGCCTTATATGACGCAGGTGTGTTGCACGACCAAACAAATACGCCGCTAGGTTTTAAAAATGATGAAGCTGAAGTGAAGGGTTGGTTAAACACCTATTATATCGTACGCACGGTCCCAACAACGCGAAAGCATACCATTAATCAAAAAGGCGGAGACTTTGTTGAAGTAGCAGTGAAAGTGTATTATGGCGGTGATGATACCACTGGAGAACTAGTCCATCATCTTATTATGCAGCAAATTATTCCGGATGGTTATTAATCATGAATAATCAGCGCTCTGCATTTACCTTAATCGAATTAATGGTCGCCATCGCCATATTTATGACGCTGATGGCTATCGCGACGAGTTTTTTCCAATCGATGTCTGCGAGTATGAGTAGAACCGTGCGCGTTTTGGAGCTTCATCGACGCGCCAATTCAATAGTTAATTATATCACTCATGATGTGCGCAATTGGCAACAGACGACAGCATTCCAACTCAAAGACAACGGCACAGATCCATTATCCTTAACCTTTATGGTGGCTACTACTGATCAAGATCGTGTGCGTTTTCATAGTGGTCATGATCGCTATGGCTCAACAGCAGGTGCGCGTCTAGATTTTGAGGCTAAATTACCGCGTTATGTTGATTACGCCTGGGTCCGTTATGAATTTGATAATGGTGATTTTAATCGCGGTGACTCACGTCGTTCACATAGTAAAAAAGATGCAAAAACGCCTTTAGTGCATAATCAACGTTGGCAAAAATATGTTGGTAATACCTCGCGTGCTCAGACCACTGTTGTCGATTTAGAATATATGATCCCCAAGGGTATTCAAAATAACGCAATTTCACCGACACCGCAAAAAGAATTTGTATTCTTTGAGGGGACAGGTGCTCCCGCTGCAGTGAGCGCTGACGGATCGTGCTTGGCACAGCCAAGCGAACGAGTCCGTGTCTATCAAACAATTGATACCGGTAATTTTACCGGTGAAGAAAGCGCGTATTTTCATTCCTTATCTGCGCCATGGCGGGTAAATCATGATTATAAGCACCTCTACACCACATTAGAAGTTGGTAATACTACAGCGATGAGTAATGAATGTTATGCTGTGCGCAATCCTGATGGTAAGTCAATAAATAAAGATAAAATTAATTTATTAGGTGCTGATGACCTTGATTCTGATGGCAATCCTATTTATCCGAGTCAGGTGCGCACCATTTTTGAAGGTGCCGAATATGCAAGTTTGGAATTAATCAGAAAAGACGGCAGCACCATTAGTAGTACAAATGAAGACAATACATTAGGCGATGGTTCTGCGAGCGTGGATATTAGCGGAATAGATCCGGTATCTGGCGCAAATACGGTTAAACGCCCATCCTTGCTGCGTATTTCTTACCTACTGCATGATATCGAACCACATATTATTGATGAAGAAGATTTGGATAATGATGGTGACACTGATGAATCATTTGTGCAAGCTATTCGTGACGTAGTTGCAGCCACCACGCCAGCAACACGGACCGAAGCCATAAACGAATTTCAGAAACAGTGTACGAAATATGGTTTTATGAGCTTATTAGTTAATCAAAGTATACCGTTAGGACTATGATGTTGTATTCAAATCGACGTGGCGGTGTCTTAATAATAGTCTTAATGCTCATGGTATTATTAGTGACCATGGTTATCGCCTTTATGTCGTTGATTTCCAATCAGCGTGGTTCTGCATTAACCGTTGCCAGCCAATCGCATGCAGAAATGGCGGTAGATTCAGCAACAGCGAATGTGCAACGCATTATCATGGAAGATACGAAAAACTTTTCAGCATTTCGAACTTCGCCATGGCGTACTGAATTTGCGCCAATTTACGATCCGGATGGTGACCCGTTTACAGAAACAGGGAATGAGTGGACCATCGTTAATTACACCGTTTCATCGATGTTTAATGCAAAACCGCCTTCATTACATCCTTTAATTAATGCACCTGATGATTTTCAGTTATTGGAAATGACCGGCCGTAATCTTGATAGGGGTTATGACGTATCGACTTGGTATAAATTCGGCTGGCATCCAGTACGTCCGTTTATGCGTTGGATTAACGTAGCTTATTATGATGATGATTTCTTGTTAATTGATATTGATCCGACGCTTGGTGATGCAGCGAAGGCAGATTTGAAAAGAAAAGCTCGTTATGTTGCCCGCTACTGTGTCCAGGTATTGGATCTGCAATCTATGCAGAGTTACAATAACAATTATCCAGGTGCGCCAGTTTTAGAATCTGCGGGTGATAATTATATTCGCTATCAAAATTATTTACGGACCCATGGTCGTAGTTTAAAGAGCCAGGCTGGTGTGGTTATTGGTTTAGGTAGCTCAATGAACCGCCAATTACGTTCAACTGATGCGAGTGGCAATGTAATGGATCCTTTGGATGAAGAGCCATTTAATGTGTTGCCGGGTGGTGAAATTGCTCGCCATAATTCAAATCCCGGTACTGGTACTTATTATGGTTTACATGGTGATCGACGCATACGCATTGAACGTATTTTTCGCGGTGAGCCGCTCAAGTGGGTAGAAAAAACCTATGATGCGACTGAGCACCGTGCCTTTTTAGCACCTTATCAAAAAGGCGGACGGGTGAATTCGTGGGAGCAAGTGCGACTAAGTTTTGAATTACGTGGTCGTAATGATGGCCATGATCATACTGATGATTTAGGAACAACCGGATCATGGACTCCGCATGGAATTGGATTATTGGATTCAACCTTGAGTGGCAGTGATGAGGTTTCAACACCGTGGCAGGTGAATTTTTTAACATTAACGCCAGTTACATTTTCTCGCATGGTTTTTGGCCTTAGTTCTGAATTAAAGAAAACAGCACGTTATGGCGAAGACCAGACCGTAGATTTATTTGGCCGCGAATATCCAGAACCATTTCCACTTAATTTGGAAGATGGCAAAGAAGTTAATTTAATTGGCGAGGTCAAAGGCCGCAATGAATATGGTAATGCCGAAACCAATGATGCAGCTTATAATAACGGCCGGTTTTTTGGTGGCACAGCGACCAATCATGGCTGGTTAGAAATGTCAGCGGGTAATATTTACGAAGGTTCGCGCAATAGTTATTGGCACGACGTTGCTCAGGCTATTCGCTTGGCAGCGATGGAAGCGCATAAATACTGGGGCCGTGGTGAGGCAGGTCACAATAGTGGTGAATCAAGTATCATTGGTGTTGCAGGCGATAAAGCGATGTTGAAATATCCCGGAGGTTCGCATCCGACCTATATCAATCCAACGGAAACCAATACTGATTTAATGTTACAACAGGTCATTCGCGAAACCTATCGTATCCTTGGTGAACGCGTTATAACTGATGGTAGCCCAGCAACCTCTTCTGAAAACATGGATCCAAGTTATATCGGCGGCGATACCCGCTCGCTTTTAGAGGGTGGTACCTGCTACGTTGGACTCGGCGCAAACCACAGTCCTGGTGATGGTGCCGGCGGTAACTCGCAAATTTACTGGATGCGTAAATCTAAATTATCTGAGCAAGTCAATACACGTGCCATGGAATATATGTTGAACGATGTGATGATCAGTTTATTTGGTAAGGCGAATCCTTATTACGAATCATCGCGAGCATTAAGCGATATTGCTGTTGATTTCAATGGCGATGGACATGCTGAGTCGACTGTCACAGGTTGGTATGATATTGAATCAAATGATTTAGTGTGGTCATGGTGGTGGGATGGTGTTGGTCCTTATGTCGATTTTGGTGCCAAGTCAGATACGCACGCATTTATGAAGCGTGGTGGCTGGTATCGTTTTTATCCCGATGGAAAAATATTCCGCCAGGTTAATTCTGATTGGGTTGAGTTAACCGGCTCTGCACTCAGTGATTTTACGACTTACAATACTATTTTCTTAACTGGCAATGCTCGTTACCCGATTAAGCCGTTCTCCAAGACAGGGCGTTTGTTTATTGGTAAGAGTCGTGTCTTCCAAGCCTTTATACGTGGCGAAGTCTATAACATCAATGCGAATAAGGTCATGGCCTCTAGTCATCGTAGCTTTATTTATCGTAGTGACCCGAATGCCGATGGCGATTTTGACGATGCGTTCATTACCCATCAAAAAGAATATCAAATGAATTTTCATGAATAATCATTCATGAATGGAGTATGATCATGAGATCAATTATCATTTTATTATGTTTAGCACCTGCAGTCTTAACGGCAGCGACCGCCCAGCCATCTCCCTGGCCACCACCATGGGTGGCAACCGACCGTGGTGCAGATGCTGCCAATCCAGATTTAGGTCTCGATAAAGAAGATCATAAAAATTTTGATTATGGTCGTGACAGTAAAGGCTATTGGGCGAACTTTGAAATTCGAAATGGTGGCAGTGTCGTGTCGACCATTGAAATGCGCTATGTTGAACCAGCATCCTTTAAAATGGGCGCACCTGCGAATGAGCAGGGCGCTAAGCCACATGAAAAAGCTGTGGTGACTGTTAATCCAGGTTCGACAGGTTTTCCAGCAAATCCGTTTTGGGTCTCTGCAGGTGAATGCTCGCAAGAATTATGGGAAGAAGTGCATATGTTGAATGATCCAACGTATCGCATGATATTAAAGAATGCCGATAATACTGATATTAATGATCTCAATACTGCGTCATTTCCTTTAAACCCACGCACCATGGGTTTAGAGGCTCGCTTTTTAGATAGCAATATCCACCCACATCGCGATGAGGATGTTGCGGCATGGGTTGCTGCAGTAGATGCCCAATTTCGCTCGTCTTTTGATAACGATAAAAAATTACGCGCTGTAGAATCACAGACCTTTGCTAATTGTGAAAATTTCTGTGCGAATTTATTGAAAACTGCATTGGAAACATCCAAACCTGGTTTATCGCTCAGTCAGGTTCCACGGTTACCGACCGAGCAAGAGTGGGAATATTTCTGTCGAGCGGGCACTGAGTCTGCTTTTTGGACAGGAAGAATTTTGAATGGTGTCGATGTTGATTATTCAAGTTTAAATGTAACGAAGAGTGATTTCTTTTTTAATTTCGATAAGGGAGATATTGAAGCGCAGATTATGAGTTTGCCCGGAGGGGATGGGAATTTGCATCCAGAGTGGCATACGCGACATGGTCCTGGCTGGTCTTTGGGATATAATTATCTGCATGCTGATGGGCTCGATTTAACAGGTGTAGCAGGCATGCAGCACCCACGCTTTGTCGTTGGCGGTCAATTAACGGTAACCAATGCCGCATCGGCGGTGAGTGCATCGGCTAATTTCGATGCACGTTATCAACATCGCTACCGTGCTGATAAATATGGTGACCTAACACCGATACTAATGCTCTATCGTAATGCTGGTGATTTAAATGATGTGAATGATTATGTTCAAGATAATTATGCCAATGTTGTCAATGGCACCCCAACTGATGCCAATGTATTTTACGCATACAATACAGATGGTAAACCAAAGAAATTGACTGACTTTATTCAAGCGACCTCTTTAACAGCGGCTAATACATTTGTGAACGACCAATTTTCTACGACAGAAAACGTGATGGTTAACGGAACGCATGTTGGTGATTGGTATAACGCTAAACAATTGGAATACCGAGAAATGGTTCGTATTAATGTGCGTTTCGATGCCTCAGGTAATGAGCGTGAAAATGGTGAATTTATTAAAGACGAACGTGGTACCTTATATCCGATCCGATCTCGCTATGTGGCGGCTGCCTTTAATAAGGGCGCGAATGCGCCAGGTGGTACATGGCCGCCTTATTCAGTGACCGCTGGTTTGGATGACGAAGTACGTGGGAAAAATTTATCTGATGATCCCATGGAGGTCATGTCTACCGATGATTACGTACAAGCAGTCATTGATACGTGTTTAGATCCAAATCATGTGCCTGATGAAATTCCAGTAGGCGGGTGGTATTCGGGCCCCAAATCATTTAAGGTCTTCGATTCAGGTGGCGTGGAGCATAATGTTACTTTGCAAAAATTTCGCATGTCTCGTTCCTCTAGTGCTTTTAAGGACGAAATTAAAATCGATTATGTGAGCAACGCTGCAGTTTCATTCCCACCCGTTTATGCCAATCCATGGGGTTTGCGTAATGTGCACGGTAATGTTGCAGAATGGACGACGACTGATTGGGACGGCAAATCAAGCTATACCAGAGCCCATGGTGATCCGGATAATAAAAAGGTTGTACGTGGTGGCTCATGGAAATTCGGAGCTGACCTGTGTCGTAGCGCTGCCCGCGATGCGCGTTTGCCTGGGAAGGCTTACGACGACGTCGGCTTCCGCTTTATTATCCCTAATCAGCCTTGAGCGTTGTTGAAGAGCAATTATGGAGCGTCGATTTTTATGCTGCGTGACAGTGCTCCGAATCGACGAGTTGTTCTTTGTCGAAAAGGTTATCAGCGCTTTAGAGCCGATTCGGAGATCGGCTTACCATTAAAATTTTAAAAGCACTAATTTAACATGCTGTGCATGTTAAATAACGGAAAGTCCAAATTGCAATCAGCTATAAGACCATATGTTTAGTGTATGATCACTGAGCTGTCGTTGGATCGCGCCAATCCTTTGCCCTTGTATTTTCAAATTAAAAACCAAATGATCGAGCGTATTCGTTCAGGACAATTTGATACGTCGGTACGCATTCCTTCAGAAATGGAAATTGCAAAAACCAATGGTATTAGCCCAATGACCGTGCGTCAGGCTTATAAAGAAATGGTCGACGAGGGTTTTCTCTATCGTATTCAAGGCAAAGGCACCTTTGTTAATAAACAATTGCCCGGCGAAGATAAGCCTGATTTGCCAAGTGAAGAACTTGAAGCAAAGACCACTGAGGTAGCAGTTATTTGCAATACCTTTCGTGAGGCATTTATGTTTTGTGCCCAATTGCAAATGGGCATCGAAGAAGCTGCCGACGAATATAATATAAACATTCATATGCTCGCATCCAAGGGCAGGCCAATTTATTCAGAGAAAAATCAAGTTTTACGCAGTTTACTTAATGATATGCGTTTGGATGGAGCAATCATCATTGGGCCTATCAATGATAGTGACTTGGCGCTGTTAAAAAGTTTAAGCGTTGCAACTGTTATTGTTGATCATGATAATCAAGATGAGCATCAAACACGAATTATGGCTGAAGATGAGCAATTCGTTCAAGCGGCAATCAAAACAATTGCTACGAAAAAGCACGAACGTGTGGGTTTACTATGTGGACCGAAGTCTGATCGTAAGAATGTTATTCGCCGTGGTGACCGACTCGAAGCTGGGCTAAAGAAATGTGCTAAACAAAATGGTCTGACCATTCCGCGCGATGCGATTCAGCACTGTGACGTAACCGATCCCGATTCTATGTACGACATAGTCAATAGTCTTTTGGATATCAAAAATCGCCCAACTGCGATTATATCAGATGGTGATGGTTTAACCCGACGTTTAATTGAATGCATTCAAAAGCGCGGTCTTCATATTCCCGATGATGTCGAAGTGTTTGCCTACGCCGATACCGACGCCTGTATGTATCCCTTTGCGCATAAGCCTTTATTTGAAATGGGTAAGATGGCAGTTGACTGCATGCGCCGCCAAATTGCTCGAACACCTATTAAAGGCCGCTATTTCGAAATTCCGGTTACCTTCAACGATTAAGTCATGTCGATTAGTCAAGTAATTGCTGCCCATTGCGAGGCACACTTACCCATGGTCAACATGGTGCTCTACCAACGTGAAGGTGAGCAAATTGCCTCGTTTGTTAAAGACGGCTTTGATCCGCAGACTTTGGTCAGACAATATTCGGTAACCAAAAGTATCGCTTCGTTACTGACGGGTATTTGTGTTGATCAAGGTCATATTCAATCGGTCAATGATCAGGTCAGTTTTTATACCGATGCTTATCAAGGGAGTGTTTGTGCTGAGATCTGCCTCAAACATTTGTTATGCATGGATGATGGTTGTGTAGACGACGCACATTGTGGTGTGAATGAAGCCGATGATCCCATAGCGTTTTACGCAGCAGCGAAACGTGTTGCAGAACCAGGTGCAGTATACAAATACCAAAGTCGCCCGGCAAATATGCTTGGTCACGTAGTGCGAGCAGCAACTGGGAAAACATTTCAGGAAATAGCACAAGGCTATTTATTTAAGGCACTGGGTATTACCGATTTTAAATGGGAATGCGATTCAATCGGAAATTCTTATGGCAGTGCTGGTTTATACTTACGCGCAGCCGATATGCTGAAAATTGGTGAATTATGCCTGGATAAGGGTGTATACAAAGGTCAGCGTGTTGTATCGGAGGCTTGGATTGAAGAGTCTTGTCGGTCCCACAATGCAGGAGGTCCGCCGGAAAATACGTCCTACGGCTATTACTGGTGGTGTCGTGAATTTAAAAAAGAACATTTTTATTATGCTGCCGGGATGCGGGGACAACGCATCGTCATACGACCAGATTGTAATGAGATAATCGTAATTGCTTCAGATCCTGACCATGGCTCTAATCCGTGGTCATTAATTGAACTACTATTAAAATAAAATTACTTTCGTTTGGCCTTGATCATAACAATGCAATGTGGCGGAATCTTACATGAAATAGCATTTTCTATGATAGCTGCTTGGAATGGCTTCACAAAATCAGATTCATTCTCAACCAATGGGCTTCCTGTTTGGTAATCATCTTCACTGAGTATAATACCGCTTACCGATTGAGGGGTAAATCCATTACAGTGCAGCGTAGAAGCGACTGATTTGTTCGACGAACCATTGGCAATGATGTAATAGAGTTCTTGTTTGTCCTTGCTTAAACTCGCAAGGACAGGGGAAAGTGGACCAGTAATAGATGTTTGCACTTCATGGTGCTCTTTGTTAGTGGCGGTGTAATAGGGGCAGGTACCAGCAATGTCTAAAATATCTTCACCAACAAAACGGTCAAAGTGGTAGAGTAACCAATAGGGCATAAATGCTTTGTCCGGCACATCACGCGAAAGAATACCAAAGCCCGGTGCTTTTTGACGACAAAACATTTCCCATTGCATGGCACCTTTCATAAAGTTTTCGCGGTGATAATAGATTAAGCGTACGGCACGGTGCAGGGTTCCTTGCATATTTGAATTTTGAATGCACTTCGTTGAAGCGAGCGCAGGTTCCTTGGGTTCACCGTTTTTATCATAACCATCACTATGATTGCCCCACTGCGTATCCCATTGATGCACTTTTTTGTTTGGATTGTGGGCGTCAATCAATGTATTCATGTCTAAGATATTTTGTAGAATTTTATAATTCTCTGTCAGTGTGAGGCCTTCAAAAGTGCATTTGTAGAATCTTGTGTACGTATAATTATGCGCAGCGATAAAATCATAATATCCAGCAAGCGCTTGTAGGGTTCCTTCGCCCCATTCTTTGCCCATGGTATTGCGGGCTGGTGCGTAAATGAATATCTTATTGCTATAAGCGCGTATGGCCTTGGCCACGGCTAATGCCTGTGTGTGGTAGTCTTTAGCATTATCGGTAAAACCATTAGCCCACGGTTGACTGCCAAGTTCCCAACGAACAAGACCTTGTTTAAAGCCGTGATCAACAATTTCGATAATGCGCTTTGAATCATTCAGTAAATCATTGTTTAAGCAGATGACGACTTTATTAATTGGCACATTAAATTTCTTGTACATGGCGATGGCACGGTCGACGAGTTGTTCTTGGCTCAGTATTTCTTCGCCATCTTTATAGCGTGTGTGCATCAAGACACGTGAATTGGCAAGTTGGAGGGCTTTGATTGATTCGGTAAGAGTGTCTTCAAGCTGCCACTTGCCGCGTGTCGAATACGGATGTCGCCAAAAACCGCTGAGGCTGTGTATGGCTACGCCGCGTAGATTGGGATTGTCCTGGCGTAAAATCTTATTGATGTCGCATTCAACGTTGAGCTTTTCGCCGTTGATTAGTCGATGATTGACGCTGGCGGCACACAGATCAAAGCACAGAACGACCAGGGACAGGAATCGAAAAAGGGAATCTATGTTCATTGTGCCTGGCGTTTGTAATTAATCGCTTTGCTTATTTCATTTAAGACAATTGGCATGCCGTGTTTGGATTTCTTATCAATGCCACCATAGACAATGACACCTTTACCACGGTCAAAGCGTTCACCGGCAAAGCGCACACCGTCGGTGCCATGTTCGGCTATGTAATCTAAACAGGCTTGGTAGAGATCGACAATCGGTAAACCGTTTGCTTTAGCGACTCCGCGAACGGCTTCTGCCCATGCGGCACAGCGCTTGAACGTAGGTCCATCTATTACTAGATCATTTTTAACAGTGGCTTCATTAGTTAAAAGGGGAGTCAGGATAAAAATATGACAATCATGAGCAGCTTGTAGTGCTTTAATGGACTCGGTGAATTTAGCTGCATAGGATCCATCAGTAATCTGCGCGTATTCTTTATCATCTTGAATTTCAATTTGAGGCAAAAGGAAATAAAACGTGGCTTTTTGATTGATTAATAGTTGTCCAGCTTCACCACTATGTAGGGCACGGTTGAGAAAGTCCATGTCTACCATTTTAGGATAGGTAACGCCCATGCTTGGTTCGTAAAAAGCTTGCATTTCACGTTTTAAGTCGCGCATAGCCGTTTGCCGAGCATAAGGTGTGGCAACTAATCCGCGATCGCCTTTTTGTAAAGGACGTCCAATGCTGGCATGTGCCAGACCAAGTTGGCTGCTAAGTAGTCGTTTTACTATATTTTCACCTTTGTCATTTAATTTAACGCCATCTTTGGTGAGAATGCCCTTGCCTTTCTCAGCGGGAGTCGTGCTTTTCAACGCTTTGCTAAATCCTTCGCCAACAGCAATACAGTCAATTTCTGATGCAGTAGCAACTTCTTTGATTAGGAAGCTGACTAATTTATGTTGTTTGTTAAAATCTGCATTAGTTCCTTCATAGCACACAGGTGGCGTGCAAATGGTGACGTGCTTTTCTTGTTTTTTCAGCGTGGTGATGATTGCTTGTAGAGCATTGCTGAGATGTCCACTGTCAGCTTCCTTAGCTTGTTTCTTTTTAAAATCCCAAACGTCATGGAGGCCCAGAGCTAGGATATACAGATCGGCTTTGGCTTTAAGTAAATCTTTTTCAATATTTTCACTGAGCGCTAGAATACTTGCGCTCTTGTTACTTTTATGCTTCCACTTTATTTTATTCTCAGATAGCGTTTTCTTGAATTCGCTTTTTATGTTCTTAAGGCCACCATCCAGAGCACTGTCAGTGTAGACATAAATTGATGTTCCGCTTTCAAGAGCGAAACTGGCATAGCAGATTAATAATAATGAAAGGCTGAAGATCGCTTTCATTTACTTGGCTTTCGGCAGTGATTTCGGATAGACTGTGCTCAGCGTGTCCATCATGGCGGCAGCTTGCATGCGTATACCTGCAGCGTTGGGATGAACGTCCTTAAACCATTTAACGCCATCATCTTTGCGTTCTGAGTCTTTGCTCGCATCAATGATGGCTTTGCCATAATGCTTTTTGGCTAATTTTTGATTACGTATCTGCATATCCCAATTGCCTTTTGTGCGCTCGGCTATTTGGCGTTTGTAAATATCGACGATCGGGAGTTTTCGTTTTTCAGCGAGCTGTCGCGTTGCGTTATAATGTTTACGGCTGATGGGTTCTTCGGCATCTTTGCCCATCATTTTCCACCAATTCGCATCTTTATAGCCCATTGAAGTGCAGAGCACTATATGCACACCAGGGAAATCTTTCTGTAAGCGATCACACATAGCGGTGAGTTGTTTAGTGAATTCTTCGGGGCCATATTTACTTTCGTCATTCACACCAAATTGAATAAAACAGACGTCGATGTGTTTAATCTTACCGAGGCATTTACTGGTATAGGTGCTGCCGTCTTTCATGAATGAAGCAACGGTCGATCCACCTTTCGAAACATTATGTGTGACAATTTTTTGTTTGCTGTACTTCTTCTTAAGTAATCCATGCATGACTTTGTCAATGCGATCTGCTTCAGATAAATAGGTGGTGGCAGTGATCGAATCGCCCATAAAGGCAACATGTATGTCAGCCGCACTTAATGCTGTGCACGCAGTAATGATAAGGCAGATTAATAAGTTTTGCATAGTGACTCGTTAGTGTTTATCCGTTCTTGGTAATTGTTTAGGGTAGCTTGTTGTAAGCGTTTTCATCATACAGCGTTGAAATAATTTCATGCCATTTTCACTTGGATGTCCATCTTTGAACCATTTGATGCCATCAGCTTTTCGTTCTTCATCTTTGCTGCTATCAGTGATAACCTTGCCATAATATTTTTTAGCTAAGGCTTGATTACGGATAGTCATATCCCAATTGCCTTTGGCGCGTTCTTCCATTTGTGGGTAATAAATCTCCACCAGTGGAAATGATTGCTCTTTGGCTAATGCACGAATTTGTGAATAGTATTTTTTGCTAATAGGTTCTTCAGCGTCTTTGCCCATCATTTTCCACCAGTTGGCATCCTTATAACCAAGGCCGGTAGACAGGATGATTGCGACACCCGGATAATCTGTTTGAACGCGCTTGCACATATTGCTTAAATTGCTTTTAAATTCTGCAGGTGTGAAAAAGCTTTCGTCATTTCCGGCGAATTTAATGAAGCAAATGTCAATATGCTTAATCTTCGCCTGACAACGTGTTTCGTAGGTGCCGCCCTTTTTCATAAAGCGCTGTACGGTTGCCCCACCGCGGGAAACATTGTGGGTGATGATTTTTTGTCCTTTATAATGATCATTGAGGGACTTTGCCATTAACTGATCAATGTGATCTTTTTTGGCTAAATAGGAGGTTTCAGTCGATGAATCACCGAGAAAGGCGACGTGGACTTCCTGTGCAGCAAGATTGCTGCACAGGAAACAGATGAGGCAAATAAGATATTTGACCATTATAAAGCCGCTTTAATCATCACGATGCTGTGTGGTGGGATGGTACAAGAAATGGTATTCCCTTTGGCCGATGCTTGGAAGGGTTTGACAAAGTCTGATTCTTTATCGACTAAAGGCGTTGCAGTCTTGTAGTTATCATCGCTCATGACGATACCAGTAACTGATGCGGGTTTAAAGCCAGTGCTTATTAATTCACAAGGAATTGATTGAGTCCATGAGCCATTGGCAATGATATAGTAGAGTTCTTTTTTCTCTTTATCATAGCTGGCGAGTGCTGGCGCCAGTGGTCCACTTACTGGTGTCGTTACTTTAAAATGTTCTTTTTTCGTGGCGGTATAGTAAGGGCAGGTGCCGCTGATATCCAAAATATCGTCACCGACGTAATCATCGAAGTGATAATTTAACCAATACGGCATGAATGCTTTTTTGGGCTCATCGCGTGTCAGGATGCCAAATCCAGGACCTTTTTTACGCGAAAATAATTCCCATTGTGTGGCGCCTTTCATGTAGAATTCGCGGTGATAGTGAATTAAGCGGACGGCGCGATGAATGGTGCCTTGAATATTTGCATTCTGAATACATTCAACTGGGCTCACGGCTGGTTCTTTGGGCTCACCTTTTTTGTTATAACCTTTACTGTGTTGTCCCCATTCGGTATCCCATTGATGCACGTCTTTCCCAGGGTTGGCTTGTTTAATGACTTCATTCATGTCTAAAATATTTTGTAAAATCATGTAGTTTTCAGCCAAGGTGATGCCTTCGAAGCTGCACTTATAAAACCTGGCAAAGGCATAATGATGTCCAGCAACGAAATCATAATGACCAGCAAGCGCTTTAATGGTGCCTTCGCCCCATGGTCCATCGATGCGATGGGTTGAAGGGATATAAATCAATATTTTATCAGAGTAGGCACGAATGGCTTTGGCAACGGCAAGGGCTTGTTGGTGATATACGCTTGCGTCACGATTAAAAACTGCTTTTGGTACTGATTTATGCCATGGCTCATTGCCAATTTCCCAACGTATCAGACCTTGCTTAAAGCCGTGATCTACGACTTCGATAACACGTTTGGGATCTTTTAAAATATTATTGTTTAAACACATCACCACTTTATCGAGTGGGATGTTGAATTTTGTATACATCTCGACCGCACGGTCGGTAATTTGTTCAAGGGTTAAATCAGGCTTGCCATTTTCATAACGAGGAAACATAAAAATACGTGAATTAGGAACTTCTAATTTTTTAATCGATTCAACTAAGGCGTCCTCGAGCTGCCACTTGCCGCCAACGGCGTAAGGATGGCGCAGGAAGCCACTGATGCCGTGCACGGAAATACCACGGAGGTGGGGATTATCCTGGCGTAGGACTTTGTTGATGTCTGTTTGTACCTTGAGCGTTTCACCGTCAGCAAGGCGATGTTTCAAACCGGCGGCGCTATTGCTCTCGGCGACAAGGCACAGGGGTGTTAAGAGCATGATGAGTGCGAGAAACTTAGACATGATTCTTCCTTCTATAAGGCAGAGGAGGCACAGTAGCATTGTGGGGCTTGGGTGCGCTGTGTTAATGCTGAACTGGGCTCCTGGCGTGGTGCTGTCAATGGATTGACTTCTAAAAAGTCTTATGTAAGACTAGATGTGATATCCTACCAAATAACGACATTTGTCAATTTGTGTGACTGAAAAGACCCCAAGGAGGACTATCATGACGGTTGAGGTAAAAGAGCGGAAAGTAGTCGCTTACAACGGCAAAGGTGAGATCTCAGTACTCACTGAAGAGATTCCTGAATTATTCGCAAATACAGTATTAGTAGAGGTTAAGGCCTGCCTCATCAGCCCAGGAACGGAGCTTATGGGCAATGTCTGTGGACAGCGCAAGAATCCGACGGATGACGGCTGGCAGCGCTTTGGCTACGGCAACGCCGGCGTCGTTTTAGCTATTGGTGACGGCGTCACTGGCATCGAAGTAGGCGACCGAATTGCCTGTATGGGCGGTCAGGCCAATCATGCGACCCACTGTGTCGTGCCCCAGAATTTGACCTGCAAAATCCCAGAGGGACTGTCCTTTGAAGAGGCTGCCTTCGCCCATTTGGCGGCCACAGGACTGCATGCCGTACGACGTAGCGAGATCCAATTTGGTCAAAGCTATGCGGTGATGGGCTTGGGTTTGGTTGGTAATATGGCTGCGCAATTCGCCAAACTTTCAGGTGCGCATGTGCTCGGTATGGATGGTGTCGATATGCGCTTGCAGGTCGCAACCGACTGTGGCATCGATCAGGCAATTAATCCGTTTAATTCGAATGTTGAAGAAGTGGTCGAAACTTTGAGCAAGGGTTATGGCCTTGATGCTGGTTTAATTGCCTTCGGTGGTGATGCGACAAAAGCAATCGAACAATTAGTCTCACTAATGAAGAAAAGCCCAGACACCCATGTAAATGGAAAAATAGTTATCGTTGGTGGCGCTACCTTTACCGGACAATTTCCTGTGCCGTTCGGAAATATGGATATTCGTGCCAGTTCACGTCCAGGTCCAGGTTATCATGATGATGAATGGGAATTAGGCCGTGATTACCCAGAAGTATTCGTGCAATGGACAACCAAGCGTAATTTAGAGGAAAGCCTGCGCAGTGCTGCTGAAGGCAAATTACAATTAAAGAAATTAATCACCCATCGTATCGATCTCGATGATGCACCAGATGGCTGTGAGAAATTAATAAGTACACCGAACGAAGCCTTAGGCGTTATTTTATTACCGTGAGATCCTTATGACTACTGCGACAAGCTATACAGATCCCTATCAAGTGCGCCTTGATTGTCGGGCTAATAAAATCAAGGTTTTTCCTTCGACCTTAATTTCTGGTTATCTCTGCGTGAATATTGTGATGATGCATAAAGACTACGCTGAGGATTTCCAAAAATTCTGCGAAGAAAATCCAGTGCCATGTCCTCTGCTCGGTGTGACTAAGCCAGGACAAATAGATTTCCCGGAATTTGGTGAGGATATCAACCTGTGCACAGATTTGGGCTCCTATGATATTATCGAACATGGTGAAACGACAGGCACGCGCGAAGAAGTAAGTGATTTATTTCATGATGAGATGGTCACATTTTTAATTGGTTCGAGTGTGTCGTTTGATGGCTTGCTGAAAGAAAAAGGCATGGGCCCATCCTTTGGTCCTGCTGTTTATGTAACCGATAAAGACTGTACCCCAGTTGGACGTTACAGCGGTAAAATAGCCGTGACCATGCGCAGTTTTGATCCGTCATTAACCGAGAAGGTGAGTGAATACACTTCACATTTTCCAAAATGTCACGGTGCTCCGATTGGGAAGAATAATTGGCAGGAAGTGGGTATAGCTTCAGAAGACAGTCATTTAACCGTCGATCCACTCACCGTGCCTGATGGGCATGATAAACTGTATTGGGCCTGTGGCATTACGCCGAGTTTAGTGGCGCTCGAAGCGAAGTTACCATTGATGATTGTGCATACCTCTGGCTATGCGATGGTCACCAGTGTCAAAACTGAATCGCTCTATGAAAATTAAGATGTAGCTGTACACCTAGCGGTACAGCTCATGACTCCCAGTGAAATAGCGACCGTATTGCAAGACGTGTGGGCACATCGCCGCGATGGTGATTATGTGACTGCACGGTCATTACTCGTGCAAGCGCACGAAGCTTGTGACGAATATGACTTTGAAAATTTGGGCAGAGTCTTTCACATCTATATGCAATTTGAAGCCGATCATGAGAATTTTGAAAAAGCCATGGAATTCAGTGCGCAGTCAGTGGCCTATTATGAGCGCAGTGCTAATCGGGATAAAATTGCCCATGCACGTCGGCATTTAGCAGACCTGCAGTATCATTTAAAGAAATGGAATCAGGCTGAGGAAAGCTATAGACAAGTTATTGAATTATATCGATCACATTCACAGACGAGTGATGGTGATTTAGCAAATGCCCTGCGTGGCTTTGCTTTACTCTTGAAAGAACGAGGTGCTATCGAAGAAGCCAAGCGAGTTTGGCAAGAGACAAAAGAGCTTTACCAGGCTTTGGGGATCCAAGCTGGTGTAGACGAAGCGAATCAAAACTTGGCGTCTTTAAATTAATACAATTATTGAGAAGTATGAAATAAAATGTCTGATGAATTTACGAAAAAAGCACATGCGAAGTTTGAAGCGTATCGTGCGCAGCATCCACAGTATAACTTAGCTGACGAGCAACCACACCAGGGTGCAACGAATCGCGTCTTATTTGCTCAGTACGATGACGAATTAACGGTGTTTAAAATTTTTTGCGAAGCAGAGCGCAAACACCGTGAATGCTTTGCCTATAAACATTGGCAATCGACAGGATTAATTCCTCGCCTCATCGATGATGAAGATCCTGAAATGATTGTGACGACACATATTCCAGGTGTGCAAACTTTATTAGCCTTGCGAGAAACATTGGATGAAGATCAATGGTATGAGGCCTGCCATGCATTTGGTGTTGCTGTTGCAAGCTTGATCTCCGTGCCATTAGCAGCAGATCAGCAAGCGGCATTTGAATCACAATTTTATGGGAATCTTGGTTCCTTAGAACAATACCTCGGCACGATCGTTGAACTTGCGCAGGGGGTTCATAAGCGCGACGCTGATTTTCAGGATGCATATTGGTCCAAGAGTTTGAATTTTATTCAAAGTCAATTGCCGACTATTTATGCACAACCACGAACCTTGTATCATCAGGACCCAGGTAATCACAGTTTTTATGCTCAAAGATTTTCAGGTTTTTTCGATCTCGAAATGTGTCGCGTTGGCGGTACCGCCATGCAATTAGCCTACTGTGCTGTGATGTTTGGCGCGTCTCAAACAGCGTGGCAGCATTTTGTGTCGGGATGGGAATCAGCAATCGCAAGCGAATTAGGTGCTATTGATAATCAGGCGATAGCAGCAGCGGTGCATCTTATGTGTTGGCGCATTATTACACGCTACATGAGTTATGATGGCACGCCCGGCAGCGGATTCGCTTGGGCCGATGCTGCAGATCCAGATTATTTTCGTAAGCAAATAGATGATATAGAGGCAATGTTTGCCTAGCTCTAGTCGTTGCTGCGGCGCGTTTGCTCTAATACTGATATAAATGTCCACATCGCATGTAGCAGGTATCGCCCAAAAGGATTGGTTATTATACCGGGAAATCTTGCTCTATGCATCTGCGGGGAATATTGAGAGCGCTAAAGAAGTGTATCCAAGGTTATCGCAAAAAGCCAAAGACCATGAAATCGGCATACTCATCAAAGATAAATTATTGAATGGCAATAAGCGGGTGATGAATCAGATTGCCAAGTTACTGGTTCCTGGAGCGGATAAAAATATTTGGCTGTATTTGGATAAATATCAATGATCAAAAGGGTGACTTGTCGATGACTGAAAATGATGAAAAGAGTAGTGCTTCGTTAATGCGTCTTGCAATAATAGTATGTGTTGGCGTCGTTATTGTCAGTGTGCTTGCATGTGTTGTATTAGCTATTGTTCGCAGTGATGGCTTAACTCAGGTCAAGGTGACGGCCTTGGATGAAAAGGCAGAGCCGCGTGATCATAATTTGCCATTAATAAAACGGAATGAAGCCTTGCCCGATTATAAATTGACCGTTTTGAAATCGGGTGGAAGGAGCGTAGATTTAGGCGCTAAAATAAACAAATCCGCAATTGATGGATTGATTTGGCAATTGCCAAGTGCCATTGCCGTTTCCGATATTTCCTCCATTCGATTAGATGACCAGGATAAATTAGTATCCGATGCCATTGTTGAGGTTCAGATGACGAGTGATGAGGTAGTGTCTGGAAACTATCGCTTTGAATTTAGTACAGAGCGATCTTTTGCCGCAGGTCTACAATCCTTTTTCAAAACACCACTTGGAATTGCGATTACTACGGCATTCACCATTGCGGTGGTATTTATTATACTGTCAGTGTTTTTTGGGGTAATTTCATTTTAAACGGTTAATCAGTTCCGCCTTCGACTCGAATTTCAAAATCATCGACTGCGCCGACTAAATTATTAAATCTAAAGCTACCATTGCTACTGGCATTGCTTTGGAGACTGGCTATTTGATTTTTATGCGATGATAATGGGTGCCAATATAAGCGTACGGTGGTATTAACGCCAGTTTCACTGCCACTTGGGCCATCTTCAACATTACCTGCTAAAGGAAAATCATTGGTGCCGGGAATGGTAATAGCGACGACGTGCTGAACGGGGCTGTCACCATTATCTTCAATCGTAATCGTGACGGTATAATTTCCTGATTGTGGTGTGTAAATATCAACGCCATCAGTGGTGATGTCATAATTAGTATTTGCTGGATTTGGTAAATCGGCCCAACCATCCGCACCTGCGCCATCAACTGTTACTGCAGTTATCATCGGTAAGTCACCATCGGCAGAGGGAAAGGTAATTGTTACGACACCTTCATCATCATG
>JANQLF010000148.1 GCA_028280785.1 Planctomycetota bacterium
TAAATGCATCTTAGTTGGATCCCCTGACCAAATACCTGCAGCATGACGTTCAAATTTTTCACTACTGATTGCAACATAGGCTTGCGCACTGCGTTGCAGCACTAGTTCTTTTATAGCTGCATCTTCAAGTGATGGTTCACATAAACCAAAATCTGGATGTAATGCATAGGCACTTAAAAATGCCGCATCAAAAACTAATGATGACAATGCTTTTTGAGCAATCGGACCTACAAAGTTGTCCACCTCGTTGTCAAGCGTGCCACCGATTAAACAGGCATCTATTTCTGGATACTGTTGGAGTGCTTGAAAAATAGTTAAATTATTGGTCGCAACGGTTAATCCCACATGCTTACTTAAATATTGGGTAATGCCTAAAATCGTTGTAGAACCATCTAAATAAATGCAGCCCTGCTGTGGAATAAATTGGGCGAGTTTATCAACTGCTGCATGTTTGGCCTTGGTATCTTTACCACGACGCTCGCTAAAACGCAAAGAACCTTGAGCAACCGCACCACCGTGAACACGCGCAAGCATGCCACGATCAGCTAGTGCCTTGAGGTCTCGACGAACAGTCATCTCCGATACTTGCCACTGCTTAGCTAGATCGGAAACAACGATTGTTCCGTTATCTTTAAGCATGGATTCCAAAGCAGCGCGACGTTCATGTACTAGCATTGTTCATTTATGTTAGTTCTAACATTTTCTAACACAAGCAATGAGTTGGCACCAGCCCTAAGATCATCATAATCTACATATGTCATTTGACATCAAAGAGATACGAAACCAAACCAACAGAGATTTAGCCTGGCTACTGACTGCGCCAAGTCTCTTAAACCCTTCCTATCAACACCCCCACCAACTAAGCAATCCCCTAACACATGAGCAGACTCAAGTGCTCTTAGAAGCCTTGGCGGATGCTACAAAAACCTCATTCGAAAGCACTTCACGCAGACTTGGTCACTATGCTGAAGATTTAATTATCCATTGGCTTAAACATATTGAAAATAAATCGATGCACGCCGGCATCCAAATAAACGATGATGATAAACGCAGTATAGGTGAATTTGATATTTTATTCGAGAATAATCAGAAATGGCATTGGTGGGAATTATCAACTAAATTTTATTGCCTGCATCAAGACGAATCTGAATTAGGACAATGGATAGGCCCCAATAGCCAAGATAATTTCGGGCGCAAATACGATCACTTATTTAACCAGCAATTACACCTCATTGAACATCCAGCCGCCCAAGCATTTCTCGAACAACAACATATTAAGCAATGTGAACGTGCCGCTTTTTTCAAAGGATATTTATTCAAACAAACGAACCAAACTATAAGTAATTTACATCCTGCTATAAATCCCGATACCCACTTCTACTGGTATACATTCATAGATGCATTGGATGAAATTCCTCAACAACAAAGTTCCAGCCGATACATTCGTGTTCCACGCATGCAGTGGATTTCACCAGTTGTATTAGAACCACGAACAGAAGGGCTGATGAGCCATAAACACCTTCTCAATGAGCTACGCGACAAGCCTCCTGAAGGACCAAGACTCTTCGTTGAGCTTGCGCCCGATTCAGACGGTTGGTGGTGTGAATGCAATCGAGGCTTTGTGATGCCGATAAATTGGCCGAACATGGGCGATAATTAATATGTCCTATATTGCAGATCATCATAAGAAAAACAAAGCACCTGGATGTCTCATTTTTTTCTTTGGGATTTTCGCCTTCGCTGGTTTTGCCGTAATGATTGGTGGCATCACCGGCCTCATCAATGGTGAAGATTTTGAAAATTCAATTTTCCCGATGCTCTTTTCGCTTCCCTTTATAGGCGTTGGAGTCGGAGGCATTGTTTGGATTGTTCGCTCCCGCAGTTCAAACCCCCTCAGTCACCTCGATCATAAGGTGGTCGAAGAACGTGATAAGTATTATCACCATGG
>JANQLF010000153.1 GCA_028280785.1 Planctomycetota bacterium
GACTTGCATAGCACGACGCTATCAAGAAATTGGGGTAACCGAGGATGGCATTCGTGTTATTGATGACTATGCACATAACGCAGATAAAATTCGTGCGGTCATTTCTGCAGCGCAATTATCTTGCGATCGTTTATTGGCTATTTTCCAACCGCATGGATTTGGCCCGGCGCGATTTTTGAGACCTGAATTGAAAGAATTGCTCCCAACTATTTTGCGTCCACGTGATGTATTTTGTTATGCCCCTATTCATTATGCTGGAGGGACGGTTGCAAAGGATATCAGTTCTTCTGATTTAGCGCAGGATCTGGTGGTGACCAAGCAAGTGTTTGCAGCAGAAACCAAACAAGATTTATTACAGTGGGCATGTGAGCAGGCGCGTCCCAACGATACGGTTTTATTAATGGGCGCCCGAGATCCGAGTTTGCCACAATTAGCGCAAGCCTTATACGATATTTTATGAGTAACCCGTGGCAGCGATGTAGTGAAGCATGTAGTGGTGATTTAATTAAACTCATTACTGGGCCGTTTAAACGTGCCTTTCGTCTACATCCTCGACGCGGTAGTTTATCGAGTATCTGGAATAATATCGAACAAGTCCCATGGACCGAGAATGGATTTTTTCATGCGGATGATGAAGATCCCGGAGCATTTTTAGATTATCATACGGGAACTATTTACCCTCAGGATGCAGCAAGCCAATTACCGGTTTCATTGCTCAATGTTCAAGAGGATGAGGTGGTGCTCGATGCCTGCGCGGCACCGGGATCAAAAACAACCGCACTTGCATTGGCTCTTAATGATAGTGGCTGTGTTATCGCTACCGATGCTTCGCCTGCACGACGTCGTGTTATTCGTGAGAATGTCTCGCGCCAGGGATTAATTAATGTTGTTGTATCACCGCTTTCTATTGCTGATCTCAATGACTTACATCTACGTGTTGATGCAGCATTGGTTGATGTGCCATGCAGCGGACACGAACAACGATCCGCAAAACAAGTGGCTAAAATGGCCAAAAAACAACTACGCATTTTAGAGCAGACAGCAGAATGTGTGCGTTTAGGTGGACGCTTAGTCTATAGTACCTGCACTATGTATTTCGAAGAGAACGAAGATGTCATCGATAAGTTTCTTGAGCTTCATGATGATTGGTATATCGATAAGATCGAAACAGATGCATTGCCGGTCACCGAACAGGGCTCGGTGCGATTATGGCCGAGTGATTTTGGTACCGAGCCATTCTTTTCTTGTTTATTGAGAAAAAAAGGCGAGTCAGGAACTTTTCTTCCCAAAAATTCACATTTGGAATATGTAGAGAAATTACCTTATGAATTACCATCTGGAACGTATTGCTTGCAGCATAAACATGCATTGCTGTGGTGTAATGAATTAGTCGCTCGAATTGATATTCCCATTCAAAGCAGGGGTTTATTAGTTGCCGAAGAGTCATCTAACGGACTGCGATTAAATAATTGGGCAGCACAGGCACTCATTGAGCGCGGGCAGGATGCTCAAGAAGTCTCTTATGCGGATGCACTACGATTATGGAATGGTGAATCGCTGGGTGCTTGCGATGCGGAGATGTTTTTAAAAACAGAGTCAGGAGCGCCACTTGGACTTACTAAGTCGAAGGATCATCGTCTGAATCTTTCTTCTCGCGCATTTCGAACTCTTCGGTAATACTCCGATAAGAGTCGTCCGGAATGAATTCACCGCTTGGCTCTTTACGGAAGGCCGAGGTGCGGAATCGTGTATGGTGCGTCGGGTTGCCGAGAATTTCATCCAAGAGTGGGCGTAGTGCACGCGCGGATTCGCGTTCATCGCAAATGACATAACGAACGCCAGCATTATATAAAATATCGATTTGTGATTCGAATGGACTGCGCGCAATAATAACAAGATCGGGATCCATTTTTAATAAGCGTTCAGCGACTAAGGCTGAGGCATCAACGATTGGGAAAGTAAGTACAACGATTTTAGGCTTGGCGCCAATAACAGGCAGCCACTCTTCCATTTCTTCAATTTTTCCAAGATGGCATGTGATGCGTTCATTGTTCTGCCATGGCGCGAGTAATTTCTCGTTACGATCAACAAGAAGCATGGACTGACCGCTGTCATGCAAAGCACGAACAATGGTGTTGCCAACTGGTCCGAGGCCACCAACAACAATGGTTTCGCTTTTCTCTGTAATTTGGTCGATATTTGATTTGGGCAAGAATCTCGTAGCGATATTAATAAGGAGAGGCGTCATGGCTAAACTTAGGCACGCAACCGCAATAATCAGATCAAGAATGTCTTGGTTTTGCGTGACGATGTTATCAAAGGCAACGTTAACCATAACGAAACTAAACTCACCAACTTGACCAACCATAATGCCCGCGCCTATGGCAGAGCGTGCACTCATGCCAGTTAAGCGCAGAGCAAAACCAGCTATAAAAGCTTTAAAGAATACGGAAATTACCAAAGCACCAATAACGAGAACATATTCATTTAATACGAAATCTAAGTTAAACTGCATGCCAATCGAGACGAAGAAAATAATAGCCATAAGGCCTTGGAGCGGTCTGGTACTGGTTTCAATGGCATGACGATGTTCATCACCGCCGAGTGCAAGCCCCGCACAGAAAGCGCCGACTGCCGCACCAATGCCTAGATTTTCGGTAAAATAAGCTGCGCCAAGAGCGATAACAACAGAAAGAGCGACTTCTAGCTCAGGAACTTGAGCACCGCGTACGCGAGCAATTAAATGGCTCGCCAGAAATCGTCGCAGGAAGAAGGTCATGAGTAAAAGCCCAACAATGCCGACGGCTACAATCCATGTACTGACCTGATGCCCATCTTGAGCAGGTACCAAAAAAGAAATAAGTAATAGCAGTGGTGCTAAAGCAAAATCCTGAGCGAGCAGTAAGCCTAAAACAGTTTGTCCTTCTTCTTTATTACGGAGGTGTTGTTCGTCTAAAGCACGCAAAACCATCAAGGTTGAAGACAGCGCTAAGCAACAACCAATAATAATTGAAGTTTGCCAAGTTTCTCCTAGGAGCAGCATCATGCCTGCTCCGGCAGCTATGGTCAGTCCAATTTGGCCAATCGCACCGACAATTACACGACGTAAATATTTGCGCATGGCGGGGAGGTCTATTTCTAGGCCTAATGAGAATAATAATAAGGCGGCGCCCATTTCAGCCAGTAAATGCACATTATCATGATCATATTCGACCAATGCCGTATTTCCGGCGATGGCACCTACGATTATATATGCAATTAATGAGGAGCCGCCCAAGCGCCTTGTTAAAAGTACGATGGGGAAGCAAAGCGCTAAAAGTAGTAATATGCCTAGATTGCCGTGCATGATTTATTGAAGCAGTTCGAGAGTCTGTCGCGCAAGATTATTGCGGTTACCTGTAAGATGAATTTTTTTCAATTCACCATTTTCTTTACCCAAAACTGCGTGTAATTGCCATTTGAGTTCGACGGGGCTTACAAAGCACCCAAGAGGTAGGGAGCATCCGCCACGAAGTCCAGACAGCACTTCTCGTTCAATGCTAATAGCTTGGTGGGTGATGTGATGATTAATGTATGAAAGGATGTGTTTTAAATCGTTACGTTTACTTAGGCAATCAATTGCAATGGCACCTTGAGCTGGCGCGGGACAGCATTCATTAATTGGATTTAAAATATGCAATGGTGTACTGCGATGGATATTTAAGCGCTTAAGCCCTGCATAGGCCATGAGGGTGGCATCGTATTCACCATTCTCGATTTTTTTAAGTCGCGTACCAACATTGCCACGGATACTTTTATATTGTAAATCGGGACGAATTGAACTGAGCTGGTATTGGCGACGTAGACTTGAGGTACCGATGCAGGCGTCCTTGGGTAATTCACTTAGTGGTTTTTGTGAAACCAATACATCGCGTGGATCGTGACGTTTACAGACAGCTGCAATCTCAATGCCATCCGGCGATGCGGTAGGCAAATCTTTGCAGCTGTGAACGCCGATATCAGCGTCTTTATTGAGAATGAGTTGATGAACTTCTTTTGCGAAAACGCCTACATTACCCATGCCATAGAGTGGGGTTTCTAAATTTTTATCGCCAGAAGCGGTAATGGGTACCAGTGTCGTTTTGATGCCCGGATGAGCTCGGTGTAACAGCTGGGCGACATAGCGGGCTTGCCACAGGGCTAATGGACTGGAGCGGGTGGCAATGCGTATCCAACGACTCATCGGGGAGGCATTTCCCTTACTCGGGAAAAGACGTCGTGTATACTACGAACTATATCGTTGATGGCTTGGCCGCGTTTACCGTGTTTGAATTTTCGATTATCCATGTAGGCACCTTGCATATTTATTAAGGGGACGGATTCGAAAAGTTTATGTTTTAGAAATTGATCACTGATTAAAATGTCCCAAAGCTTATCGGTGTTGTCGTCGACATTAATGTCCGGTCCTGCGATGAGAATAGGCATAGCACCTTTTTGGTACGTTGCAGAGCAGAATGATTTCCAGAAATCAATGGTGTTTTCCTTTTGGCCATCCTGCATTTCATTGCCAACACCAATGGCAATCACAAAGCTCGGTTTGTATTTGCGCAATACACCTTTGACGTATTTATCGTTCAGCCATTTTGAATCATAGGGGTAATAGGTAACACATTGTGCCGTAGTCAATGTTTTGCCTAATAACGGAGCGAGTGCTTTGCGAAGATCATTGCTGAAATTATGGCTGCCCATAAGTGATTGATTGAGAAGAATGACGGTGTCATCTAAATTGGCTCGTTTGGGCATTATGCGCTTATATTTAAATTGAAGAGGGCCAATGTCGTCATTCATAATGAGCTGATCGGCGGTGGGCAGACTGTCAGATGTAGGTACATAATCTTTGTAAAAACATATGCGATAAAGTAGGAAATTTATAGAGTTTCCTGTTTCAGCGTCACGAATAGTCATCTCAGATAAATTGCCAGCATCAAAATCACCGGATACATTGCTGAGATCTATCGCTAGGGTTTGCCATTTAGCGCCTTCAAGTTGAAAGTTGAAGGTCTCGCTTTCTTTATTTTTGCCGTCCTTTAGCGAGATATCTATGGCAGTGCGTTTTTCATCGTAGGGGTGTAGTGTAACGAGAATACCACCCTTGTTGGCATTATTCGCACTTAATTTTAATACTATTTCATTTCTTTTGCTTTTATAACGAGACTTGAGAGCGATAGGGTAATTATTTTCAATTATATTACCCTTAAATTTAGGTAAGCCTGTATTGTTTTCTATTTTTTCTTCATACACATTTGTACTTTTATGTTTGTAGCCCTTGCCGACAAATTGGCTAAGTATAATGGGCATTGGCGCATCAGCTTTAGCCGTTTTATTTACAGGTTTATCGGATTTGGTAGTTGGTGTGACGGGGCCGTCTTTGTTAATGCGGAGGTATACCGTGGGTTTAGCACGGCCATGTGCCCCTAAGACGATATCATTTAACCCATCAGCATTGAGGTCTCGAATAATGAGCTTTTTGCTGGCGCTTGTCTCGTCTATGGCTTCTTCGTTTTCTCCTTCAATGATCCGCAGCGTGCCATTGTGAGAGATCACAATCTCATCGTCATCGTTGCCTGTGATGTTTCCCGTAGTTATGGTAAACTTAGTTTTATCAATGTTGGAAATTGTTTTGCCAACTGAAAAGTCAGTACCATTTTTTTCTAAGTAGCTAAGTTTTTCACTTTGTGCGCAGATAAGATTAAACTTACCGTCCTTCTGAAAAGGTAATATTGCCCTGATGGGGCTTCTATTGGTACCTGAAATAATGTTTGAACTGGAAAATGACCCGGATCCATCATTTATTAAAAAGGAGGTTCCTTGACCTTTTGCGGTATTGAAGATGTCAATGTCACCATCTTGGTCGAAGTCTATGGCAGCATTGAAATAGCTGTTTTTACTATTCTCAACTTCGGTATTTTGCCAATTGTTAATATTGTTACCGCTGCCGTCATTGAAATAGATAATGAAATTATGTTTTGCGCCTTTATCGATGAGGATGTCAGGGGCTTTATCATTATTGAAGTCCGCGACTATCATGTTTTCCAGTAAACTAATTGACTCTCTAAGTGGTTTACTCTTTTTAAATTTTAATTTTCCGTCATTAAGGAAAATAAAAAACACTTCGTTGTTATTGCCTTCCACAATATCAATGTGCCCATCGCCATTCATATCGACACAGGCTATTTTAATACTTTTAGTTTTTCCGCTAGCGATTGCTTGCGTATCGGTGAAGGTGCCATCGCCATTATTGAGTGCGATATAGCTTTGACCTCCAGAGGCAACCGCGAGATCAATGTCACCATCGCCATCTAAATCAGCGCTGTCAATTTCACCAGCCCACATATTTAATGTGTTTTCTGGTGCTACTGTTAGACGTTGCCAGGCCTCTTTGCTGAGCGCAGAGGTAAGCCCTTCATCTTTTATGCTATCATTTTGGGCTTGTGTTGTTCCTGGGTCATTATTTTGATTATTGGTGTCATTGTTGGCAACTTCAGGTTCTTTTTGATATTCTTCTAATAATGATTTGATGTTTTTACTGATGGTGTCTATGTCATTGGTGCCTTGATAGCATTGAATTTGGGCCATAGACCCGCGTAAGCTGTTGCTGCGGTCATGTCGTGCGCCGATGATAAGAGGCGTATTGGGAAGGAGGACTCCCTTAATCTTTTTGTTTTCGGCTAGTACTTCGCCATCTATCAACACCTTAGCGCCGCCATCATGGGTGACGATCAATCCGTAATTATGCCACTTGCCGTCATGAATGTCGATAGGGTTGCTGTCTACATTGAGTGAGTCCTGTTCACTATAGGCGATCACCGTGCGTAAGGCTAAGGGTGTGTTGGAATCATTATCAGCTTCTGCAAAATATATATTTATTGAACCCTTGGTGTTCTTTTCTGCATGACTATAGAGCCATTGATAAGATTCACCGCTGTTATCATCGATTTTAAACCAAAAATTGAGGAAAAACGAATGAGGGTAGGTCATGCTGTTGTCAATTTTTAAATATGAGCCAGTTTCAAATTTCACAGCAGCTTTGTCGCCTATTTTACCTTCACTTATTTGGTTTGCGGTCGCATCATAACCATTGCTAGTTTCATCGGCTAAAAAGTCATCAGTATTTGGTGTGCTACTTAGTTTAAATATTCGTTCAAAGGCCAGTGGTAATGGTTTATCTTCTATTGGCTCAGGTTCTGGATCTGGTGTAGTAACGGGCGTCTCAGTGGTTCCGGCAATTAATTGATTGCGTTCTTCTAACAATTGTTCTTTTCGATTTTGTAAGCTGTCGAAAATCCGTTCTCTCGGTATGGCAACGCCTTTTAATATCTCAAAAGACTTGACGCTGTCTTTTTGATCAATGAGAGATTTTGCCTTGGTTAATTGCTTGGCAATTTTGTCGGTCACTTCCTCGCTAATCGATTTCAATAAAGCGCTGTCTGCTTTGAGCACGCGACGAGCTTCATCCCAGGCCTTCATGGGATCTGCGCTGAAATCACTACGAGTTTTTTCTTTTGGTGCAGTTGCTTGTGCTTGATTGTTTGATGGATCAGTAGTTCCTGAATCGCCACTTCCACCAATGACAAGAAATATGACGAGTAGTAATACGACCGCGGCAGCAACCGCGATAAGGACACCGTTATTAGATTTCTTATCGTTATCTATTTGGTTGCGAGCATCTCGCTTGGTCGTTCGTGTGCGCGCATTTGTACTTACCGCAACGGTTTCGGCATCGTTGTCCGCTGGTGGTAATTCTGGTGGGTCGAATTGGCCCTGTTCACGATCGACTCGACGGTGGAGGGCAATGTGTCCAGCAGTTAAAAAGGTAAATCGATTGAGGTTGTTGTGATCCGGATGGGTGTAGCGATAGATGTTTTGTTGCATCAAGGGGATGCGTTGCACTGGTTGTTGAGCTTCGCCACCATCAACACAGATTTTGCAAACAGGTTCCCCTTGGACTTTGACTGCCAGTCCCTGTTTGAAATCTTCAGGTGGAATTGGGGCGCTACAACGACTGCACGGTGTGGTATTCGGGGTACTCATCTACATCCAATTGGCCCAGTGTATCAGGGGGTTCTGTCTTATCTGTAGGTATGCTACATACAAGGAAAGGTCTATGCCCGTACAGGTACTACCATATGCATCTTATGGACTTAGGCTGTGGAGTATGTCGGAAATGAACACAGAAGGCGACGATTTGGGTCAATTGGTTATGGCAATGCCGCGACGCGAACTATTCGCGTTGAAAGGGATCATTCAGAACGTCTCTTTGCCAGTTTTAGAGTCGCTTCAGCACGAGCATTGGTTTGCGTTGCCAGAGGTAATCGCTGATGATCTCGAGGCCAAAGAGGTGCGCATTGGTTTGTTGGTTGAACGAGATAGCCAGTATCTGGTGGATAACGATGGTGTTCTATTACATGCTGCGGAAGTACCGCCGGAAGTTGAGCACTTTGGCGCTGGATTGCTCGGTCTGAAAAATCTTGCGGTTTCAGCTGGTCGAGAGTTGATGCAATCAGATGGTAAGAACATCCAGTTATGGGGTTATCTCAATGAAGACAGCCTCATTGAAACACGGCCCTATTTCATCCTTATTTATAAAATGATTGCTAGTGATGATTGCCAAGTCCCAGACGAAATGAAGTGGGTTGGGATAGACGATTTTGACAGTCTCGCTCTCGATCCAGCAAGCGCTCTATTCGCCGAAGTGCTGAGTGGAAAATCGAGTCCAGGCTCAGCAAGCTAGCAACGTTAATTATTTGGCTAATAATTTTCTAATAAGATCTGCAATATCACATTGATGCCAGGAATCTTTTTCCATTGATGCATCACTACAGATAACAACGGGACCAAGCTCTGGTTTGCTAGGGGCACGACCGTGTGTTCCTTTGACTAGGCTTGTGTCAAGAGGTACGAGATTCATGACATAGCGCATGCCTAGTTTCTTTTTTATTAAGGCTGTCATTGCCCGTCTTTTCCCACCGCGTGGATCAAAGAATAATTCTCGTGGATCGTAACCAGGTTTTTTGTGAATTTCGATACTATTGGCAAAATCTGGTCGTAAGGAGTTATCAAGCCAATAATCATATTGAAACCAATAGCCGGCTTCGGCAACTGCAATGATTTCACCGGATCTGACATGATTGAGACCTATTTCAGAACGCATTTCACCCATATAGATACTGTCAATTCCAGGTAATTGTTCGAGCAGAGCTTTGGTCTGTAGCAAAACTTGAGGATCTTTACAGTAAATATGGGCAATTTGATGATCACAGACAGCGAAGGCTTTGCTGGCACCTGGATCGAGCAGTTCTCCTGTTGCGTTGGTGGTAACGCTTAGTAATTCAGCTTGGCGTAGAGTCTTGTTAATGGGGATGGCCGCAGAACAGGCTTCGATGCCGTATTCACTCACAACAATAACTTCAGCATTTTGCCCTTCGATGGATTGTAAAATGTGTCCGACGCAATCATCTAGTTCTTGTAAATTTTTCGCTACGTGCTCGCCGCTGGGACCAAAACGTTGAAAGTCATAATCGAGGTGTGGTAAATAGCATAATGACAAATCACTTGGGTATTTTTCAAAATTTGTGCAAAAACTATCGGCAATCCACTTGGTGGATTCTATATTGGAAACAGGTCCCCAAAATTTAAATAAGGGAAATTCGCCGTGAGCGTTAATAAGTTCGTTTTTAATATGTGGAGGCCATGCATAGATGTCAGGGCTCTTTTTCCCGTCGGCATGATAGGCGGGACGTGGCGTTACGGTAATATCCACATCAGTATTCATGGCATACCACCAAAAATGTTTATTAACGCTTAAATCTCGTTCTTGACGAATTTGTTTCCAGATACATGGGGATTGAATAAGTGCTTGGCTTTGACGCCACAACCAAACTTCACCGAGGTCTCGAAAATACCAACCATTAGCAACAATACCGTGCTCTTGAGGCAAAACACCGGTAAGCATGCTGGTTTGAGCCGTCGTTGTTACTGCTGGAATCACTGGAGTCATGGGTGCGCTGAACCCACGCGATGCTAAAGAATTTAAATGAGGGGTGTCACTGCCGATTAATTCAGGCGTAAGTCCCACACAACAGAGAACGACGACGCGGCTCACATTATTCTCCGAAAAGATCCTTAATACTATCTTTGTCGAGATAACCTTGAATGCCAGTAGATTCAATGCCGATCAAGTGATCTTTCGTTTTCTTGATGATGACTCGTTTTTCGCCAATGGCGATAGTTAAGGTGCTTGTCCACTTTTGGCGTTTGTCAAATGAATGAGACCAGGCATAGACACGAGCGCTACTCAACGCTGTTATGAAATTATCGACAGAACTATGCGTTTCCGGGTCAATATCCCATAAGTTGTCATCCTGACGTTGATAAAATTGAGGGGCATCGGCATCATTATGTATGACGAGACCAGTGATATCTTGAGCGGTGATATCTGGGAATAATCGCTTGTCGATGAATTGATGGCGCTTTATGGATTGTGTCACTTTAACAGAATGAGTTGTTTTGGGAATGGTAAATTGGAGCGATCCAGTAAAAATAGTACCGACATGAACATCTACTTTTTGTGCTGTGTTGGGAATATTAGCTAATTGCATTAATAGTTTTTTAACTTGATCACTGTTTGATCTAATGTTTTTATCAACGAACCATTGATTTTGAACTTTAGCGAGAACTAAATTGTTGATTTGAATCAGGTGCGCATCATGCACATCGAATGGAATAAGTTTTTTGCTAACAAATGCTTGTGCTGGGTAATTAAAAACATTCTTATCGATATTAATAATGAATGCCTCTTTCAATAGGTAGTCGTTAATCTGTTGGTGTCGTTCTACAATATGAAATTCATCAGAGCCATGAGCCTTGCCGCGATTGTAAAGAGCGAGCACCTGTTTGCCGTATTGATTTTGTCCCTCAAAATACGTAGCAGGGCCTAATTTTTCATCAGCAATTTGGGTGAAGCTAATAGCCTTGGTGTTTTTAAAGACATTGACCCAGTCAGTGCAGATTTCTTGATCGGCTAATTGCGATGTCTCACCTTGATCTAGCCACCAACGATCCCGGAAATAACCTATAGTCCAATCGTTGTGTTGTTGAATGCGCGTCACGTGTTGTGGTATACCTATGGTGTTTTCTCTTAAAGCTTGTGGAGAACGGTTGAGTTGTCCGGCTAAATCACGATCCAGTTGGTATAGATTGCCTTTTGTATCCATGGCGTAACCGAGTCTGTCGATACCGCTAGCAATGAGCCAGGTGTCTTGGCCAGGGGCATCAATTTTAATACTTTTATTGAAGCCATAGGTTTGCTGTTGCTCTTGATCTAACTGCGCTCTGCCAAGGTGCCTGATTAAAGAGGTTTCGATAAGACTTTTTCGTAACAGTTCAGCTTCGCTCAGTTTCAAACGACCGATTGGTGAGAATGAATCATCACCAATTAATGGGACAGTGTATTGATAGAGGAGGCTGTAGTTTCCGTTTTGCCCATTCACTCGATAACTGTTGGTTGATTGAAATAGAGTACCGAGATGTACTTGGTTTTCTTCAGACCAATTCCTAAAAAATAAAGTGCATAATGCTATAAAAGTAATTATAGAAATGATGCATGCTTCTCGACAGGCTTGATGTTGTCTTGACCACCAGGTTTTCATTACACTCGTCTCCTGCGCCAAGCGACCAATGCACCAATTCCTCCACTCAATAATGGTAGGCCAATGCCAATGCACCAAATGAGCATGAGTTTTTGCACGGTACTTAACTCAAATCGATGAGCTTGCACGGCTTGTGGCGGTAATTCATCGACTATAGGTCTTCGTAACAAGTGTTTGCTTAATAAAGAAAGGCTAAGTCCATTAGAGCCTCGATGAATATGTGCATCGCTGAAGCTATCAACACAACTAATAACGCCTAAATGGCCTGTTTTTGGAGTTGCGCTTTCGCTGATGGCTATGAGGTAAACGGGGTCTTCAATTTCGCTCACGCCAGATTTTTGAAGAAGATGTAATTCTTGTTTATTGAGCAGATAACCTTTAGTTGTGTATTGTTTATCGGTGGAGTTAGTGACGCGCATGGGCTGGGCCATTGCTGCCGTGAATTGCTTATGGTCTTGATGAATAACTTTAAATGGACCACTGGTTGAGATGAATTGACGATTGAATAGCGGACTGGGATTTTTTTGTTCATCAAGTTCTACAGCCAGACCTTGGTAGAGATTAATTCCGAAATCATTAAGAAGACTACTTTGATGTTGTTTAAATTGTTGATGTCCATGGCCATCAATAAGCATGAGTATCGAGGTTCCATTTTGTAATAAATTGATGATATGGGTGACCTCATCTTCGCTTAAATCATTAATGAGACCGGGGATGATAAGGAGATGGTGCTGATCGTTTGCCTCGCTAATAGATTTAATTTGTTGAACACTATAGCCGTCACTTATTAACCGTTGATAGGCGGATTGAATGGAGCGGTCGCGTTGATGTAAAACCTGTGTTTGGAGTGGTCGTACGTGTTCATTGTTGAGCCAAGCGACTTGTTTGAGGTGCCCATCTTTAAAATATTGTAATGCAGCCAAGAAGGAGCCTTCACAGCGCAAGGCTTTTAAGGTGATTTGATCGCCAATTTGTTCATAGGCTGCAAGATTGGTATTTTTTAAAACAACATGATTGTTTAAATATTTGATGATAACGAGTGGGTGTTGCCAATCGGATTGGTCCAGATTGCACTCGCGGCTTAGTTGCATCGCTGCATTAGGATCGAGTGCGGGGTCCATTTCATGGTATGCAATGCCTTCATTACTGAGGCGCTTAAACATATTATGACAGCGTTCATAAATTGGACCATCAATTGGACTGCTGCGTATAGCAGGCGTTGTAGATACGGTTACTTGAATGTGTGCCTGCTGGATTAACTCGCGTGTAAGGGTCAGTGTTTGTTTGTTGAGGCTGTGCGTTCGGTAGCTGGTGAAGTCCCAGCGAGTATTTAAGGTTTGAAAATGTGCAATGCAAATAATCCCAATAATAAATCCCATTGTAGCACTCATAATGCGTGATCGAGGGTAGCGGTGCCAATCGAGACCGCAGCGGGCGATGTAAAGCAGGGCCAAGGTTAAAATACCAAAGCCAATAAATATGCGCGGCTCGACTAAACCACTGGCGCTATCATAAACGGTTAAAGCAAGTGCTAATGAAGCGCGCCATGATTCCCAATTATCACCTTGATCTATCTGTTGACCAAAAACATCAATGATCCACCAGGTAATGCCTATACTGACTGCAATCAGGCTGGCTGACAAACGATTGGGTGCCCAGCAGCTAATGCATAATCCAAGGCTTGCGATACTTGCACCAATAAACAGCAGTGAAAAAAGAGCGCTTGCAGTCTTTCCAAAATCAGGATCTGCGTGAATAGCTACAATGCCATGAAAAATGATTGGCGGAATTATTAGTGAAAGTAGTAAGCAGCAGATGGCAAGAAATGCGCCAATAATGAGGGCGCCTGGCTTTAATCCGCTAATGAGGAGGTGTTCCATGCGACCGCGTTCACGACGACCGGCCACTACATCCATGGTTAATTGTGGGATAAATATGATAAGCAGTAGGGGCAATAAAAACGGTGCTGTGCGGAAAAAGTAACTCATAGGCGTTTCGCCTACGGGCAGTGCGTTGGCAGCAGCATAATTTATAACAATCTGAAAAAATAATCCGCACACCAAAGTCCAAAGAAATAATAAAATAGCCCATGCAGGACTGGTTGCCATCCGCAAACATTCACTCTTGGTAATAGCAAGTGATTGTTGGAGCAGCTTATTCATGCACCACTTCCAGCGAGTGCTAAATAGGCGTCTTCTAAATTTTGATCTCCTGCTAATTCATCGACGCTGCCTTGAAAGCGAATGCGACCTTGAATTAAAACGACTAACTGATCACAGAGTGCCTGCGCTTCCGTCAAGTTGTGTGTGGCAACGAGCACGCAGTGATCTTTGGCCAATGTTTTCAATAATTGACGCTGATTAACTACTTGTGCAGGGTCTAACCCGGCAGTTGGCTCGTCCAGAAAAATAACGGCGGGATTATGAAGCAGCGCTTCTGCGAGTGCAAGGCGGCTTGTTTGCCCGCGTGATAATGCGCTTATGAGGTAACGTTTGCGATCCAATAAATCAACTTTTTCCAAGCAATCATGAATGCGTTGATTTATTTTATCAGACGCTACGTGGCGCAGGTGAGCGTGTAGTGATAAATATTCCTCGACACGCAGTGCGGGTTCCTGGCTTGGAATGTCGGGAGAAAAACCAAATTCACTGTACACGCTTGCGTCATAGCTGCTGTCTTTTCCGTTTATCAGGCAACGTCCAAAGTCAGCGTTTATGGATCCGGTCATGCATCGTAATAGTGTGGTTTTACCAGCGCCGTTTGGCCCTAATAAACCACATATGCAATTATTGGGTACTTGAAAATGCACCTGTTCGAGGATGACCTTTCCTCCCAGGCTTTTATTTAAACGTTGAACATCAACAGCTGCTTGTTCAGCCGCTGCATCAGCAGTACTCATGTGTATGTGTGAACTCCGCCTTCACCATGAATATGCACTTCATTCTTCGATCCTTCTATGGCTTCTACATAGCCACTTTGTTGTGCTTCAATATTGCAGGATTTGGCGATATCTATGCATGTTTGGGCATGCTTTTCAGGAAGAACTATCTCAAGTCGTGCACCCATATTAAAAACGCTATACATTTCAGCCCAGGATTGGCCAGTGGCTGATTGTAGCATTTTAAATAAAGGTGGTGTTGCTAATAAATTATTTTTAACAAAACGCATGCCGCCAGGACCAAAGTTGATTATTTTGGTTTGGCCGCCGCCGGAACAGTGGATGAGCGCATGGACGTCTTGTGTCGGTAATTCATTGATTAATTGTTTAATTAATGGGGCGTAGGTGCGTGTTGGGCTGAGGAGTGCACTGCCAATGCTAAAGCGATCGTCACCAGGCAGTGGGTCATTTAATGAATGAGGGCCACAGTAAATGTATTCCAGATCTATTTCAGGCGCATAGGTTTCAGGGTATTTTTCACGATAATCTGCATGCAAGCTTTCGTGTCGTGCACTGGTTAATCCATTAGAGCCCATACCAGCATTCGGCTGGTTTTCCCAGCGAGCCTGCCCAGTGCTGCTAAAACTGACTATAACATCACCACTTTGTATATTAGCGGTGTCGATGACGTCGTTTCGTTTAATGCGTGCAGTTACGGTACTGTCACAAATGACGGTGCGAACGAGATCGCCAACGTCTGCGGTTTCGCCACCGCACATAATACAATCGATACCTTCGTTGCTTAATAATTCGCAAACTTCTTGGTAACCGTTAATAACTGATGCGATAATGTCGCCAGGAATGCGTTTGGCATTGCGACCTATGGTGTTGCTGACGACATAGGGACCGAGTGCGCCAACACAGGCACAGTCATCGACGTTCATAATCAAACTGTCTTGAGCGATGCCGTGCCACAGACTGGGATCCATGCCTTCGCGCCAGGCAAGGTAGGCGAGGCTCGATTTAGTTCCCGCTCCATCAGCGTGCATAACCAGGCAATAATCTTCGTCCGTATGTAAATAATCAGGAATAATCTTGCAAAAGGCACGTGGAAAAAGTCCTTCGTCCTGATCGGAGATGGCGTCATGAACTTCTTGCTTGCTAGCTGAGACCCCACGGGCCTGATAGCGGTCATCATGTCTTTGCGTGCTCATGAATGGTATGCTTGCTCAGACCTGAAATAGGCAAGTCCTGAGTTAGTGTTGACTTGGATTAGGGTAATGACGAGCCATACTGGTCACTATGCATGCGTTTTTGCGCTTCTTTGTCTACCTGCTTTGCTTTAGCGTTGGTTTGGCCATCATCGCACTTCTTTTATTTCGGGACTCATTGCTTGAGTATGCCATCACCTATTTAAATGGGCTACGCGAGGGTGAGGGTATTTGGACGATTTTAAGTTTAGGGATTTTGCAGGTTCTCATTCCTTTAGCGCTGACGTTGCGTTGGTTGGCGGTTCGACGCTTTGCGCGCGAGCTTTCGTATATGACCGCAAATGGCCGCGTTTCGGTTAATCTACAGGCTATTGAAGAAGCCTTAACCCGTGCGGCAATTAATGTACCCGGTGTCAAACATATTGTGATTCGAGTTTATGAAGATCGCATTCGTCGACAGGTTATCATTCAGGCCGTTTTGACGCTTTGGGATGAAAGTAACATCACAGGGATAACCAATGTATGTCAGCAAACTTTATCCCAGCGCTTTCAGGAGCTGATGCCGGAGCAGCGCACCATACAAGTGCAAATTTCTGTTAATCGTCTACGTGAGCAACGTGGCAGTGAATTTATTCACGCGGTTCAACAGCAGCAGGCTGGTGAAGAGCATGAAATTACACCTGGTTTATCTGTTACAGCAGGTGAGGTGAATAATGCGGCTGGTAGAACCCTGCTTGAGCAAACGAAGCGTAAGCGATCTGAGGACGGTGAGATTAGAGAGCGTCCAGTGACCGAGTACGGCTATCAGGACAGTGACAGTAATCAGTACGGACGAACTGAAGATGCTCATACGACGAGTGTCACTGAACGTGGAGAGGTCGAGGATGAAATGGATAAGCTCTATCACGGCCCGCAGTATGCAGTGCCTTCTGACGACGATCAGGCAGAGGTAACAGGTAGCGCATTGCCAGTTGATGAATAGGGCAGTTTACGGTTTAGTGAACACCACTTTGAGCGGTGATGTTGCAACGATTTCATCATCGACGAGTAAACCAAGCGAAAGTGGTAGGGTGAATTGAGACCCTGATGCGTTGGAGTCGTCAAAATTCGCTTTGATCTCTGCCGGGATATTTGAACGAAATGCAAATTCCATAACAGGGATATGGGCTGCTTGGATCTGCAATTCAATGTCTGCTTTCATGATTGGTGGCTGATCTGGGGCGAGTGAATCGTTCCGAAGAATAATACTTGCTTTCAGCGCACCTGTTCGTTCGGGATATAATCTGATGTAACATTGAATTTGGGGAATTTTAAGCGAAGCGCCTTGGCATAGCCATTGGTTGTAGGTTCCGCTAATGACAAACTTTCCATCCTTTGTTTCATAAACATTGTCGCAAATTATGATTGAACCATTCATTGTTTGTAACGTTAAGCTTTGATTGGGGATTATCTATTGTTCCATCGCTTGAATTTATGGAAAATTGTTGTCCCCAAAACGACAACAGATGCTACTAGAAATAAAGGGTGTTGTGGAAGCCGACATGTACAAAAATATGCGATATAAACACTTATTTAACATATGTTTAGACGCACAGTCTTATGTCCGGGTGAATGACATACTCACGTCTATACTGCTGATGAATGTTTGGAATCAGATTTGCTACTTCAAGCTAGCAACATTCCAGATGCCTGCATTGGGGGGCCGAAGGTCGAATGACTAAACTTAGAACTCTACGTAACTTACATAACAGCCCTAGCGTCTTTGCCATGCTCTGTGCATCAGTGCTACTTCTGAGTAGCTGCGGCGTTGGGCAGAGTAACAACATCTTTGACATCACAGCGCGAAACGACTTTCAAAATACAACAGTTATTACAGCCGGAACGAACCCATCAATCACCGTTCCGGTCATTTTAAATGATGACGTTGTTCAACTTGTTGATGTGAATCATACGTCGACCGGTTTATCTGGTCGCCCTTTTAATTTCGATAACTCGGTAACACCATACAATACCGATACAGATCTTTCTTATCACATAAATGGCGGTAATCCGCATCTTCCTCCTTATCATGATCCTTCTGATATGGCTGGTTCGGTTGCTAAGGCGCCCGGTTTTGATCCAACATTATTAGATACGGTGCAATTGGTGTATACGCCTGTTGCCAACAATCATGGTGTAGATTGGTTCTCTTATACCCCGCTTGGTATCAATGGTGCAAGCGACACTGCTTATGTCTTCGTTCGCTATGTGCGCATTGCTCAGGACAGACATGAGCCTGATGACTTTATTCAATTTGCTCGGGATATTACTGATTTTATTTTTCCACGTGGTCAACACTTATACGAAACACATAACAGTGATTATAACAATCCTGTGCCGCGACCATGTGCTGCGTACGGTAACGTGATCCTAGGAATGAACATTGCTGGTGACCGTGACTGGTGGGTTTTCCGCATTCCAAGCGGAATGAATAACGCGAATATTACGATAAAAGGATCTACTCCACACCAATTAGATTGGTCAGATCGAGGTTCTTTCCAAGATACTGAAAATGAACTTTGTATAACTTTAATTGAAGAAGCGACGGGTCTTCCTCCGCAGTATTTAACTGGTTTACCAAATTTGCCTATTGCAGAGCGTTACACGCAAAATCCTGACTTCCCGCTGCCGCGCCCTTATTGGATTACATCACGTCCATCTGGTGCTTTCACGCATTTAGTTCAATTAAATCGTAATAGTAAAAACCCAACCCCAGAAGGTCTGTGGTTTAAGTGGAAGTTGGATGCTGACTCTCAGTTTTTAAATCGTCGTAAGGTCTTCATTCGTGTGAATCCACGTCCGCGCATAATGTCGGCTGTTTGTGGAGGTACACCTGTATACGAGCCACATGGTGATTATCGAATCGATATAGTATTGGGGCGCATCTAATGAATAAGTCATCAATATTTTGGTTGTCCGCATCAATCATGGCTTTATCAGCTTGTGGTGTAAGCGGTGCTAACAGTGTGTTTAATGCCAATGCGCGCCCCGATATCTATCAATCAAACGCTGTTCTAGCAACATCTACGACATTTGACATTATGGGGAATGACGGTGGTTCAGGAGCAACCATTGAAGATGTCACTGATGGATATTTCGGTTCAGTAACAATCGGTACCGGTGCTTTGGATGTAACCTATGATCCATTTACGGTGAATACGGATACGTACTTTGCTGATTGGTTTACCTATCGAATTCGCGCTAATAACTATAGCTGGGATCAAGGTCGCGTTGCAGTACGTTTTGCTGAGTCGCCAACTGATACTTATGAACCAGACGATTTCCAAGAATTTGCTCGACCAATACGGTTGCGTTTAGGTATTCCAACCAGGGAAACTCACACTTCAGACATTACCAATCCAGTAAACCCAGGTGCTGGCGGTTCCTTCTTGGGCAGCGGCCAAACAATTGGTGGTGATGAAGATTGGTTCCGTGTTGATGTCCCGGTTCCAAGTGCAGGCAATGCATCTTGGTTGCGCATTGACACGATTTTACCTAATGTTGCATCGGCTGCAGATCATAACGCATGTGTAATTACGATGATGGATCAATGGGGATTTATGGCGGCTGACTTACTTGGTGCAGCCTTAATTGAAACTGCTGGTAGTGGTCCTGGTTCAAATGACTCGTATGGCGGTACTGACGCGACACAACTTGATCGTGGTCTTGTGCCAGATACGGCAACGGCTTCAGTTCGCTATTTAGTACGCATCAATCCTGAAAATGGACATAAGGGTGAATATGAAGTGGAATTTACCCTTTACGAAGCACCGCCGCCAGTTATCGCTGCACCAGTTGGTGTGAGTACTGTTAAGCTAGAGAAGTAATTTAAAAAAAGTATTGGCTTTATCTCAACGAGTATCTCAAATACCGGCCATGCGGCCGGTATTATTCGTTGGTGGAGCTCCACAATTACAAGTCGATGCAGTGCGCTATATGAGTGTACATGCGAGTGGGGATACGGCAGTTCAACTTTCAAAATTTCTACATGTTGATCACGCGTGCACCTTGTTGTTATCGTCTCTTGTGCATCTCGATATAGAAGCCTTGCGGTACACGACACGTCAGGAATTGGAGCAGCATATCCAAGCTTTTATAAAAAATCATCCAGACTGTATAATTGTTATGAGTGCAGCTGTTAATGATTACGAAGTGTCGAAAGTGTCGAGTGTGGGCCCAGATGACTCAGAGAAAACATTTAAACCCGGTGAAAAGGTGCCGTCAGGTGCAAAGCAAATTTCAATAACTTTAGAGCCAACATCAAAGCTCGTTGATAATCTTGCTTCATATGGTCATCGAGGTCCGTTGATAGCATTTAAATATGAAGATAAGTCTACGGTCATAAGCAGTGCGCAGAATCTGCTAAAAAGAACAGGGGCACGTGCTGTTTTAGCCAACAGCTTGTGTGCTTCTGTTCAGGCAGTTGTTCTCTCTGATCACATAGAAAAATGTGATGATCGCGAAACGGCGTTAGCTTATTTGGCTGAATTAATTAAAAAATGGGCAACTGATTAAAGTGAATCAGTTATAAGAATAAGCGGTTCCGCTGAAGCTTTGAATTCAACGCTTGCACCGGGGGCTAATTCTTTGAATTGATAGTCACCATCGATGTAGAGGTTAATTCCAAGTATACTTGGACATAAGCTTAGTTTGCGTGGTGGAATCTGCGTGTCTTCTAAAAGCGTTATCGGCGCATGAAGTGTAAATGCCTCACGGACTTTATAGAGAAGGGCTGGTTGATGGGCGGAGACAGGTTGCATGCCGGCACTATGTATGGCACCTGTGCTACCAGAGCCGGTTGAAACCCATACACCCGAAGAAAATTGCCGCTCTGTATTGTCGTCAGTGGTAATAATATAACGCGTCATAGCAGCAGGATTTTTATTGGTGAAAAGACAGTCATTTAAAAAGCGATAGATAGAATCATCGCCCTCGATAGTCGCTTCTAGTCGTGGTATACGCTCTTCTTGGTGTTTTTGTTCCAGCCATAAATCAAATAGCTGTGGAAAAGTATCACGGTTACCACGTGTGTAATTCCCAACGCTGCGGCTAGGATCTGAATTAACACTCAATATTGGTGTATTGCCAATAATACCATTAACGGCCAAAACGGTACCATCTCCGCCGACAGTAATGACGAGATCTTTGCCTTCTATATCGTCTTTACTGACATCAGCCAATGTGCGCTGTGTTACATGATGACCAGATAAATGATCAAGTACGGCATTTAATGAAATATCATGTTCTTGCTTACCAGTTTTTAATTGCTCGACATCAACAATGCCGTGTTCACTCATGCGATCTATGTCCTGTTCGCTGAGCAGGGTGAGCTTGGGAATTTTAGATACGACCAGGATATTTTTTAATGATGTGTTCATGATTGGAGTCGCTGACGCATTTCGGTATCAAAATTAATGATATCTTGAATACTCGCATTGTGGTTTTGAGTGACCAGCGGTAAAGTAGATTCTATGCATTTAAATATATCCTGGAAGGCTATTTGATCTTTTAAATACTGATCTACCGCTATTTCATTTGCGGCGTTTAGCGCGCATGGACCAAAATCACCAAGTTCTAAGGATTGACGGGCTAATTGGATGCTTGGGAATAAATCATGATTGACATCTTCAAAATTAAGGCTGCCGAGCTCAATGAAATTCGGTGTTTCCACTAATCCATTTTTGTGTTCTGGCCATGTTAATGCATATTGAATGGGCGTACGCATGTCCGGTAAGCCTAGTTGAGCAATCACCGACCCGTCCTTATAGGCCACCATGCTGTGAATGATGCTTTCGGGATGAATTATAACTTTGATGTGGTCACTGCTCATATTGAAGAGATGGTGAGCCTCGATGAGCTCCAGGCCTTTATTCATGAGCGTAGCGGAATCTATGGTGATTTTATCGCCCATCGACCAGTTGGGATGTTGTAGAGCATCTTCTTTTTTAATGTCTGTTAGATCTGTTCTTCCACGTAGGGGGCCACCGCTACCAGTCAGATAAATATCGCGAATTTCGTGATTTTTATGTTGCTCGATGCATTGCCAAATTGCCGAATGTTCGCTGTCGACGGGTATAACTTGTGCATTGTGTTTTTGTGCGGTCTCCATTACTAGGCGACCAGCTATGACTAATGGTTCTTTGTTGGCAATACAGATTCGTTTACCCGCACGACATGCTGCCAGCGTCGATTGTAAGCCAATCGCTCCAACGATAGCTGTTAACACAGTGTCTACATCATCATCAGCAGCGATGTCATCAAGATGCTTATGACCTGCAAACACTTCAACCGCATGCCCAGCGAGGGCTTGTTTAACTGTTTGATAATGATCTTCATTGGTAACAACCACTCGCTTAACATTGTAGCGTAAAGTTTGTTCAACGAGCAATTGATGGTTATTATGTGCACTGATTGCGTGCACTGACATTCCTAAATGTTCGGCAACAGATAATGCATTAACGCCAATACTGCCAGTAGAACCTAAAACACATAGGCGCCTGTTTTTCATGTGCATATTTCTTTAAGCGCATCAACTAATGCTTGATTTTCTTCAGGTGTACCGGCTGTAATGCGAACATAGTTTCGAAGTTCATCAGTATTCCACCAACGAATAAGTATATCGCGATCCTTGAGCTGCTGATAAATATTTTGTGCATTTTCACCAACATGACAAAGAATAAAATTCCCTTCGCTGGGTGGCCATTGCCATCCAAATGCAGTCAGTTCTTTTTCTAGCCAGGCTTTTGAATCCAGGGTTTGTTGAACAATTTTTTTATGATAACTTCTATCTGCTAAGGCCGCTTCTGCAGCGATTTGACTCATAACATTAACGTTGTAGCTGTCTTTAACTTTATTGAATTCGTTGATCAAGGTAGGATTACTAAATAAAAGTCCTACACGAGCTCCGGCTAAGCTGAAACTTTTAGAAAAAGTTCGCAGCACAACGACATTGTCATAGTCATTGATTAACGAAATAAGTCCTTGCCGTTGTTCATCTTCTTGGGCAAAATCGATGTAAGCTTCATCGATAACCACGATTCCTGAAAAGCGCTCAACGATAGACTTGATGGTTTCTCGTTTTTCCAGAGTACCTGATGGATTATTTGGGTTGGCGATAAGGCATAAGGCGGCATCGACTTCACCTATGTGTGGATCAATTTGCCAAGTGCAGGCGTCTGTACTTAAATTAATTTTATAGGGAACGTGAAGGACTTCGACGTTCTGTATATCCGCCAGGGTGTCGTAGAGGCCGTAGCTGGGCCATGGGCAGATTACTTTGGCCTGATTGGTACATATACTGCGATAAATAATGGTCAGACAGTCATCGGATCCGTTGCCAACTAAAATTTGCTCTGGGCTACATTTGTAGTGTTCAGCGGCAAGATTTCGTAAAGTATCAGAGGCGGGACTTGGATACTGGCGCAATGCATCCTGGTTGATAGCAGCAATTGCCTCAAAGACCTTTGGTGAGGCAGGCCACGGGCACTCATTGGTATTCAATTTAGTGGCATTATTAATCTGCTCTCCAGGGGCATAGGCTGCCATATCCTGAATGTTCTGACGAATAAATCGCTTTGGCCCATTGTTGCTACTGGCGCTGCTCATACTGGCATAATCAAGCCAAATCATGCTTTTGCAACGATAGGGTGTGTAAGGACTTGGATGATAGCGTGTCTACCATTGCATGCAGATTGACCGACCTAAAACCTATTCCATGGATGCAGAAAATACCAATTTTGAGGACCAGCTGCCAGCCGTTCAAAAATGGTTTAATGGTTTTTTTGAGAATTGGATTTTCGCATTTATTGTTGCGATGGTCATCCGGCAGTTTTTCTTAGAGCCTTTTGTTATCCCAACCGCATCAATGGAACCAATGTTGTTGGGCAGTATGCGTTGGACTGAAGCGGATCATGTAGTGGTCAATAAATTCACCCATCGGTTTACCGATGCGCAACGTTGGGATGTAACGGTTTTTGAATTTCCAATCCCCGAGGTGAAAAAAAATGGTCATGAAGTGCGCTTGTGGGGGTTGAGTAAAAACGAACTGGAAGCCAATTGGCTGAGCAGTCCATTACAACACCGAAATTTTGTCAAACGCATGGTGGTTTTACCAGGTGATGAATTTTATGTGTCTGGTGGCGATGTATACATTAAAGACGGTGATGTTTTCGATGTCGCTCGTAAGCCGATTGAGGTGCAAGAGGCATTGTGGCAAAATATGTATACGCATGGCATAGAGGACGATTATTTACCCTGGTCGAGTGGTGCAAAACTCGTCGATGGTGAAATACATATAAAACCTGGTCAATTACCAATTTATTTCAAACAGCCATTAATTAACCTCTATATGAAGCCTGGCCTCTATCGTGTACATAATATGAAGAATATGGCTGTATCAGCTAATCTTAATTTAAGCATGGAAAAACCCAGGTTTCAGTTGAATAATGTCAAAGGAAATATTTGGGATTTGAAGGGTAAGTGGGCAATTTATAGGTTAAAATCAAAAGAGTTAGATAGTAAAGAGCATGGATCGATGCTTAATCGTCAAATGACTGAATTTATTGGTGATATTCGTGTGCGCTTTCAAATAAGTGATATTAATGGTAGTGTACAACTGCAAGTTACTAATCGAGATCAAGTGCGTTATATTTTGCAGTTATTACCGAAGGGCTGGCAAGTGCTTCGACAAAATGGCGAAAAAGAAGAATTGTTATTTCAAGGGCAGGATGATGTCATTGATAAATCGTGTGCGTTTGTGCATCTTGATAATCAGGTTTGGTTCGAACTCGATGGAAAGGTCCTGCATGAAAAGATTTCGGAGCAGGCACCAAAAAATCCAGATGCAGCCTGTACAATAAAATGGGGTGGGAAGGGATCGCTCCGTTTAAAGGCCTGTGCTGTTGACCGTGATGTTCATTATACGAAATCAGGTTTTTTAACCGATTTGCGCAGAGATGTAAAATTAGCAGCTGATTGGCGACAGAGGTTGAGTGGGTTGTATGGTCCTACGGATGATGAGGCACTCCGGGCAGATAAGAGCCCACTCGCTTTGGCTTACAAAGAGTCCATGGAGCACCATCAGTTGAGACATGGCCTCATAGATGCTCAAATCTTAGTGAGAGAACGTCTCTTGGGGCATACACCGAATTCACGAGAGTCGCGATACCCAATTGGTAATAGCCCTAAGAATGCGCTTACAGCTCCAGATAACGCTTATTTGATGTTTGGTGATAATAGTCCATTTAGTTGGGATTCACGTGATTGGGGATGGGTGCCTGGAACCAACATTCGCGGCCGCGCGGCGTGGGTAGTATTACCTATCAAACGTTGGAAGGGCATTCGATGACAGTTATTAACAGAGTTTTCCACAAAGTGGCTGCTTGAAAATTACTCATGAAATCTCTAGGTATTATGTCGAATTATAAATGTATGTTACAATCCGATAGTCACTTAAGATATTATATAAATTATATTTACATAAAAAATCTCCCTGCTTTCTGTTACACTAAATTAATACACATGCTTCGGTCCCTTAAGTTACTCCTGAGTTTTCCACAATGAATTTATTCAAAATCGATAGACTGAGTAAGACTTATGGGAAACGCCAGGTGGTATCAGGTGTTTCTATGCAGGTTGATGAGGGAGAAATCGTTGGCTTGTTGGGGGCAAACGGGGCAGGTAAATCGACCACATTTCGCATGGCGCTTGGAATTGTCAGCCCGGATACAGGGAGCATATCCTTCCAAGGCGTCGATATTACTAAGCTGCCAATGCACAAACGAGCACGTTTAGGTATCGGTTACTTAGCTCAGGAACCCACGATTTTTGCACAACTAAGTGTAGCTGAAAATATTCAGATTATTTTACAGCAGTACTACCCGAAAGGCGAGCATGAAGACCGGCTGAAGAAACTTATGGATGAGCTTAGCATCGGGCACTTGCGCGACAATTTAGCTGGAAGTTTATCCGGTGGTGAGCGGCGACGTTTGGAGATTACTCGTTCATTGGTGGTTGAGCCAAAAATATTATTCTTTGATGAGCCATTTGCCGGCGTTGATCCCAAGAATCGAGCGGATATCAGAGCGGTTACTGAAGAGATTCGTTCGCGGGGGATAAGCGTGCTCATTACTGATCATCATGCAGAGGCAATTTTGAATATGGTCGATAGGCTCTATGTGATGGAAAATGGAAGTATTTTGGCGGAGGGAACACCTACGGAAATTGTTAATAACGACGAAGTGCGGAGAGGTTATCTTGGCGATGATTTTAAACTGTAATAAAATCTCGATGAGAACTAATTAAGCATGGAATTTAATACGAGTCGATTACATATAATTTCCGGACGAAGTCATCGTTTGCGTAATGCCTATGTTGATAAAGTGCTCGATACATGGGATGGTGAAATTGAACGCTTTTATGAGCCTTCGCATATTCAAGACATTTTAATGGGCGCAGATACGCCTTCGTTATTTGGAACGGCGACACTTAGTTTGGTTGGTGCCGGTGAGGCGTTTGTAGGTAAACACGCATCAGTCCTCAAACAATATTTGGGTATGCCGACTTCCAGCGGAACAGTTATTTTACATGTCCAGTCGATTCCGCCAAAGGGAGGCGTGCGCCAAGCTGCACAAAAGTCAAAGTGTTTAGATCTTGTTCCTGAGCCAAGTAATAAGCCACGCGACGTGGAAGCATGGCTGGGGGCGCATTTGGATGACCTGGGGTCCAAAGGTGGTCAAATGATTGCGCGGGCTTTGATACATCATCGCGGTTTAGATATTGATTCCTTACTCTCTGCTATTGATGTTTTAGCATGTCATGCTGGAGATGAGCCTATTGGTATTCAGGATGTTCATGCAGTCATTGAGGGTCAAGCTGAAGAACCGCTCTATAAATTGACTGATGCATTCTTTTCTGGCGATAGTCGTAGTGCCATTAATTTATTGCATGCTGGTCGCGGTTTGGAGCCTCAGCCTGTTATTAATTCATTAATAAACGAATTACGCAAGTTGCTTTGCGCTTTAGAGTGGACGGGTGGTGACGATATCGCCTATCACGCTGGTTTGCGTTACCAAATTAAGGACTTTGCTGCTAAGGCTATACGAAAACGTGCCTTAGGTCTAGGCAAGCGCTGTCTTACCAGGCTTTTAAATGGTATTCATATAGCTCAGCGAGACCTTCGACGTACTGGTACTAATCCGGTAGTCGTTTTGGAAACACTGATTTTAAACGCAAGTCGAGTCATACGCTCTCAGTCATAAATACGTAGCCCGCATGGATCCGAAATGTGATGGACTACCCTGTGAGCGCGTTCGAAAAATTGAATAGTTTGAGGCGATTGTATGGACATTTTTTTCTGTGATGTGTGCTGTGCTCGGGTGACGGGCAACCATTTGAGTAGAGGCCATGGTGTACGCAATGCAGATGTCATTATTTGTGGATCTTGCTTAGAGAAGGGCCACGGCGCCGAATTATTGGTTGAAGCAAATGTTGCTGAGGCAGCAGTTGGTGCAGCACCTCGTTTAGCTGGAGCAGCTGCGTTAGATGAGCCACGAGATCGTGCCTCAACTATGAAAAATTTGGAACCAATTGAAGGTGCTCCCGATAATAATGATGAAATTTTGGATTTGCACGATGAATCGGCCTTAGAATCAGAAGAAGGTGATTTTGAACAGACATTGCTAGCAAATGAAGAAGCTGCGCAAGATGAAGTTGCAGATGTTGAAGAAACAGCCGAGCCTGAATTAGTGGCGGATGTAGAAGATGTTGTCAGTGATCAATTAGAGGTGGTCGACCTTGATAACGTTAATCTCGATAATCCCGAAGATAATAATAATGAAGAAGATGATTCAGCAGTAGATGAGTTGGAAGCCGCTGCGGCAGTAGTCGATGTTGAATCAGATGATCAAAAACCAATAAGTGCTGAAGATGCAGTTGATGATTTGGATGACAGTGGTTCCTATCCAGTTCAAGAATCTAATCGCTTAGACGATGCTGATGAAAGTCAGCATACCGATTCGTATAGTGCTGATGAATTAGCGGCAATTAAACGCCTGGCTGAAAAAGAAAAAACCAAAGCTGATAGTGGTATAGTTGCAGCACCAAGTGGAAAAAGTAGTGGTCGTAGAAAATCGAGTACGAGTTCGCGTCGTAGCACTGCTCAATCAGGACGTTCTGCATCTTCGAGAAAGTCGGCGCGTAAACCTTCGAGCAAATCTTCACGCAAAACAAGTACACGGTCTAAGGCAAAGAAAGAGCCAATGCCGCTGCCGTTAATGATTAGTTTCATTACTATTCCGCTTTTAATTGTTATCTTTATCATAATTGCATCGACTACCGGTGGCGATAGTGGCCGTAAAGAGCAAAAATATGAACTTAATGTGACCGGCTTAAATGCTAAAGTTGATCACGTTTATCGCGATGCGCAAAAGGCATATCAAAAAGAAGAGCTCAATGATTTGTATGCTGCACAGAAGAAAATTCGTGAAGCCATGCAAATGAAGAATGAAGTGGTTGAGCGTTTGGAAAAAGCTGGTTACACGGATGGTCAAATGGACAAATCATTGCGTAAATTCAGAAAATTGATGCAACTTGAGCGTGCTGTGCGCGATAAAATCGAGGAAGTTAAATCCCGCCAAGGCCTTTAATATGGCATCTGTGGATGCTCGCTCTATTGCGTTGCAGTGCTTAAGTAAATATCGTAAAAATTCAGAATTATTTATTGCTGATGAATTGCAGCATTATGATGCACCAGCGCAAGACATGGCGTTGGCGCGTGAATTAGCACTTGGCGTTGTGCGATTTCAGCGTTTGTATGAATATGTGGTCAAGCAATTTTTGAAACAAAAAAGCAATCAGCAATTGTTGTTAGACGTGCTGTCGATTGCTGCGCATCAAATTTTTATGCTAGACGGTATTCCAGCACATGCTGTTGGAGATTCGAGTGTAGATTTAGTAAAGCAGTATGGACATCCTGAATGGGCCGGTGTGGTTAATGCAGTTGTCCACAAGCTCTTGAGTCTTCGCCTTGAGCAGGCAAAAAAGCCAGCACTTCGAGAACGAGATTTACCTAAGCAAGCCGCGATACAGTTTAGTTTTTCGGATTTATTCGTTAAGCACATCCAGCGTGATTTTCCAAAGCAATGGAAAAAAATATTATCAGCCTTGAATCAGGTGGTGCCTGTATGTACGCGCTTAAAGGATGCACAGATAAATCTTGATGAGGTTAATGGAATAATAAAACGCGATGGTGCTTGGGTATGGTGGGAGCGTGTTCAAGATACATTGCGAATTGTTAACCAAGGTGCGGCCGTCATTCAAGATCGTAGTCAGGGTTATGTGGCGGAACTGGCGAACATTAAAAAAAATGACCGCGTCCTTGATATTTGTGCTGCGCCTGGTGGTAAGACGCAGTTGGCAATTGAGAGTGGGGGAACTGTTTTTTCATCGGATCTAAGTGTGAAAAAGACAAAGAAATTATCAGTTTTAAATGAAGGTCGAGTCTTCGCTCAAGATGCTTGCCAGCCAGCAGTGCAAGCTGACTTTGATTGTGTCATTGTGGACGCACCTTGTTCCAATTCTGGTGTTTTCGCAAGGCGACCTGAAGCACGTTGGCGCTACCATTATTCAGAATTAAATCAGCTAGAAGAATTGCAAAAAAATATTATCAAAGAGTCGTCGCAATTAGTAGGAGATGGTGGTCGTTTGGTTTATGCCACCTGCAGTATTAATAGTGATGAGAATATGAAGATCTGTGAAACTTTGAGTAACTGGAATGTAGAACAGGTTCATTTGGCTAAACCAGACCAATGGCAAGCAGGTGGATTTGTGGCGGTTTTGCATCGCAAATAGACTAGCGTCATGCGTGATTATCTTCATATTTATGATGAAAGGAATTGCTCATGGAACAGCGAGTGATGATCTTGGAAATAGAGTCGAAGCCAGAGCAGGCTGGTAAAATATATGCCAGTGCAGCTGATGCCGAGGCAAAATTAAATGAAGCAATTGGACAAGGTTGGCGAATTAAATCTGTGCATGCTGCAGCCTCGCATGCATCAGCAGCAGTAAGTATTGTCGTCTTAGAGCGTGACTAAATTAAAACCGATTACTCTAAGCGGCTCTGACCCCAAGAAATCATTGCTCATTGAAAACCCATTATTTCTCGCGCCAATGGAAGGGGTGACGGATCCAAGTTTTCGCCAATTGGTTGCTGCTCGTGGCGGGGTTGGCGTCCTATGCACAGAATTTATTCGCATTTCTCAAGGACATATACCGTTAAAAGTTTTGCGACGTGAATTAGGAACATGGCAAGAGCCTTGTCCAATTGCTGTGCAATTTATGGCACCGAGTACGGATTATTTAGCGGAATCGGTTGCCTTAGTTGAACAGACGCGGGCACAATACGTGGATTTAAATTTTGGTTGTCCAGTGAAGCGTGTGTTTAATAAATGTGCTGGCTCAGCTCTATTGGATTTTCCTGATCGAATGTTTGACATTGTGAAATGTGCGGTTGAAGCTACTGGACTACCTGTTACGGCAAAAATACGCGCCGGTGTTAATGATACGCATTTACTGAAAGATGTTATTCATGCAGTTCACAGTGCTGGTGCAGCCTTGCTCGCTATGCATGGACGATTGCGCAGTGAGTCTTATGCAATGGATGCGCATTGGGAGTGGTTGGCAGAAGCTCAAGAATATTTATTGAGTTTTGAGAAGCCTATCCCGTTTATTGCCAATGGAGGCATAGATACCTGTGACGATGTTGATGCCGTTGTTAAGCAAACGAAATGTGATGGCGTAATGATTGGCAGGGGAGCCATTGCTGATCCATTTATTTTTCGTCATTACATGTGTAGTGAACCTGCTACGCGTGAAGAAGTTTGTGCATTTATTGTTGAGTATTGGCAAGCGATTAATCAGGGTTCACAAAAGAAATCAGGGCTTGGTCGAATTAAGCAGTTGTTGAAATACTCAGTAGGCAATCTTTTGTTTGATAATGAAGATCAGCGTCAGCAATTAATGCGCGCTCGAGATATAGAAACCATATGGGCGTATATTTCTGGGTGGACTGCAATTCCCGCCTAAGGGAGTTTTACGCCAAGTTGGCGCAGTATCTTGCAGACAAATAATAGTGGCAACCCGGTAATGGCTGAATGGTCATCAGAGTCAATGCGATCGAATAGACTAATGCCAGCTGCTTCTAATTTGTAGGAACCTGCACAGTTGAGTGGTTGATCATGTTGTACGTAGCGCGTGATGGCTTCAGCATTCAGTGCATGCATGTACAGCGTAGTATTGTCAACATGTTCGAAACTTTGGCCTTGATGTAAAATCGTGACTGCGGTGATTAAGCGGTGCGTCTTGCCAGCCATCTTGCTGAGTTGTTCAATCGCTCGTTCAGCGCTGCCTGGTTTGCCAAGTATCTGCTCATCAAGATGTGCGAGCTGATCACTGCCAATGACTATGGCATCAGGGTGTTCTTGAGCGATGCTTTGGGCTTTTGCTCTGCCCAGTTGCTTGGCGAGTTCTGCTGGATCAGGATCTGTCGCAAGGATCTCTGATTTGAGCTTTTCTTCATCCATTTCAGGAGCCATGCAGCTAAATTGGAGCCCGAGACGCTCTAATAGCTGTTTTCGGTAGGGAGAAGTGCTGGCAAGGATGATGTCCATAGCTTTGGTAAGACTGCTAGTTTATGGGTTTCCACAAGGGCAACTACATAGTTAGTAAATTTATTTTCTTGGTAACTGCTGAATTGCTGATTAGATAGGACTTCACGGTGCCAGTATTGTATGCGCACCATCGTGCTTTCTTATGCCAAACATGGCCAACAGCAGCCCTAGTATCTGCGTAAGGGTGAAATATGGACCATCCAATAACCTTAGATCCAAGAGTAGAAGGCAGCGGCATGCCAGATGTCGCTAGTAACGACGGTAGCCAACTCCGTGGTCGTTTAGATCGCGTGGGCATGAACCATATTGAGGTTCCTGTCCTCGTTGCACAGGCGGATGGTAGTACCATGACGGTCCCAGCCCGTGCTGATGCTTATGTCAATCTTGAGGATCCAGACGCTAAAGGCATACACATGTCGCGTCTGTTCATTGCACTGCAGGAAAGTCTTGCATCGCAGCCATTAAGCCCAGCGCTATTCAAAGAATGTCTCGAGCGATTTGTAGAATCGCATGCTGATTTGAGCAAGCAAAGTGAATTGACTGTGCACTACGAGCACATGTTGCAACGCAAAGCGTTGATCAGCGATAACAAGGCTTGGCGTAGTTATCCATGCTCACTGCGCGCTATCTATGATGAAGGTGCGATTAAATACTTACTCAAAGTGCGTATCGTCTATTCGAGTACCTGTCCGTGTTCGGCGGCACTTGCACGCCAATTAATTCAAGAGGCATTTCGCAAGCAATTTGGTGATAATGATCAAATTTCGACTGAACAAATGGATGCGTGGTTGGCGACAGAGGAAGCCATTTGTGCAACACCTCATAGTCAACGTAGTTTTGCAGACATAGAATTAGTATTTGATGATTGTGAATCATTTCCAATTGAGGTTTTGGTGGATGGTGCTGAGTCTGTCTTGCAAACCGCTGTTCAAGCCGCTGTGAAGCGCGAAGACGAACAGGAGTTCGCGCGTTTAAATGGACAGAATCTGATGTTCTGTGAGGATGCTGCCCGTCGTTTGCGCCATTGGTTAGAAGCGCAATCGGATGTCGCTGATTATCGCATCAAGGTGTCGCACGTTGAGAGCCTGCATCCACACGATGCTGTTAGTATCGTGGTGAAGGGTATTGCCGGGGGCCTAAACCCTGAATAGAATCTCCTATTAGGAGCCCTACTTATGCCATTACCTCCAATTCAAGTTGCCTTAACTGACGGTGAGAAGATTGAGGTGCTCAAGCGCTTTCAGCAGCAATACCAAGAAGAATTGGAAGAAATCGAAGGCAAACTTACCGAAATCATGCGCGGAGTCGCTGAGGCTGATTTCCTGCAGCAGTATTTGGGTGAGCAACCTGAGGTATTGAAGTTAAAGGGTGATGGAGCGGAATATCAGAAACTTGAAGAGCGTCGTCAGCACATTGGCGCTATTCTCGAGCGATTGGCTGCGACTATACCGCAGCAGGCTGATGTAGCGCCAAAGGCCCCATCGCAAATGCGCCGTTATTAAGCGCTTAGGGCTATACGCCAGCTCGATGCAGCCATCTCCCTACTAGTACTTGCTTTATAAAGACACGGCCTAGTCTACGCGACCTTTCACACAAGCCGCCTAGAATATGAGGGTTGCACAATGACTATGCACAACAGTTTCAAGGGAAGTGGTGGCCTTGCAAAACATCGCAATGTTTTGACTCGTGCTGAGCGCATCGAGCGTCTCAAGGCAGAAGGCCGTTGGGATGAATCAAAAGGCATCACCAACTTACCAAAAGTTAGAAACATCAAACTTAACTAATTATTTATAATTAGACAAACGAATCACTAGATTCGAGTAACTGGGAAATTTATTACTCGTATCGCTACAAGGGACTACGCACTTATGGCAGTTCGTATTGCAATTAACGGTTTTGGCCGCATTGGCCGTCTTGTCTTTCGCGCAATTGTTGAACAAGGACTCTTGGGTTCTGAGGTAGACGTCGTAGCAGTAAATGACCTCGTTCCTGCAGATAACCTTGCTTACTTGGTAAAATACGACTCGATTCAAGGTCGTTTTAATGGCGAAGTCAGTTCTAAGAAAAGTTCTGACAGTGCCGAAGCTGACGACGTATTAATCGTTAATGGCAAAGACATCAAAGTACTCGCACACCGCGATCCAGCTGAAGCTCCATGGGGTGACCTCGGCGTTGATGTTGTAATCGAATCAACTGGTTTCTTCGTTGAAGATAAATTAGCTGCCAAACACATCGAAGCTGGTGCGAAGAAAGTTATCATTTCTGCGCCTGGTAAAGGTGACGGCGTTAAGACCGTTGTTATGGGTGTGAACAATCACGAATACGATCCAGCAGCACACAATGTTGTTAGTAACGCATCATGCACCACTAACTGCTTAGCGCCGTTGGTGAAAGCCGTATTGGACGCTGGCTTTGGTTTGTCAGAAGGTTTGATGACCACCGTTCACAGCTACACCTCAACACAAAAGACTGTAGATGCACCAAGCCGCAAGGACTGGAAAGGTGGCCGCACTGCAGCAATGAACATTATTCCAAGTACCACTGGTGCAGCTAAAGCGGTAGCTTTGGTTCTTCCAGAAGTGAAAGGCAAATTAACTGGCATGGCTTTCCGCGTTCCTACGCCAACCGTGTCTGTAGTCGATTTGACTTTTAAAACTGAAAAATCTACAAGCCTCGCTGAAATTAACGCTGCGCTTAAGTCTGCTTCAGAAGGCAGCCTTAAGGGCATCCTCGGTTATACCGAAGACCAAGTTGTATCTAGCGACTTTATTCACTGTGATGTATCAAGCATTTACGACGCAGACAGTTCTATCGAATTGAATGAAAATTTCTTCAAATTGGTAAGCTGGTACGACAACGAATGGGGTTACTCAAACCGCGTTGTTGATTTGCTCCGTTACATGGTGGGCAAAGGTCTCTAAGGCTAACTAAATCATCAGACCCGGGTCATTTGACCCGGGTTTTTTTGTGAATTGTTATCTGTGTACTCTGTGGTAATCCATAAGTATGCTAAGACACCAGATCCGCGTTCGCTATGCAGAGACCGATCAAATGGGTGTTGCACATCACGCGTCCTACGTGCCGTGGTTGGAAGAAGCGCGTATCGATGGCATGCGCCAATTAGGCCTCAGTTATAAAGCCTTGGAGGAGCGTGGTATCGGCATGCCAGTTGTTGATATTCACGTGCAATATAAACGCAAATTAGGTTTTGATGACGTCGTTGACCTTGAGACCACCATTGAAATTAGCGGTCAAAGCCGGGTGCTTTTTCACACGACGCTTAAAAAGGAAAGCCAAATTTGTGCCATGGCAACGGTAACCGTTGCCACGGTAAATAATCAAGGGGTGCCAACGCGTATTCCTGAGGATGTTGCCGATTTTTTAGCAAAGGCGGCGCAGTAAATTATGGCTGGCTTTATTGGTGAAGAGCAAGTTCGGCGTATCAAAGAAGCGGTTGAATTGGCCGAGGTCATGGCGGATTACACGACCTTAAAACAATCTGGCGTTAATTTAACCGGTTGTTGTCCATTTCATCATGAGCGTACACCAAGTATGTATGTTTATACTGATGATCAGCATTATCACTGTTTTGGTTGCGGTGTGCATGGCGATGTGGTGACTTTAATTCAAGAAAAAGAAGGTCTGGATTTCATTGGTGCAATGGAGTGGTTGGCTCGCCGAGCTGGTATTGAAATTGAATACGAAAAATCCAATCAACAAGAACCGCGCATGCAAAAAAGCGAGCGCCAGCGCTATATTGATATCATGGAAGCGGCGACGGCTTTTTTTGAAAATGAATTATGGACTTCTGAACATGCACGAGCGACGCGCGAGTATTTACAGGTGCGTGGTTTATCGATGCAGGTGAATAAATCCTTCCGTTTGGGTTGGGCGCCTGGTCGCGATGCAATGACCAAGCATTTACAGTCCTATGGCTTTACCTTGGATGACTTGAAATTACTCGACATTACCGTGCAAGGTGAACACGGTATTCAGGATCGTTTTCGTCAGCGCTTAATGTTTCCAATTTCTGACCGATTTGGTCACGTGGTTGCATTCTCTGGTCGTTTATTGCCTGAGACCGAAAAGAAATTCAAGGAACAAGGCATCGGTGTTGGTAAGTATATCAATAGTCGCGATACACCGCTCTATCATAAAAGTAACATCGTGTTTAATTTGCATTTAGCGCGTCCGGCTGCGCGAGAGGTAAAACGCATCATTGTTATGGAAGGCCCAACTGACGTGATGGCGGCACATCAGCAAGGCATGAAAGAATGTGTCGCAGTCTTGGGTACGGCATTAACTATGCAGCATGCTAAACAGATTACACAGAGCGTTGGTCATGATGGTAAAGTCATTTTATTGTTCGATGGTGATGCTGCTGGGCAGAAAAACAGTATTCGTGCGGTTAAGACCTGCATGCAGTCAGGTGTATCGAGTCAGGCAGCGGTGCTGCCAGAAGGTCACGATCCAGCTGAATTATTAACAAAAGAATCCGCAGCTGGACTCGAAAAAGTTTTACTCGGTCGTCAAAATGACATCGATTATTTATTGGAGCATTTGGCACCACGGCCCTATGAATTGGATAGTCGTGGCCAGTTGGCGGTTATAGATGAATTGCTGATAGTGCTGCGCGATATTCAGGATGAAGGACTGCGTGAAGCCTTCCTCAATGACATCGCAACCTATTTAAATATCGATGAACATAAATTAAAACGTCGTTTACAGCAGGGGGTCAATACGCCGGCCCGAGCAGCCGATTATTTTGAAGACGAAGAAGACCAGGAACTCGTAGAACTGAG
>JANQLF010000185.1 GCA_028280785.1 Planctomycetota bacterium
CGTCTAAACAGGTAGCACGCAAATCCAAGGTGCCGAGTGCTTGTTCATAACTCACACCCATTTCCACTCCTGGAATTTTCGTGATACACGGCACACGCACCGACTCTTCCCAATGTACACCTTTATCACGTGGACAACCATGTGCCCCCTGCATTTCACCGTGGTCCGAATTAATTACCACCATCGTCTGATCCCATAAGCCTAAACGACGCCATGCATTTAATAAACGCCCAACCTCATAATCAAATTGCGTCACCAATGCTGCATAATGACGACGAAATTCTGTAAAGTCATGCGCATAGCGCTGATAATTCGGATCCGCCTGCATAGGATTCGGACTTCTTGGTGAATAGGTTGGCACATAGGGCCAACGACCATTATCTAAACCCGGTTCACCATCTTGACCTTCATACGAAAAATTTGGTCGCTCTTTAAACTCTGCGTTAGCATACATAGCGTAAAAACCCGGATCGGGTTCAACCGGATAATGCGGTGCCTGATAAGAAACCATTTGCGCTATGCGGCCACTCTTTGCACAAGCCGATTCCAATCGTTCAATAGCAATGTCAGTGGTGGCACGGGTACGATGATAATTAAAGCGATGCTCTTCACCGCTCTCGTCATAAAATCTGATATCATTGATAAAATCATTAAAACACTGATAGCCGATAAAATCACGCCAACCAGCGCGTTGCTCAGGCAGTATAGGAATCGCACCATTGGAATAGAGATGCCATTTCCCAATGTAGCTGGTATGCATGCCACTTTTATTCATCACATCAGCAAAACACGGATGTGCATGTGGTAAGCCATCGCAATTAGAAAAACATCCACTCTGCGTCGGATAAAGGCCAGTCATTAAACAACCGCGATAGGGCGTACAGACTGGCGAGGTGCTGTAACAATTTTTAAATAACTGACCCTCTGCAGCGAGCGCATCGAGGCATGGAGTTTTGACTTCATCATTACCCATGCAGCCAACCCAATGTGCTGCTAATTGGTCAGCAAAGATATATAACAAATGTTGTGCTTGTGCCATGTACAGACTCCTGAATCGAGACCATAAGGATTTCCCTTGTAAATCGCCAGATATCTGTCAAATGGACACATATGTGTGCCCAAGTAACATCAGCCCCACCAAGCCTAGATCGTGGCCTGCAGGCCCTAACAGTGATCGCTCAGTATCCTGATGGCCTGCGTCATAGTGAAATTCTGCGTTTATGTGGCTGGTCGAAAACGGCTACCACGCGCATTTTACAACATTTACTTGAGCTTGGATATCTCAGTCAAAGCCCGATCGATCATCGCTATCGTTCTGCAGCGCAAACTCAACTACTCTCACCTTCACAATCGTCGCAAATAGAATTGCTGCATATTGGTGAACCAATAATTAAACAACTGGCTCAAGAAACTCAGTGGTCTGCGGTTTTACTTTACTGGAATGGCAACGATGTAATTTGTTTATCAAGACACATCACCAAAAACAACTGTTCCTTACAACAACCTGGCCACATAACCAGAAATAGAGTCGACAATCCTTACCACGTTTTTTTTCTCAGCCAATTACAGTGGCGACGATTAAAACTAGAACGCACAGGTGATTTAGCGATAGGACTTAATCACGCTTGGTACACCAAAGAACAAGAACGCTTCAAACAAGATGGCTACACGGCCGCTACGAATGGCAAACGCCTGCGCATAGCCGCACCATTAATACGTAATGAGCATTGCATCGGTGCTATTATGCTTGGCCATAAAAACATTCGGACCGGGCATAAGAAAGTTGGCAAGCAACTGGCACGAGCTTGTGTTGATTTTTTTGAAAATAATTAGGCGCTCGAGCCGAGCTTTTCACTCACACGTGCAGCAGCTTGTTTCACTTTTACTGAAACCTTATCAATCATGTCATCGCAAGACAATGTGGTACTCGTTGCGAACATACCAATCGCAGCGATACATCTATTTGATTCATTAAAAATAGGCGCAGCACAGC
>JANQLF010000192.1 GCA_028280785.1 Planctomycetota bacterium
GTATTTGCTCAATCACTAAAAGCATCGGGGGCGACAACCTAAGATGCAAAAGTCACGCAGCGGTGAATTTGGTGGTAAGCAGCCACGACGGAAATCCACTTATCGTGGTATTTCGGTCGCGCCCGGCATCGCTATAGGTAAAGTTCATATGAAATTCCGTAAGACGCATGTCTTATCGGATCGAACTATTAACGCGCATGAAGTCGAGGCGGAATTAGAGCGTTTACAAGAAGCGCTGCGTATTTCTAAAGAGCAACTCATGTTGTCGCGGGCAAAAGTCGCTAAAGAAATTGGTGAAGTAGAGGCGATGATTTTTGATGCCCATATTGCCATTATTGAAGACAGGGTTTTGTTAGGAAAAATCCGCGCCGAAATTGAGAATTCCTTACGTCCGGTTGAAGTGGTTGTGTCGGTCATTGTTGATGGTTACTACGAAACCTTAACCATGGTAGATGACGCGAATATTCGCGAGCGCGCTGCGGACATCCGCGATGTTGGCCAACGTTTGTTGGATAATTTAATTTCATTAACGCCCGCTGGTGGTAATGCGGTTCTACCGGCAGAAAAAACTGCAGAATACAAAGATATTATTTTTGCTAAAGAATTATATCCATCAGACATTGAGCAAATCGCTCAAGATAATGTCATGGGTGTCGTCTGCGAAACCGGAAGTGATCGTGGTCACGTGGCGGTGATGTTACGTGCGATGAGCATTCCTTGTGTTATGGGTGTTGAGGGCTTGGCCAGTCATATTCATGACGCTGATGAAGCCATCGTCGATGGTAGCGCTGGTTTGGTGATAATTAATCCTCGTGATGAAATAGTTAAACAGTACCAGCAATCGCAAAAAGAATTAGAAGCTTATCAAAGCCAGTTAAAATCTGAGGTTGAGTTACCATCAGTTACAAAGGATAATATAGAAATATCCTTGGAATGTAACGTCGGCCATGTTTCCGAGATGCCGCTCGTAAATCATTATAAGGCAGCTGGTATTGGTTTATATCGGACTGAATTTGAATTAATGGCTCGGACGTCTTATCCAGATGAAGAGGAACAATACCACTTATATTGTGATATGTTAAAGCAGGTGGGCGATCGACCAGTTACTTTTAGGACTATGGATATCGGTTCTGAAAAGCATTTACCGTATCTGCCTATTCCTGAAGAGGAAAACCACGCACTCGGCATGCGTTCTATTCGTTTGGCTATTGAGCATGAAGAATATCAGCTCATTCAATTAAAAGCGATTTTACGTGCTGCTTGTCATGGCAATATACGATTAATGTTTCCGTTTATTACCAGTGTTGAAGATATTCGCGTGGCAAAACGCATGGTGCGACATGCTATGCGTTCATTGCGTGAACAAAAAATTGATCACAACCCGCGTGTGCCTATTGGCATGATGGTTGAGGTTCCAGCAGCAGCACTCAGTTTAGATAAATTTGTTAGAGAAGTTGAATTCTTCAGTATCGGTACCAATGATTTGACTCAATATGTTTGCGCGGCTGACCGCAATCAACGTGAAGTTGCGCCGTGGTTTAATGGTCATAATCCAGGCATGCTCAATTTGCTTAAAAATATTGTGCGTGTTGCAAATAAACACGATCGAGAATTGACAGTCTGCGGCGAAATGGCCGGTGATCCGATTTATACGATGTTCCTTCTGGGAATTGGTGTGCGGAATTTATCGATGAGTGCGCCGCAAATTCCTGTTGTTAAGAAAATTATTCGTTCAATCGATATGCATGGCGCGCAGAGTTTGGCAGAGCGAGCTCTGCAATTACCAACGACAGAGCGAGTCGGTGACCTATTCAAGCGCACTGTCCAACAAACGTTGGGTCGAGATTTAGAACGTTTTTAATAAGGTTGTATTATGCAAGAACATCGTCTTCAACAATTGCATGAAGATTTTAAACGTTGTTTTGAACAAGAGCCGAGTGTTTGTGTTCGCGCACCGGGCCGTGTTAATTTAATTGGTGAACATACAGACTATAATGACGGTTTTTGCCTACCAATGGCAATTGATAAAGATGTTTTGATTTATGCCGCGCCACGTGATGATGATCAAGTTCGTGTTTATAGTCAGCAAACAGAAGAGACTGCGCAATTTACACTCAGTAATGCTATTGAAAAAAGCGAAGAAGTATCGTGGTCAGATTATATTAAAGGCTGCGCCCAAATTTTAATTGAAGAAGGTGTCAGTCTAAAAGGTTGTGACCTCGCTTTAACTGGCAATGTCCCGTTGGGATCCGGATTAAGCTCGTCAGCTGCTTTAGAGGTGGCCGTTATTCATGCTTTTTTGCAAATTTGTGATCAGTCATGTGCTGATGATAAAATAGCCGTTTTGGCGCAGCGAGCTGAAAATAATTATGTTGGCATGAATTGCGGTATCTTAGATCAATTATCAAGTGCATGTTGTCAGGCTGGCCAAGCGATGCTCATGGATTGTCGGTCTTTGCATTTAGACCAAGCCCCGTTGCCAGATTCGGTGAGTATAGTCATAGCGGATACCGGTAAGCGCCGCGGTTTGGTAGATAGTGCCTACAACGAACGCCGTGAACAATGTGAGGCAGGTGCTGCTGCTTTAGGTGTCAGTCATTTACGTGATGCGACGATGCACGGTTTGTATCAGGCCAAGCAAGACGGTAAAATTGATGCGCTCACTTTGCAACGTTGTGAACATATCGTTGCAGAAAACGGACGTACCCAAGCTGCTGCGGCGTGTTTGCGCGCTAATGATATGGAAGCCTTAGGCCAGCTTATGGACCAAAGTCATGCAGATTTACGCGATAAGTTTGAAGTGACTTGCGTTGAGCTCGATGATATGGTTCGCATAGCACGTAGTTTACCAGGTTGTTTGGGTTCACGTATGACTGGTGCTGGGTTTGGAGGCTGCACTGTTAGTTTGGTTGAATCAAATGCAGTCGATGAATTTGTGAAAGCCCTTGAAGATGCGTATAAAAAGATTCATGACCTTCCTGTAGCGGTTTATGTAACAGGTGCAGCAGCAGGAGCAGGACCAATTTCGCTAGCAAGTTCGGTGAGTTGAAGCTAAATGACCGATCCTTGGTACAGTGATGGCTTGAAGTTCTCGTGCACCCAATGTGGGAATTGTTGTGGTGGTGCCCCGGGTGACGTTTGGCTGAATGAAGACGAAATTGCTGCCTTGGCTGAGCGATTGGGCTTAGATGACAAAACATTTCGACGTAAATATACAAGAAAGGTTGGTCGTCGCGGTATATCACTAGTCGAAAAACGAAATTATGACTGTATATTTTTTGACAAGAAACGTGGTTGTACGGTCTATGAAGATCGTCCGTTGCAGTGTCGGACCTGGCCATTTTGGAGATCAAATTTGCGCGATCAGGAAGAATGGGAAAACGAAGCGCAGTCATGTCC
>JANQLF010000254.1 GCA_028280785.1 Planctomycetota bacterium
CTCGGGCTCCCCCAGCGGACTTTGTCCGCGCTACTTTACTTCGTAAAGTTATGGCAACATATGCCATACCGCGCGTCGGCGTCCGCCTGAACATGCAGACGAAAGTTAAATAAATGTTTGATAATATTCATAGTTCGATGAGTACGATTTCGATGTTGAGTGATGCGGAGTCGCGTTCGATTAGTAGTGAAAATAGAACGGGTGCGCGTGCGGGTGGTGCACGCGATGCAGTGCCGCTTGATGAAGAAGGCAAGCTAAGTGGTCCGGCGCGTGAGTTAGGAACGGGTTGGAAGGTGCATGCCTTGGATCGCATTCAGCCAGGTGAAACATTTAGCCTCGCTGATATCGAAGGTCCTGGAACGGTGCAGCAAATTTGGATGACCACATCTGGCGGTTTAAATCGTTCGACCATTTTGCGGATTTATTATGACGACCAAGAACATCCGAGTGTTGAAACGCCGTTAGCAGATTTTTTTGCTTCAGGTTATACCACACGTACGCAATTTGCGCAATTAACATCGGCAACGGTATGTGTAAATCCAGGTAATGCCTTTAATTGTTATTGGCCAATGCCATTTCGTAAGCGCATTCGCATGACTTTGGAAAATCGCGATCCGCAAAACCCGATGACGGTTTATTTTCAAGTGAATTATGCACTGGGTGCGATTCCAGAAAATGCAGCATATTTCCATGCGCAGTTTCGTCGCACTAATCCAGTACCGTATGGGGATGTTTATACCTTACTTGATGGCGTTGAAGGTTACGGGCATTACGCCGGTACCTATATGGCTTGGCAATTAAATAGTGGTGGCTGGTTCGGTGAAGGTGAAATTAAATTTTACATGGATGGTGATGCGAAGCCCGAGGCATCGGATGGTGTTGAAATGGCAGGTAGTCACGGCTATCCAACTATTTGTGGCACTGGGGTTGAAGATTATTTCTGCGGCTCTTACGGATTCTGCAATAAATCAACTGACGATTTTTATCGTGAATATACCACTGATTATGCTGGTGTGTCGCAGGTCGTTGAGCCAGACGGTGTCTACAATGCGAATCGTCGCTTTTCCATGTATCGTTGGCACGTCACAGACCCAATTCGCTTTAAGCAGGATTTAAAAGTCACCATGCAAGCAATTGGCTGGCGCAAACATGGTCGCTATTTACCGCTGCAAGATGATATTGCATCGGTTGCGTTCTGGTATCAGACCTTGCCGACAGCGCCATTTCCTGAATTGGGATCAGACAACGACTTGGAAATAATCTAGAAGTATTTGCTTAAAAGTGGTGTTAAGATTTTCTCAGCGATGTTGTTGCCTAATATTTCGTAGCCATCGCCGTTGGGATGGAGGTCGTCTGGTAAATACTCGAGCAGATCAGATCCAAAGACATCGAGGCCTTCGAATAATTCGAGGGGTGCGTCAGAGTATTTTTTAATTCGTGCGACGGCTTCACGAACACCAATGCGATAATCTTCCAGAGACATCTCGACTTGATTTTGACCGTCTTCGCGAGGTGGTGAAATGATCGAAGTGATAACGCCGATTGGTGTTGTTGGATGTTTTTCGCGGACGGTTTCGATCAAACCAATAACTGCTTCTTGCCAGGTGCGCTGGTTCAAGCTGCTCGCTCCCTGAACATTAATGCCGATTTTAAAGGTCATAAAATCAGCTTCCTGATCGCGGATCATACGTGCAAGCATGGTTTCAAGATGGCAATTACCGCCGTAACCGAGGCAGCGCAAATTTAAATCACATTTTCGTGCAGCGGTTGCTGGCCATGTGCGTGCCGGGCTATGTGCGCTACCGCATTGGCTAATTGATGAGCCGTAGTGCAACCAGCGCAGACGCTTGTCTTCACGTGCGACGCAGCTGCTGCCATCATCTATTTCTATTTTGCAAACTGTGACTGGAGCATTGTGTGGGAGCCAAATATCTACTGCGGAGTCCGAACCTGGTAGTGAATTAAATTCGAGTACTTGCTTACCGGCTGCTAATTCGGCTGATTGGACCAATTCGTTGTCGACCGTACAGTCACAATGTGTCGAGCCTTCTTCGTTGTGATTAATAACATGGAGAATAAGTTTATTCGAATTTGTCTGCAATTGCAAACGTACACCGGCACTACAGGAAGCACGATCTTGTAGAGCGGGAAAATATAATTCTTTCTTCTCATGTGGAATGCGCCAAGGGCGTATGCCATCGTCGTTATGTTCTAGTGATATGGCGCCGACGAACAATTCAGGGCTAATGGCGATTTCTTGCATGCTGTATGTCTCCGCGCGAGATCTTTGTGGAGTTTAAGTGGATGCAATTGTCTCAGGGGTATTTTCTTCGTTGACCTCATCGACAAGTGGTTTTTTGACTCCTGATTTACACAAAAACGCGCCAATTATGACCGCAACACCGCCGCCGAATAAGGTGATGTTGAGGTTTACGTCATCGAGATAGAAGGCGCCAAATAGAATGGAGAGGAGCGGAACGAAATAGGACATGGACGCCAGAATAATCAGATCACCTTTGTGAATGGCATAGTCCCATAAGAAATAGCCAAAGGCAGTAGATATAGTCAGTATAGAAAGATCAAAAATAACAGCATGTGGAATGCGAAAGGTTCCTTCTGCCAGTGACCAGATGCAATAAATTGATCCGCAAATGAGTGTGTAAATAGATACGGGTGCTGGATGCTCAGGGTGGCCGTAACGTCGATTGCAGACCGAATAGAGTGCCCAACACATGGCTGCTATAAATGCGAGGGTATAGGGCAACGGATTTTTAAATATACTAATTTCACTTAAGGAAAATTCAGGCATGCTTGCATACACAACGCCAAAGAAGGACAGGCACAGTCCGAGTGGCAGTAAGAGATTCCATTGTTGTTTGAAAAAAATAAGGCTACACACAATCATCATCATCGGCCACAGATGATTGGTGAGTCCGACCTCTAATGCTTGGCGATTATTTTGGCTGCCAGAAATAGCGAAGACTAAAAGCATTTGGTAGGCTAGGAATAAAAATAACGCTAGACCAAGTGATTTGTTAGAATTTTTAGAGACTCGTTCTTTTAATTGTTTCCACTTAACGATACTCAGGAATAATCCGCCAATGCCGAAGCTTACCCCGATCCCACACAATGGATCCATATGGGAACAGACCGATTTATATAAGGGGATAGTCATCGACCACAGGATGATCGCAGCTAAACCGGCAAGCAGGTGAGGCATGAGCGGGAGCATAGCATGCAAATGCTTAACACCAGTTTAATCGTGATTTGCGCGAAAGTCCTTGGGAGACATGCCGAAGTGTTCACTAAAGCGCCTGCTTAAATAACGGCGATTCGGGAAACCACAGCGCACTGCGATATCATCAAGTTTTTCGTCAGTGGTGAACAACAATTCCGCAGCACGGGTGACACGTTGAGCTATGATATATTGAACCGGCGTTTGGTTGAGCTGTTTTTTAAACATCCGGGTAAAGTGGTCAGTGCTCAAATTAACGGTGTTAGCGAGTTCTTCGATGCTGATGCTTTGTTCGAGTCGATTGGAAATAAAATTTAATGCTGGTTGTAGACGACTCCATGCGTGATTTGGTTCTAGAAATAACTGACGTTGTTCGTCGTCGAGTTTGTTGAGAATATTGAGAAAACAGCGACTAGCTATTTCTTGGGCATGCAGGGCGGTGATCAAGGCGGGTGGGACATGATTGTCATTAAATAATTGAGCAAAATCATTAAAGACTTTAACCAAGTCATCATCTTGGATGCGAAACATCGAATCAAAGATACTTTGAGCTACGGCATTGGGCACATGCATGAGGGCACAGAGTATATAACAGTGACGGCCTTTTTTCTTATGCGCATGGTGGATCACCGGCAGCCACGGGGGGATCACCGAGATGTCGGTATCACGTACCTTGTGTACTTTCCCGTCATCGAGGACAAAATCTAATTCATTACCGGGGGAAATGTACAAACCCCAGCACGGAACACTGGTACGTAGCCCTACGTAAAAATCATAGATATCATTAGCATGGGCGCGCAGTATACGAATACTCTGCTGACGCAGGTCATATTTGCTGCCGAAGCGAAAAAGGTCTTGAACGTAGAGATCGGAATCGGACACCTTAAGAACAGAAACTGACACGTTCCCTTTCGAAAGCAAGAGGCATATACTTAAGGTTATGAGCGCGCAAAATTGTAGCCCGTCTTCAGAAGTGCCACCAATTGAATTACACGTCCGTCAAAATGTGGCGGCGCATATCTTGGATGGTGGTCTGTATATTGGTGCAATGATGTTTTTGGCTGGTACTACCGTTTTGCCGGTACTTTTTGAATTTTTAGGTGCCGCGACTTGGTTAATCGCTTTAGCGCCACAGCTGAGTATTTTAGGGTTTTTAATCCCATCGATTTTTGTCGCCCATTGGGTGGATCGTTTGCACCGAGTTAAGCCATTTACCTTATGGATGGGTTTGTTTCAGCGATTGCCCTTCGTTTTTGTGACTGTAGCAATTTTTATGTTGGATGCCGAACAACATAAAAGTTTATTATTGGTGATGGTTGTCGGGGCAATCTTATTTTCTGGATTGTGTGGAGGCTTTGGCATGGGTGCGTGGCAGGAATTAATTCATCGCACAGTGCCTGCACGTCATCGTGCTGGTATGTTTGCCTCGCGAAATGCGCTCGCTGCTATATTAGGGCTGTTTATTGGCATTGCTGTTGAGATAATTTTAGAGACGTACACTGGTATGCAGGGATACGGTATTCTCTTTGCTTGCGCAGCTTTTGGATTGTTTTTAAGTTACTGGGCCTTCTGGCATATCCGTGAAATCCCTGACGATAATAAAGTTCATCAAGAGCGCATTGGGTTTTGGCAAAATATGCGCGATCTACCAGCGATACTTAAAGCAGAGCCTGGATTTATTTTATTAATTGCGGTCACTGTTTTAACCTCAAGTAGTATGTTGGTGGTGCCATTTCTGGCTATTGAAGCTCGTGATCGTTTAATGGCTAGTGATGCTATCGTCGGCGTGTTTTTAACGGCGCAGATGATTGGTGGATTAATTGGTAACATATTTGCTGGTTATTTGGGAAATAAATGGGGTGGGCGTTTACCGTATTTTGTTGGATCATTTTTGTTGTTGGTGACCTATGTGATGATTTTCAGTTGTCAGTCGCAACTTGGCTTTCAAATGGTCTTTGCCTTGCTCGGGCTTGGACAGTTTATGATGATGGTTGGCCAAAATACCTTGTCATTGGAATTGGCACCGGCTGATCGTCGCACCACCGCTCTTTCAATTTTACGGGTCTTAACGGCACCGGCCTTAGTCATTGCTTCCTTATGTGCAGCCTTTATGCGCGACAGTGGTTATACCTTGAATGCAAATGTTAGCTGTGCTTTTGTTTTAGGTGTCATTGCCCTCTTATTGACGTTACGGATTAAAGAACCGCGCATAACGTAGGGCTTCAAATTTAAAAATACCTTGTCGATTCACAGACGCTTTCAGGATGTGGGCATGCAAGTTAAGGCTCTTCGTCTTCAATCTTTCATTGATGCGCAGTTGAATCAGCTGGCTCTGGCGAGTACGGCTTTGATTGTGGTGCCAGTGCTTATGGCCTGGGCATGGATTCAGTTTTTTGCCATTGCGTTTAACCAGCCAATTATTGCGCTTCAACAAGTCTTGGCGCTTAGTGGCATTGCAACTGTGTATAGTTTGGATCGTCTCATTGATCCTGATCCTCGACTGCTGAATTTATATAAGCAGGGACTCAAAACCATTTTAATCAGCGTCTGCGTGGTCTCGGTTCTAATATCGCTACTTACATTGTGGACGTTGCATTGGGCACCATGGCAAATTGTTTTGTGTTGCTGTGCCCTCAGTGTCGCTAATTGGCTCGGCAAAAAAGTTTTTATGGGTAAAAATATTTTTGTAACGGCGGCGTGGTTGTGTTCTTGTGCTTTATTGCCATTTGCGCCGTTTGCCTGGGCTGTACACGATTATCTGCTCATCATTCCCTGGTTTGTATTATTTATGCTGGCCTGTGTTTTGTGTGATGTCAAAGATATCGAGCATGATCGTTCCTGCTCAGTTAAATCCTTACCGGTTTTAGTAGGCGCTCAGCGCAGTCTGCGCGTTGTTCTTGGCGCATTACTTTTTGCTTTTGGATTCAGTGTGTTTTTTGGCGCATGGCATCTATCACTCATGGCACTGCTGTTACTGATTTGTGCATCGATGCATAAAATTATGGCGCATCCATTATTGGCACCGCTTGTAGTCGATTCTTGCTTGGTGCTTAGCGCTTTTTACGTCTTCGTCGCTTAGGACTATCCTTGCGGCGTAAGCTAGGAGCCGCGCTTTCACCGGTTTCCAATTGTTTAATTTGATCACGAAGGTGTGCAGCTTTTTCAAATTCAAGTTCGCCAGCCGCTTCAACCATTAAGCGTTTTAATTCGGCAATATCATCGACGGAGTAGTCATCATCACTTACTTCAGCGGCGCGAGTTGCTTGCATGTATTCGGCAAAGTCAGCGCTGTCATCACGACGTACGGCCGTGCGTGGTGTAATACCATGTTCTTCATTATGTTCGACTTGTTTTTCACGGCGACGTACGGTTTCTTTAATAGCGGCTTTCATTGCATCGGATTCATCATCGGCGTACATAACCACCATGCCGTTGATGTGACGAGCTGCTCGACCCATGGTTTGAATTAAACTGGTTTCAGAGCGTAAAAAGCCCTGCTTATCCGCGTCTAAAATCGCCACCAGAGAAACTTCAGGCAAGTCTAAGCCTTCACGTAATAAATTCACACCGACTACGCAGTCGCAATGACCTTGGCGTAAATGTTGCAAAACTTCTATACGACCTAGCGCATCAATTTCTGAATGTAAGAAGGTGCATTTTAATCCGGCATCATTCAGGTACTCAGATAAATCTTCACTGAGGCGCTTGGTAACGGTGGTAATTAAACTGCGCTCACCGCGTTTGGCGCGTGAGGATACTTCTTCAATTAAATCCTCAACTTGGCCACTGGTTGGACGTACGCTGATTTCAGGATCAATCAAACCAGTTGGACGAATTAATTGTTCGGCGCGCATTTGTTCGTGTTCAGCTTCATAGGGACCTGGTGTGGCGCTGACATATAAACGCTGATGGGTTATTTTTTCCCATTCGTTAAAACGCATTGGGCGATTATCTAGGGCACTGGGCAAACGGAAACCGTGGTCAACGAGGTTTTGTTTGCGGCTGCGGTCGCCTTCATACATGCCGCGAATTTGCGGTACGCTAACGTGACTCTCGTCGATGAAGCACATGAAATCATCAGGAAAGAAATCGTATAAACAGAAGGGTCGCGAACCAGGGGGGCGGCCAGATAAATAACGTGCATAATTCTCGATACCGCTGCAATAACCAACTTCACGCAGCATTTCGATGTCATATTCGGTGCGTGATTTTAAACGTTGGGCTTCGAGCAAGGCTTTTTGACTAATTAATTCTTTATGACGCTCTTCTAAGTCTTTTTCAATTTGCTGACATGCCGTGTCGAGGGTGTTTTCCTCAACCACGAAGTGCTTAGCTGGATAAATATTCATGCGATCAAAGTGCCCGAGTATTTCACCACTCAACGCATGAACAGTGGCGATGTCTTCAATTTCATCACCAAAAAAATCAATGCGTATAACCGTGTCTTCATAAGCCGGCCAAATTTCAACCACATCACCACGCACGCGAAAGCGTCCGCGCTGAAAGGCCATATCACCACGAGAGTATTGGATTGAGACTAACTGCGCGAGGAGGGCGTCGCGTTCAATTTCTTGACCAACCATGCATTGCACGGTGAGGTCCTCATAGGCTTTAGGTGAACCTAAACCATAAATTGACGAGACTGATGCGACGATGATTACATCGCGACGACTGAGCAGACTGCGCGTTGCAGATAAACGTAATTTATCAATTTCTTCGTTAACCGATGATTCTTTTTCAATGTAAAGATCTTTGCCAGGGACGTAGGCTTCTGGCTGATAGTAATCATAATAACTAACGAAGTACTCGACGGCGTTGTTAGGGAAAAATCCTTTGAACTCACTGTAGAGTTGTGCGCATAAGGTTTTGTTGTGGGGAATAACGAGGGTCGGGTTTTGCACGTTCTGAATGATGTTGGCCATGGTAAAAGTCTTACC
>JANQLF010000275.1 GCA_028280785.1 Planctomycetota bacterium
GTATGAGAACGGCCTGAAATTCTTGAAAATGGCTAAACAACAATTGGATAAATACGAAGAGCGCTTGGAAACGTTGAATGCTGCTATGGATGTCGAGGACGACGAAGAATCTTGATGGATTGGCGTTCGCTCGCTGCTGATATTTGTAACACGCACCAAACTTGTTTAGAAATAAATGGTACAGACTGCGCACAACGTTGTGGTGGAATGGCCGTGCTCAATTGGTTTGACGAGTATCAGCAAACATCTGTCGATGTTTGTGCGTTGGTGAGCGACGTTTCAGATTGGTCACATCAACAATATGTCATGCATGTTGAAAAGTCTCGTCAGGCTAGTTTAGATACTGCGCGATATGTATGGTCACGTATGCCGGTTGGGGCGGTGCTGTTGTTGAGTGGTTCAAATGCATTGGGCATTAAATCGACTGTAAAACAGTTTGCTAAACTGGTAGGAGTCGAACCTGAACTAAAAATTAATAAGCAGCGAGCGCGTGTCGTGTCGTTTGTTAAACACAGCGATGTTGAGCCTTATGACTTATTACAGCTCCAAGTTCCAGCAGATGAAGATGAATCGCGGCAGCTGTGGACTGTTCCAGGTGTGTTTAGTGCCAATGAATTAGATAAGGGCACGGCGCTGATGCAGGACTGTTTAGTCGACGTTGCGGAACGTGTCGACATTGTAGATATGGCATGTGGTGTTGGTCATCTTGGCTTGTTTTTATTAGAGCGATGGCCGCAGTGTTCGTGTTTATTTTTGGATGCTGATTCTCGTGCGCTGAGTTGTCTCAATAGAAATATTCAAGACTTCAACTATCAAGAACGAGCGCGTAGTCAGTGGTGGGCCGCAGGTACTCAACTCGGTGAAGCATCTTGTGATCTGGTGGTAATGAACCCGCCAGCGCACAGCGGTAAACAGGTCGATTATCATGCAGCCTTTACGATGTTTAGGCAGGCTCATGCTTGTTTACGACCTGGAGGTGAAATGTATATCATCGCCAATATTCAATTACCGTACGAAAAAGAACTAAAGACGTTATTAGGCACATTTTCTTTAGTGCGTGAGGAAGATGGTTTTAAAGTCATGTGTGTGAGGAAAGACGCTTGAAGAAGCAGCGACTCGATGCCTATTTAGCCCATGCAGGTCATGGCTCTCGACAAGAAGTGAAGAAATTCATTAAAAAAGGGCGTGTAACTATTGATGGAATTGTTTGCAAAAATGCAAAACAGATGGTGACTGATGAAGTAATCATGGTTGATGGTCAATTATGTGAATTACCACCTGAGTCAATTGATGCGATTATCTATAAGCCACTCGGTTATGCATGTAGTCATGATCCGCGTGAGGCACCATTAGTTGATGAATTATTACCGGTAGAATGGGCAGGGGCAGGTGTGCAAATGGCTGGTCGACTTGACCGCCAAACCTCTGGATTATTGGTACTGAGCACTAACGGTCAGCGCATTCACCAATTAATTCACCCAAAGAAGAAGATCCCGAAGCGATATCAAATTGAATATATGGGCAAGCTTCACGCCAAGGCCATACAAAAGTGTGCAGATGGTTTACATTTGGAAAATGAGCAAGACCCATGTTTACCAGCTGAATTAACTATACATGACGATAAACATGCGACGATGATTATTTATGAAGGCCGCTATCACCAAGTGCGGCGCATGATTGCCGCTGTTGGTGGCGAAGTCGTATCTCTACATCGCGATAAAATCGGTAATCTCGAATTACCAGAGCAAATGGAACCAGGGGACATCGCCGGATTTGGCGACGAAGAAACCTGGGAAGTACTATTACAATCGGATAAATAGTTTGTTACAGGAGTGCATATTGTGCGTTCAATAAAAAACATTGCTTGTTTAGGCGCCGGAACGATAGGCAGTTCTTGGGCGGCATTTTATGCTAGTAAGGGTTTTTCCGTACGTCTCTATGATGCAAATTCAGATGGTGCTAGGCTTGGCTACAACAACGCGATTAAAAATTTAGAAAGTTTAAATGATCAGGGCTTATTAGATAACCAAGGCCTTCAAGCGGCAAAAGATAATATAACATTGGTTGACAATTTGAATGATCTTTTTGTAGACTGTGATTACATACAGGAATCGATTATCGAAGATTATGCTATTAAAGCCAAGGTTTATGCAGAAATAGAAGTGCTCATTGATGATGATGCAATAATTGGAAGTAGCACATCAGGCTTGTTGATGAGTGAGATGCAAAAGGCGCTCAAGCACCCACAGCGTTCAATTATAGCGCATCCGTTTAATCCACCGCATTTAATTCCACTGGTAGAATTAGTGCCAGGAGAGCAAACAGACGCTCAACTTGTCGACGATTTAAAAGTATTTTTTGAGAATGTCGGTAAAACACCAGTCATCCTGAAAAAAGAAGCGCCAGGGCACATTGCAAATCGCTTAGCTGCGGCTTTATGGCGCGAGGCTTTACATTTAGTTGCAGAGGGAGTGGCCAGTGTTGAAGATGTTGATAAAGCACTGCACGCCGGACCGGGACTGCGTTGGGCCATCATGGGCCAGCACCTTATTTATCACATTGGCGGTGGCGAAGGCGGGTATCAAAAATTTATTGATGGCATAGGTTCGAGTTTTTCTGCATATTGGGAAACCATGCCGACATGGTCTGAAATCCCGTCAGATGTAAAAGAGGCAGCCGTCAAAGGTATGAATCAATCATTACAGGGGAAAAGTCTCGATGAGCTCAAAGCTTTTCGTGATGATAAGCTTGCTAAAATTTTGCAAATAATGAGCGAGTAAAAGCCTGCGCCGAGGAATGGTCGTGCATATTTTGCACGGATTTTTCGTAGCCTTGGCGGAGAAAAATAATGACGATCTCGATGCGGCTTGACCGTGCAAAGCATGCGGGGTGAATTTCGTAAATACGAAGTATTTAAAAGGCCATAGGCATGGCCTTTGGCGAAAGAATAGGATACTTTATGTATCCGTGGAGCTGACCACGACAACATAAAGTTGTCTATTCTTGGGCCGAAAAGCACGCCTGTGCTTTTCTAAATGCTATGCATTTACCCAATTCACCCCAAAACAATTAGCGCCAATGTTTTGGACGAAGGGTCATTAAAATGCCGATTAATTCTAATCGACCCAGTAGCATTAATAAAATAGATATTAATAAACTCGCATCGTTAAGGCCACGAAAGTTTTGACCAGGTCCTATGCTGCCAAGCCCAGGACCAATATTTGAGACGCAGGATATACTAGCACTACAACTAACACTGAGATCATTGCCTAATAAACAATAACAGAGAATACCAATGGCAACGGTAATGAGATAGATGGCAAGATAAGCACAGACTTGATAGATGGTGCGATCATTGAGTAAGCGACCCTCGAGTTCAATGGGCGTTACGCGGCTGGGCTCCATAAAGCGATTCATTTCTCGGCGGGCAGCACGATAAGAAATAATCATGCGAATGACTTTTAGTCCACCAGCGGTCGATCCAGCGCAGCCCCCAACAATCATTAATAAAAACAGCACAGCGAGACAACCGCTAGGCCATGTTCCCCAGCTACCAGGATTGTCATCTAGGCCAGTGAAAAATCCGGTTGTGCTACCCATGGAAATGACATGAAAAAGACTATCGCGAATTAAGTCGTGATAATCATTGGTGTAGATATCAGACTGTAGTAACAATACGCCCATGCATGTGCACCATGCCAGGCCAATGCATATTAAAAAATATTTAGTTTCGGTGTTGCGCAATAAATCCAGAGGTTTATTGCGAATAGCGGTGACCAGCAAACTGAAGTTAATGGCGCTCAATAACATAGCGCCAATAATGATCCATTCTGCACCGATCGATTGGAGTCCTTCGATGTTATTATCATAAGTAGAAAAACCGCCGGTGGATACGGTGCACATGGCATGGCATACCGCATGGAATGGAGGAACGCCGCAAATTATTAATGCGAAAGCGATAATTATGCTGCTGACAAGGTAAAGCCCTAAAATAATACGTGCAGTAGTGGCCAGTCGCGGTGCTAATTTGCTATTACTAAAGCCGGGCATTTCAGCTCGGTACATTTGAAACCCAGAATTACCAATTAATAAAGGTATGAGGGCAATGGAAATGACGACAATGCCGATGCCGCCCATCCATTGTAACATTGCGCGCCATAGCAGGGCACTGTTATTTAATTGTGCGATGGCATAGGGGTCGTCGCTCGATTGCGCACCGAATATACTAGCGCCAGTTGTGGTGAATCCGCTCATGCTTTCAAACCAGGCTTGAATATAGGTGCAATGTGTATGCGATGACCAGATACCGATGGCAGCAATAGCAGAACTAATGAGCCAAAACAAGCTGGTAATAGCAATGCCTTCACGAATGCCTAAATCAGTTTGCGGTTTGGATTTCCAGCCCAAGGCAATCAAAATAAATCCACTGCCCCAGAAGACCCCTGTCATTTCTAACCATGGTAGGATGGGTTCTTTGGAATAGATGGCGGAAACGCAGGGGGCGAAGGCGATAAGCCCAAGGAATATCAATAATAATCCTAGTACTTTTGCAATAACGGATTTATTCACGTTAAACCGTTTGCCTTAAAAAAGATTGCTGAGTTTAGTTACGTTGCCGGTACGAGTAAAAATCAAAACTCGATCATTAATTTTAATTTCAAAATCACCACCAGGAATAAACATTTCATTGTTACGCATGACTGCGGCGATAAGGCTGTCCTTGGGTAGGGTTAGCTCTTTAATCGGTGTGTTGATAACTTTTGATTTGCTACTAGTTGAAAATTCTAGTACTTCAGCGTCTTCTGCGCCGAGTTTTGCTACTGAAACAACGTTCCCGCTTCGCACATAGCGGAGCATATGACCAACAGCAAGGAGACGTGGATTAATTACCGTATCGAGGTCAATGCTTTCTAATATATCGATGTAATCAGGTTCATTAGTCAGAACAATTGGCAAGCCGTTGCCGAATTTTCTGTAAAGTAATGAACCCATTAAATTGCGTTCATCATTATCTGATAAGGCAATAAAAGCTTGTGCAGATTCGACGTGACAACGACTCAATAAATCGACATCCATCACGCTACCTTCGAGTACTTCGACATCGAGATCGTCGAGATCGTGGGCCGCACGCAGAGCTGTTTGCGCATTTGGTTCAATTAAGGTAACAAGTATGTTTTGCTCACGTAAACGTCTGGCTAGCATGATGCCAGCGATGCCAGCACCAAAAATAATAACTTTTTTGGGTATATCTGCATGTGGGTCAAAGCAGTGACTTAATTGAGGCAGGGTATCTGGAGCGCAGATAACATAAACGGTGTCGCCAAAGCGGAGACTTTCTTGTCCATCGGGAATAATGGTGCGATTACCACGTCGAATAGCAGCAACTAAGTAATCGCCGTGTAGTTTCTGCCGCATACTGATGAGTGTTTCGCCAGCTATTTCGCATTCATCGCTCACGCTTAAAGCTCGTAATGCAATTTTACCGTGTTCGAAATTTACAGCTTCACGTGCGCCAGGGCAGTTAATTAAATTAATAATATATTCAACAGTTAGCCCTTCAGGTGAAATGATG
>JANQLF010000298.1 GCA_028280785.1 Planctomycetota bacterium
CCAGGCTCCACTGAATAGTCATTGGGGATCATCACTTGCTGGTTGTCGAATGATTATTCCACAGCGCTTATTTTGGCAACGTGGCGATCACGCGTGGTGTTATAGTTGCTGCGAAGTCCGTCCTGACAGCAACATAGAACAATTAACTCAACAATTAATTGGCACCCTACCCAAACGGCCATTTTTAGAGCAACGTCCTTGGCCACAACTCGACTTACCGGATTTTAAATCAATTGTCGAGGAAGCAGTTGCCTTATTACAAAGTGCTTCGATGCGCAAAATTGTGATGGCTCGTGCAGTAGATGAGCACATGCAAACAGAAAAACCGATTGAAACTATTTTAGCAAGCCTACATCAAGCCGCGGATGCTCAGAGCACCTGCTATGCCTATGACCTCGATGATGGTGCATCGTTTGTTGGTGCGACACCAGAAATGTTATTTTCATTAGATCATCAACAGTGCTCGGCAATGGCCTTAGCTGGTTCACGTCGTCGCGGCAAGGATGCCCTTGAAGACCAAGCACTTGCTACTGAATTATTAAATTCAACCAAAGAGCGCAAAGAGCACCAGTTAGTCGTTGAACATTTAGCGCAGATTTTACGTCAACGTGATGGTGAAATTGAGATTCCATCTTGCCCCGACATACGACGCCTACAGAAAATTCAGCATCTCGAAACAGATTTATCCTGTCATTTAAATGAAGCGAATGCATTTGATTTATTGTCAGCGATTAATCCAACGCCTGCTGTCTGCGGTTTACCAGTTGCCGCTGCCCAACAATTTATTAAGCGTCATGAAGGCCTACATCGCGGTCTCTATACCGGTGCTATTGGCTATTATACCCCAGAGCAATCGCATTTCGTGGTGCCATTACGCGGCGGCATTGTGCGCGGCCAAGATGCACGTCTGTTTGCTGGTGCTGGCTTAGTTGAAACCAGTATCGCCAGCGCCGAAGAAGAAGAAACCGAAACAAAACTTCGTCTTATGCGTCAGGCACTCCACGAATGAGCGACGCCAATGCCAATGCATGGTATGGACGCTTAATTGGTGAATGTTTACAACAACATAATGTTCAAGATGTCATTTTATGTCCTGGCAATCGCAATGCGCCTTTATTATTTGCACTGAAAAAAATATTTGCCGATCGCGCCAGAAGTCACATCGATGAACGCAGTGCAGCGTTTATGGCATTAGGTATGGCTAAGGCATCACAACGCCCGGTCGCTGTCTGTATGACCTCCGGCACTGCGCTTGCTAACGTTTTGCCGGCATTATGTGAAGCACATGCCAATCATATTCCGTTAATTATTCTCAGCGCTGATCGTCCGGATTATTTACACGATAGCGGGGCTCCACAATGCATGCAGCAACAACACATCTTTAAAGATTTCGTTGCAGACAGTATTCATTTATCATGCTCGCGTCTCGACCAAGAACACGTGCAGTTAGCTTTATTACAATTATCCAATGCCTTAACCCATTGTCGCTCAACAGTTCCGGCACCTATCCATGTAAATATTACCTTCGATGATCCACTACCCCCGCAACGAGACGATGCCTGGCAATCACCTGAAGATCCCATTATCGAAATATTTGATAAACAAATAAATTTCCCAACGCAGGGCTTACCAGATGCGATTAAACAAATAAATAATAACAGTGGTTGTGGTTTAATTGTTTGTGGACCTGAAGCACCCATCACTAGCGAATCCCTTATACAATTAGCCGAGACAACAGGCTATCCCGTGATTGCCGATGCCTGTAGCCAACTGCGTCATCCCGATATTCCACAATTAATTACCCAAGCTGATCTTTTATGCACAAACCAACACCAAAATACCAAGGTGGATGTAATAATTCGTATTGGTGATGCCCCATTAGATCGTAGCGTTTATGAGTTTTGCGCACGACAGGATTGCCCAATTATCCGCATTGATAAGCACGATGTGCGTAAAGATTTTTTACACGAGCATTTTACCTGCATCATTCAACCCAGTGAGGCATGCCTCAAAGAACTCGCTAATTCCCTCATCCCTGCATCTAGTGAATGGCAGGCTTCCTGGTTAGAAGCAGAAAAACAAACAGTTACCGCACTCAATAATTTTCTAGAACATGCAGCATGGGGTGAATGCCAAGCTGCAGCAAACGTGTGTCGACACGCTGCATTTCAAACGCTACAAGTGGCTAATTCCATGGCCGTGCGACATGCAAATTTATTTTGCCCAGCGAGTGAAAAACATATTGTTTCCTATCGTGGCGTTAGCGGGATCGACGGTACTATAGGTTCATTTATTGGATTAAATCTTACTGTACCATCACCGAGCTGCTTGCTCTGTGGAGACATTGCCTTCGGCCATGACATTGCAGCGCTGCATGCAGCAGCTCAGGTTCAACAGCCTGCCTGCATTTGTGTGATCAATAACAACGGTGGTCGCATTTTCGATTTATTGCCCGTTGCAGCTTGTGATGGCTACGAAGAATTAATGGTGACACCACAACAAGCCCATATCAAAGATATTGCTGCTGCATTTAGCCTACCCTATGCCCATGCACAGAACCTGGATCAATTACAACATACGCTCGATATCCATAGCCAAACTGATCAATTAAGTATTATCGAAATTGAAGTAGCTGCTGATAGTCTCAGTACACAAATGGCTAAAATAAAAGCGCTTATTCAATAATCAGCGCTTTTAAAAAAAATCATTAACAACGATAGCTTTATTCTATAACTTCGATTTCGCCTTCACCCTCAGCTTTTGCGTCTTCTTTTTTAGCGTCTACTGGCTTTTCAGGTTTAGCTTCTTCTTTCTTATCGGCTGGTTTTTCAGCGGCGTCATCTTTTTTATCATCAGCTTTCGGTGCTTCGCCGTCTACTTTAGGCGCATCGCCATCAGCAGGCTTCTCAGCTTCTCCTGCTTTCTCGCCTTCCGCTTCGCCATCATTTGATGCATCACCATCATCAATCATCGGCACGTCTGGCTTCGCATCTTCTTGTTGTTCGGTTGTTTCTTTGTCTTCGCCCAAGTCAGGGTTTGGATCAATTGAAAGAATGACCACTAATACCAAAAATAAGGCCACGAACCAACCAGTTACTTTACTAATTTTTTGCTGTGCACCTACACCAAGGCTGCTGTCTAATTGACCACCACCGCCGAATGCACTAGAAATATCACCAGCGCCACCCTGCAATAAAATCAATACGAGTAAGATGGCACAAAGTGGCCAAATTAAATAGTTACCCGCATCCTGTAAAATGATAATAATATCTAGCATGATAACCCCGGATTAAACCGATGCTGCCGCAGCGGCATCTATAATCCCATTAAATGAATCTTGTTTTAAACTCGCTCCACCAACTAAAGCGCCATCAATGTCTGGTTTACCTAAGAGACCAGCAGCATTGTCGGGTTTTACTGAACCACCGTATAAAATACGCATAGCGTCAGCCGCTTCAGCGCCGAGTACCTCGGCAACAACACTGCGCACAAACGCATGTGCATCTTGTGCTTGCTCGTCGGTTGCAACGACACCTGTGCCAATGGCCCAAACAGGTTCATAAGCAATAACTAATTCTTTTAATTGATCAGCGGATAAATCACCGATCGCACCTTTAATTTGGGTGCTTAAAACTTCTTCTAAATTACCAGCTTCACGCTCAGCTAAGGTTTCGCCAATGCATACCATTGGTTTGAGGCCAGCATTTAAAGTTGCTTGCAAACGTTTATTAACGGTTTCATCCGTTTCACCAAAATATTGACGGCGCTCAGAGTGACCAATTAAGACCCATGAGCAGCCAGCCGCCTTGGCCAACGGTGCTGATGCTTCACCAGTAAAGGCACCAGCGTCTTCCCAGTAGATATTTTGCACACCGACAGCCACTGCAGAATCGGTGCAGGCATCAGCCACACAGGCAACCGACAAAGCGGTTGGAAAAACGACTACTTCTGCTTCGCTCGCTGCTGCTGAGTCCTTCAATGCATTGGCCAAATCCACACCTTCGGCCACGCTCAGATTGAGCTTCCAGTTACCAGAGATAATCGTTCGTCGTGCCATATAAGCCTCTGTCTATTCATACCATGGGAGGATGCACCCAATGGGGCAGCGAACCCTATAAACAGTAGTGCATTGGTCAATCGACTCATCCGAAGCCAGTAAGCACCTGCGTGGAGACGCCATGTAGACAACAGTCCAATGCATCAGAGCATGCCCCCATGTCAGCACAGCGCGTATTGATTAGTAGTCTCGGTCTGATGGGTGGCAGCCTCGCTGCTGCACTGAGCAAGGCTGGTTGGGAGGTATTCCTCCACCATCGCCGCCCCGAAGTCGCGCAAGATGCTGCAAGCCAGGGCTTTGGAACAGCTGTTGAAGACCCAAGTACCATTACTGACTCGATTTCCTGCATGGTGATCTGCACCCCAGTCAGCGTGATTAGCGAAACCGTCAAACAATTTGCCAGCTATCCGGGTGATGCTGTTCTTACTGACATCGGCTCAACCAAGGCAATGATTTGCGCTGATTTAGCGGACCTTGCCAAAGCAGGACGCTTTGTTGGTAGCCATCCGATGGCCGGCAGCCATCTCCAAGGTTTGGCCAATGCACGCGTTGATCTCTACCAAGGGGCTCATTGCGCGATCACCCCGCATCCCGATTGCCCAGCCGAATCCGCACAGCGTATCGAAACATTGTGGCAAGCCGTTGGCTGTAGCGTTCATCGCTACGATCCACAAGACCATGATCAGGCGGTTGCCGAAGTTTCGCATTTACCGCACATCCTTTCAAGTGCTGCCGCCATGGCCTTAAGCGATCGCGGACTCCCTCTCGCTGCAACTGGTTATCGTGACACGACTCGCGTTGCCGCGGGCAGTGCTGAATTATGGCGCGAAATCCTCCTACAAAATAAAGAGGCAGCTGCTTACCAATTGCGCTGCAGCGTCAAAGACATGCATCGCTTACTCGATGCCATTGAAAGCGAAGACGAAGAAGCGGTGCAGGCCTGGTTACAAGAGGGCTGTGATGCCCGTGCGCGATTTGACCAACGCAATCAGTAAAACACCCAGCTATCTTTTTCGTGCGAACAAACAGTAGGCTGTTCATCATTACTTAGCATAATTATGTAAATGAACTATTTACATACATGCATTTAGAATGGCACGGTTCCAGCGAGGAGATGCACACATGTTACGAATATCTTTCTTATTAATGATCACCATTTTAGGTACGCAGATGAGTGCTGAAGTGACATCGAATGATGGTATTTATATAGACGGTAAACCATTCTTTCCTTTATTTGCCTGGGCTGTACCGAAAAAGCGCATCGCCTTTAATAAAAAAATGGGTTTAAATACCATCGTCCCTGGTGAAAAACCAGAGAATGAAGGCGGTCGGATTGCACTCCTTGATGAGTTAGCAAAAAATAACATGTACTGCATGATGGATGCTGGTGATTATGATGAGAAATTTGTGAAACATAAAGCATTGCTCATGTGGAAATTCGGCGACGAGCCCGACATGAAAAACATCATGCCCGATCAAGTCAAAAAAGAATACGATGAATTAAAATCTAAAGACAAATCACATCCAGCATGGATTAACTTAACGCCACGTTTTTTTGATCACTACCACAAAAGTTATTTGGCCAAAAAACAGTGCCCTGATCGCAACACCTATAAAAAATATGCAGACGCTTGTGAAGCGATTAGCTTTGACCACTACCCGATCACAGGATGGAATAAACCCGATCGGATTGCCGAACTCTACCATTCGACCGTGGACTTTTGCAAACTCTACCCTAATCGCACCGCCTTTGTGATAATCGAAAGTGCCGATCAAGATTTAAAATGGACACCTAAAGAAACACGTGGTCCAACGCCCGAAGAAACTAAAGCGATGGCCTGGATGGCGATTATTGGTGGCGCTAAAGGCATCGGTTATTTTCACGTCGCCTTCAATCCTTTTCGCTGGGATAATTTAACTCGCGATATGAAAAAAGAATTGCCAAAAATTAATCTACAAATTCGTGTGCTCGCTAATGCTATCGTTGCTGGAAAACAAATCGAAGCGAGTACTGACAATGAAAACATAGTGGTTAAAGCAGTGACCTATAATGACAAGACCTATGTCATGACGGTCAATTTAACTCGCGAAGACCAAGAATGTGAAATTACTGTGGATACTAAAGCCCAATCGGCAACGGTTATTGATGAAAAACGCATGATCAACTTACCAAAAGGTAAATGGGTCGACCGATTCAAACCGCTCGAAGTCCACCTGTATCGCATGCTTTAATTAATTGCAGGAAACTCAATTAAGAGGCTTGGGTTATTTTCTCTAAGTCAGCTGCTTTATCTACATTTGCGAGACTTACATCTTTAACAGTGCGTTGAATCATACCGCACAATGTTTTACCCGGTCCCAGTTCCAAGAAATCATTAATACCATCACTATGCATTTGTTGAACCGAAGCCGCCCAGCGCACTGGTGAGGTTAATTGCTTGACTAATAAATCAGGAATTTCACTTGCACTACGCACTGCTTGCGCGGTCACGTTGGTATAAACCGGTACTTTCGGATCAGCTAAGCTAACGTCAGCAATAGCGGTAGCTAATTTCTCGCCCGCTGGTTCCATCAACGGTGAATGAAAAGCACCAGCAACTGGTAAGGGCATGGCTCGGCGAATGCCTGCATCTTTAGCGGCTGCCACTGCACGATCACATGCGGACTGGGACCCGGAAATAACTACTTGGCCTGGACTATTTAAATTCGCTACAGTTAAAACGTCGTCTTCGCGCACTTTATCGCAGAGTGCCTGGGCGCCATCTTCCTCAGTACCAATTAATGCAACCATGCCACTCGGCACCGCTTCAGCAGCAGCTTGCATCGCTTCGCCACGAATACGCACCAAACGCAATGCATCAGCAAAGGATAAAACACCGGCTGCAATTAAGGCAGTGTATTCGCCGAGACTTAAGCCTGCACAGGCTTCAAACTGTAAATCATCGACAGCAGCAGTCAGCACCTGATGTGACATCCAACTTGCGGTTAAAATAGCCGGCTGACTAATGTCAGTACGTGTGAGTTCTTCTTCCGGTCCGTTAGCCATGATGTTGCTTAATGAAAAACCAAGTACGTCATCAGCTTCATCTAAAATTGCTTTGGCTTGCGGATGGGCTTCGGCTAATTCTGTACCCATGCCTACATATTGCGCACCTTGACCTGGAAAAACTAATGCTTTTGCCATGAATAATTTACTCCGTTATTAACGACCAATAGGTCGCACACGTTCTTTTTTGTTTTCATCTTCAAGTACATCATCAGCAGCTTCATTTTCTTCTTCACTCAGCGTACTTTGAACATGTTTAATCTCTAATTCTTGTTCATTAAAGGCTTCACGTGCTCGTTCGATGCTCAACGCTTCACCACTCAAAAATAATTCCGTTTTTTCTTCATTAAATTCCAT
>JANQLF010000178.1 GCA_028280785.1 Planctomycetota bacterium
GGGCGCCTAACGCGATAATTGCACACGATTTGGAGAGAAAAGACATAAAAAATCCTTGTAGTAGATTGATTGTGGTGGGATGCAGCCATTTCTACAGAGGCGTATCGCAAGTCAATATAATACGACTAAGGCCTTAAAATGTGCTACTTACGGTGATAGCCTGTAGCATTATTGCTTAAAAAAAAGCACCCTGGGTGTCCCAGGGTGCATTGTAATCGTCTGAGTTGCGTGTGTTTACTTAGCTAAGAGCTGTAAAACGCCCTCTTTCATTTCGCTGAATCCTTGGGCGGTCATCTTACCAAATTTAACTGCGGCTGCTTCATCGACGAATTTTTGATTATATTCAGCACTCAACGGTACTTTTTGTGAGACTAAAACGCCCATATGTGCGCGGCTCCATTTGTTTTTAAACATCAGGAGTCGTAATAGCTCACAGTCTTGTGCACCGCGACGAAAACCATGGACGCGAAATGATGCAATGGCATCGCCATAAGGAGGAGCATTAACGATTAAGCCGTTACCGCCACCATTTGGATCAGGGTTAGTTAAGCCTTTGCCGAGTGATTGCCAAGGTAATACGCCATCGCTTTCATTGACAAAAGCTTTCAGACACCATGCAGCGGTTTCCCATTTACTATTCTTGTGATTTGGACAAGAGCCATAGGCGTACATAATAGAAGGAATGTTTTTCTTGCTGTTTTTTACCATGCGTGATTTATCAAAACCACCACCACCAAGGTAAATAATATTCATGAGATCATCGGATAAGTTGCCTTGCCAAGTTAAGCGTGAGATATCGCCACGGTATAGGAAAACTGGTTTACCACGATTTAACTTAGTCAAACCTTGCTCATAATATTTTTCAATCCATTCATACGTATAAACCTCGTCATCATTGATTGCTTCTTTCCATAGACGACCCCAGTAATTTAACGCTTCCCAATCACGATAGATATTTGGTTCATCCAAGGTCCAGCAAGTGTAGCCGAATTTACTTTTGTTATTCAAGTAGCATTGGAATGCCGTGCGTGTCCATTTTTTATCTTCAGCATGCTTGTAAAAATCACTGACACAATTTTTAAATGCCGTTGCGTACGCTTTGTCCATCGCTTCTTCGATTGGCTTAGCCAATATGTGATGCTTAACAAAGCCATCTTTGTCATTACGCCCTTTTGGTAATTTAAAGCCTGGTTTGTAATGTTTGCGGAAATCTACTGGCCAGCCTTCGAAATGTGGGAGGTACAATGATGCAACTGGAATACCAGCGCGTGGATTGTCTTTAAATAATGAGCCGTCTAAAAGTGGCCCGATATTGTCATCAAAACGTTTCCAGTTGGTTACTTTGCCTTTGCCATCGATATCTGGCGTCCAGTCTTTATGGACGTTACCACCTTGGCTATAGGGGACACGGTTGATAGTGGAACGATGATAATGTGCTATCTTAAATGAATTTTTAAACTGTTGTGAATCTGCTGAACCAGGACCGCCATAACAGTTCATTTCAGGGTTAAAGTAAATCTCGTCAGGAATAGTCACATCGTAGACTTGTACGTGTAATTTTAATTCCGCTTTATCAGAACCTGAGGAAAGTGTGACTGTGCCTTTATACAGGCCTGGTTTGGCATCCTTAGGAATATGTACGTCAGCAGTCACAGCTTGCAGTGTTTGACCAGCAATTTTATTATCTGCCATTGGGCATGAAACTTTACCATTCAACGGCAAGGCATACTCAGAATACTTACCGACATACCAATTTCGCCATAATCTAGCTGACTTGGTCGAAATAGTGCTTTTACCTTTTAAGTCACTGATTTTTATATCGACGTCGTTAATTGCGCCAGCAATAGCAATTTGAAAGCTGATCGATTCGGCTTTTGCTGATGGTAGATAGATGGTGCCTTTTGATCCATCCCAGACAGCGTTTATTTTACTTAAATCTTCAGCGTCTTCGTGTAATGCTTTGCCGTTGATCGGGTCAATCATAGTTAATTCAGGAAAGGCATAAACTTTTGCTGATCCTAATTTTTGAGGAGCCCCCGCCTTAGGTTTAAATTTGCTTGCTGGAAGTTTAGGAACGGTTAAGGCAGGACTCACTTTGCCTTTGGCGCTGACGGCACTACCAGCCGTTCCTGCAATATTTTTGGTGACAATTTCGAGGTTAATACTCTTTCCTGGTGGCAAATCGAGTAATTGAAAGGTTTGCGTTTTACCAGGTTCTGCCATGGGAATTTGCCAACGTGGTAAATCTTTGCCGTCGACTTTGATATCAAAAGAGAAGGCATTTTTTGGGGCTTTTAATTCAACAGTAACGGCACCAAATTCACGGACAGCCCAATTAGGTGCTGGGCTAATTTTGACACCGCTGACTTTACCCGGTGCAGCTGGAATCGTATCGCTGACTTCAACAATTAATTTAGGACTCTGGATGTAACAGTTCATGCTGTAGTGCGAAGAACCATCCATAATAAAAATGCCATGTGAGGCACCGGAGACTAAAGCCTGAACGATAGCAGGATTAATTTCGGCTTTGTGTTGACCGCCGCCGGGTATTAATTTAACGTTATCTCGAATGGTGTAGCTGTGGCCGCAGGCGACATCATAGGTGCGTGCACCGGGCCAACCCCAATGACCATCAATGCCATTGCTATTCGCTGAAGCTTTTTTGCCGTTCCAAGGATAGGCAACCGTGGTAACGGAAATCCATGTGAGGTCGGTGCCGGCGTTTAATTTATATTTAGCACCACCAGCAGCCTTAACTTGCAACCAGGCTTTGTTGATGGTTTTGCCTTTGAGTTTGGAGACATCGAATTTCACCAAACCAAATTGTTCGAACCATTTAATTTTCATTTTCCCGCGAGCGTTAACGAGGTCACGCTCTTTAGGGTGGAATGATGGTGAATTTATTTCTGTGCTATTACAGGTCACAGTAGCCGCTGATAAAGCAACGTAGCAAAGGCACAGGATAAAAAGTGAAGACAATGAACGAGCGTACATGGGGTCTCCCTAATGTTATGTACGATTAAGAACAGTTAAATGGGAATAGAACACGCTAGGCATAGCGTTATGAATGTCAAAAGCTGTAATCTTTAGATTAACGTCAGTGAGTGTTTTAGTGACCATAATTTTTATAACTAATTTTAAAAAGCATAACAATATAGAGGCATTCATTACACTTATTGAGTATATCTTAAGAAAACCAGTACAATAAATGCATGGGTTCTGTGTTGGACACGAGTGTACTGTAAAAATAGAATTGTGCCGAATAACAGTGATGCTAGGGTCACTTTTAGCCCACTAGTCTGGTTTAAAAGCAGTACATGTAAGAAAAGAGAGAATTGTCTATGCGATTATGTTTAAGCGTTCTGTTTTGTATCTTAGTTACGTCCTTACAGGCGAGTGAAGCCAATGTTGATGATATAGGCGTTAATAATGGAGCTTGGACTTATGCTGAAGTAACTGATTTCAGTACACCTGAATGGAAAGCAGCGCTTAAAAAACATCGCAAACGTTTGCGTGAATTATATGGGCCGACAACAAATAGACCGCTGGCCATGCGTAAAGGTTTCGTTGAGACCATGGCCTTTTTATATGATAAGCGACTCTATGATCACGATAAACAAACTTGGAAAATAAACGAATTTCTCGATCGTGGTGAAAAAGAATTTGGCGGTTATGACCAAATTATTTTATGGCAAAATTATCCACGCTTAGGTATCGATGAGCGTAGTCAATTTACGTATTTTCGTGATTTACCAGGCGGTCATGCTGGTTTAGCAAAAATAGTTGAGGCCTGTCATAAGCGCAACGTATTGGTGTTTATTTCCTACAATCCGTGGGATACCAGCACCAAGCAGGAAGAAACTCATTTAGCAGGTATGATTGAGCTCTTACAGAATATTAAGGCCGATGGCGTTTATTTAGATACCATGGTTAAAATTCCTGAGGGGTGGGACGCTGCATTCAAGGCTCAAGGCTTAAATGTCTTGTTTGGCTGTGAAACGCATCCTTATAATCAATATTTAATCCCCATGCATTATGGTTGGGGGCAAGGGTGGCGCATCGATCCAGCAACGGTGATTTATAATACGCGTTGGTTATATCCAGAATTTAAAACATTTTTAACCAGTGATCGTCATAGTCGTGAACATTGGAATGAATTGTGCAGCGCGTGGATGAATGGCTGTGGTATTTTGATGTGGGAAAATGTATTTGGTGACAATGAGATGTGGGTTGAGCGTGATAAGGCATTTTTACGCCGGATTAAGCCCTTACAGGTGGCATTGTATGAACATTGGGAAAGCCCGTTGTGGGAACCACATATAAAATCCCTAAATAAACAAGTGAAAATTAATAAATGGCCAGCGAATAATCAGGTCGTGTATACCTTATACAATAATGGCAATGATTTAAGCAATGTTGCATTGATACAGGCACAAGCGAATAAGCAGTATATTGATTTATTTACTGGAAAGAAATTGGTGATAAATAATCAGGCTGTTGTTGGTAGTATCTTTAAAAATTCGATTGGCGGTATTTTGGAAATAAACGCTGATGCAGCAATTGATTCGCTTACATTTGTCAAAGCAGGAACAGCACTACAGTGGGAAGATGCAGATACCAAGATGCTGCATACGGCCCAGCGCTTGCCAGGAACGACGCTTACAAGTGTTTATGGCGGCAAGAAAACACCTCCAATTCCCGATGACATGGTGTGGATTGACGGGAGTAAATGGAAGCCACATATTCATCATAAATGGCATGGCGCACGTTGTTGGCAGCACCGACAATTTAAAAATAAACCACCAGAAATCGATACGCTTGGATTTGCTATAGATAAATTCCCAGTGACCAATGCACAGTTTAAAGTGTTTTTAGACAAGAGCGGCTATAAGCCAAAAGAGACGCACAATTTCCTCCGCCATTGGCAAGACGGCAGTATTCCAAAAGGATTAGAGCAGCACCCGGTAGTTCATGTATCGCAACAGGACGCCAAAGCCTATGCCAAGTGGGCTAAGAAACGTTTGCCCACTGAATTCGAATGGCAATTAGCGGCGCAAGGTCAAGAACGCTATGCCTATCCATGGGGTAACACCTTGGATAAAGCCAAGGTGAATATGACGGGTAAAACAATGGCTGTTGGTGCACAAGCGGTAGGCGCAACGCCAACAGGTGTTCACGATTTATGTGGCCACGTTTGGCAGTGGCTTGATGATGTTTATGAGACACCGGTTTTAAAATTCACCGTTGTCAAAGGTGGTAGTTTTTACTATATGCCAGAGGGCCATAGTAAGTGGTATCCGTTAGATGGAGCCATTGAAAATACGAGTCATGTTAAGGTACCATTGTTATCACCATCATTAGATCGTTTTTCGACGGTCGGATTTCGCTGTGTTCGTGATTAGGGTCATGCTATGAAATATCTTCGATTACTTTTTATGTTATGCTTTTGTATATCGCTTGCTGCATCAGAGGCATTGGTTAAAGAACTTAAACAACACATTGGCAGTGAACGAGCCTTTGTCGTCTGTTTGACCGATAAAGATCAGTCCTTGCCAATTGCCTTACGTGCAGCGTCACAGTTTTATGTGCATGGATTAGTAAAAGCCGAGCACAAACGTGGTGCTCGCGAACAAATTGATAAAGAGGGTGTTTACGGTGACCGCCTCTTCGTTGAAGCTTACCCAGGAAGCAAACGTTTAAGTTATCCTGATTATTGTGCTAATCTTATTTTTGTCAGTGAGTCTGCGCAGGAAACAAGCTGGGATGAAATTGTTCGAGTGCTCATGCCTGAACGCGGCGTCTTATGTGTCGAAGGAAATAATGGCGCTGCGCAAACATTGGCTGCGTTAGGATTACAACCAGCGGGCAATAAAAGCATCGATGGAAAAACATATGCGTATTTTAAACGGCCTCGCCCAGCGGGTATGGGTGATTGGAATCATGATCGTCGGGTTAATGCAGCCAACGATCGTGTTTTAGATGCTGATCGCATTCGCGGACCTTTTCATACGGCGTGGACTAACATGGGACATTCGTTTAGTAAATTTGGTATTCCAGTTGCGGCGTATGGTTACACCATTTTGCGTAGTGGTGGTATTTTGGATAAACGTAAAAAATCTTCTACTTGCACGATCACGGCGTTTAATGGCTATAACGGTTTTCAAGAATGGAAAGTTACCTTACCAGAGCCAGATGGTATTGATTTAGTGGTCTCTGAAAAACATGTCTTTGCTAATGCTGGTACACAATTGTGTGCTTATCATTTAAAGAATGGGAAAGAAGCTTGGGCGCTCAAAGCAAGTGATGTTGATCCTAAAATGACCATGTGGGTAAAATATGCTTACGCCAACAACGCGCTCTTAGTTCATTTAACTGAAAAGAAAGTTGATAAAATACATAAAAATAGTCTACCAGCTGAATCTATTGTGGCAAATTTAGACCCAGTCACTGGTAAAGCACGTTGGTCTAAAACACTAAACCCCGGTCCTTATCAATGTTTGTTGGCTGATGGCAAAGTCTTCGTCGCAATTCCACATACATCTTTGTCGGCTTATGCTGCTGACAGTGGAGAAGAATTGTGGCAAATACCGATGAAACATGGAGTTTCAAAAAGCAAGGGCCTGTATCTTACCAATAATTATATTGTGTATAATCGTGTTCCCTATGACGCATCAAATGGTGAGCAACAAAAGCAAGATGTCTTGAAGCAAGGGGGGCTTTATGCCTTTACCCATAACAAAGATGCTACTGGTGTGCAAACAACTATTGCCAAAGGTGATAATAAAGAGGTCATAGGTTCAGTAAAAGTATTCCGAGATCCTTATGATCCTAAAACCGGCATACCAGAAGGCTCATGGTGTTATGGCCGCTGTATTGTCAGGACCGAAACGACGCACTGTAAATTCTTCTCGTCGTATGGCACGATGATTTTAGATAAATTACATGCGCGTTTATACGCCGCTGAAGGCTTTCGCGCCAATTGCCGTACTGGCGTGATTGCCGGGAATGGCATGGTCTATAATTCAGCCAGTGGTTGTAGTTGTAGTTATGCTATTAAAGCAGGAATCGCTTTAGTGCCTGTATCGATGGATATGTATGAAGGTGAAAAAGCGCCGGCGCAATTACAAAAAGGACCAGCTTATAAAGCAGCAATAAACGGTGTTGCAACGGAAACAGATTGGCCGATGTATCGTCGTGATAATGCACGGACCAGTGGTGGCCCCGGTTCTTTACAATTGCCGTTGCAAAGCGCGTGGTCGGCAAGGTTAAAAGGAAAATTAACACCTGCTGCAGCGGTTAATGATTTAGTCTTTATTGGTTCTGATGCCCATCGTGTTTACGCCATCGATGCGAGCACCGGCGCGATTAAATGGCAAAAATTTACCGGTGGTAAAGTCTTAGTGACACCAACTTATTGGCAGGGTCGTTTATTCGTAGGCTGTGAAGATGGTTATGTGTATTCGTATAAGGCTGATGATGGTCAATTAATTTGGCGCTTTCGTGCTTCGCCTTATGACCGCCGTATGCTTGATTTTGGTGAATTACGTTCGAATTGGCCAGTCAATGGTGGGGTGATAATTGATGAAGGAATCTTGTATTTTTATGCTGGCCTCAGTAGCGCGGATAAAGTTTATGTTTACGCCTTAGACGCAAAAACTGCCGATATTAAATGGGTCAATAACGATGCTGGTTTTGCAACGACGGAAGAAAATTTACGCACTGGTGCTTCGCCATAGGGTGTGTCGCCCAAGGGCATCATTTGTGCATCGGATGATATGCTCTATGTGCCGCAAGGGCAGAGCGTCCCAGCAGGCTTTCGCAAGAGCGATGGTAAACTGATGTGGTGGAAACGACGCGGTGATAGCGAACAACGTTCGAATATTCACATGCAATGGACTGGCGGACCGGAATTAAGTTATGCAGATGGTTGGCTCTATGTGGGTGGGGCCCAAAACAAGAAATTTAATTATTTCTATGCGGTCAATGGCAAAAATGGACGAGCGCTTGGTCAAGATTTCAAACATATGTTCAGTAATAAAAATATCGGCCGAGACGAAAATGGAGATGTGATTAATCCTAAAAAATCTTTGTGGGGTTTACGTCCACAAAGTTTTGGTGGCTATACCTTGATAGCACCAGTCTATCACAAAAACAATTTATTTGTTTGGCGTCATGCCAATGGGAAGGTCATTATTGATATTGCCGCGCATATCAGTCGTATAGAGCAAGGTATAAAGGCAGACATAGATCAACCTTTAGAGCTTGCTTTTGCAGGTGAACATGTCGTTCCTATGGGTGATCAGGTTTTTGTTAGCAGTGGCAAGCAGTTGCTGGTTAAAGAATTAGAGACTGGTAAAGAATTGTGGAAACAAATTTTGGACAAACAGCCGAAAATAAGAACCAATGGTATTACCTTACGTCAAAACCAAGTGATACTGGTCACTGATGCGAACGAGGTGATTTGCTGGAAGAGTGCATCTGCGCATTAATATGCATAGATGCCAATAAATCACATTTTACTGTATAAGTTCAAGAGCGGTATTGACCGTATCGATGAACATCTAGATCACATTAGCACATTTGAAGGCAATACACCAGGCCTGTTAAGTCTCGACTGCGGCCGTAATGTCAGCGGTAAAAACCAGTTTACGCATGGTTTCGTCATGTGCTTTGAATCTGATTATCATTTAAGTCAGTACAATAAATCAGAGGCGCACGCTGAATTAGTGAGTAAATTTCGTGATGATATGGATGATAAGCTGGTTATCGATCTGGAAATTTAGATTTCATGACTATTAGGAAAAGTGTAAGTATTGTTCTTTGTGTAGCACTGTGGCTCACTTTGGTCCTGATTTATTTCTTGAGGTGGAACTTTTTAAACAGTGAATTCCCTCAAGATCGGCCGTTTCATGTGCGCGTAACCTGGACACAAAATCCACAACATGAGGCTACTATTTCTTGGTCTAGTCTGAAGCAGAGTGATGCATATAGAGTGCTCATCGACACTCAGTCACAAGGTGGAGGTGTAGATAAATATAAAATTCAAAAGGGTCAGGATGCATCTGGAGTTTATGAAGGAGCATTCGAACCTGAGCATGAGAATGCTGGACTAAAGATATTCTATCACCATGCCCGGATCAAAGATTTAAAACCAGCTACTAATTATTATTTCCTCATTCAAGGTCCTGCAGGCAATTCCCGAGAATATTATTTTACCACGGCTCCATTCGATGCCGATCAAAGATTGAAATTTCTTGCTGGTGGGGACTCCCGTACTGATCGTGTTAACCGAGTATACATTAATAATCTGATGTCGAATCTTATATCGAAGGATAAAGAGATTATTGCTCTCTGTCATGGTGGTGATTACGTCCATGTCGGAACTGATTTGGACAACTGGATGATGTGGTTAAATGATAATGAGGAAACGGTCAGCGATGATGGGCGAATTTTACCGATCATTCCTGCTCGAGGGAATCATGAGGCGGTAGGTGAACTCTATAATCAAATTTTTGATACACCTGGTGGCGACAATAACTATTTTGCTACACACCTATCTTCTTCGGTATTATTAGTGACACTTAATACCAATATAAAAACTGATGGTGATCAGCAAAAATTTTTAGAAGAGACATTGAAAAAGAATAAAACAGTGCGTTGGCAACTTGCGAATTATCATGCACCTGCCTATCCGGCCGTTAAAGTACCGAGTTCAGCAAAGCAACATTTCGTTCCTCTCTTCGAGAAATATAACACTGATGTTGTTATCGAGTGTGATGGCCATGTGATTAAACGGACGTTGCCAATTCGAAATGAAAAGCATATGGACGATGGCGTGATCTATGTAGGTGAAGGCGGACTGGGTGTTTTCCAAAGGGTTCCCGATGATGAACATTGGTACTTGCAGTCACCTGGAAAATGTGGGTCTGGTCATCACGTCCAGCTATTTTCTTTTTCGCCAGAAACACTGAACTTTAAGGTTATTCTGCTGGGCGGAGAAGAATTCGATAGTATCGATCTCAATCCACGTAAAAGATAACTAGCCGTTAACGCTTATTTTTTTCGAGAAGCCATTTTTAACAATGACCTCACGTCCGTTAACGTTGAAGCTAAAGCTATTCTTTTTCAGCTGTCCATCGATATTAATTGGTTTGCGCTTTTTAATACCCGTAAATGGTACTAAGACATAGGCAAAGACAGCAGGTAGTGGTCCACGATAACGATAGAGTGCGGCTGGTCGTTTAACGTAGCCGCTATATTCACTGCTGTGACTTTGTTGTTGTTCTAGGCTGAACTCGGTTCCAGCTAAGGCAAAACCTGCAACTTGTATATTGCCATTACTGTTGCTCATTTCGTAGGCTTCATGGAATTCTTGGATGTCTAATTTTTTACCAGGATCAGAAAAGTTTTCTGTTTTATAAACGGTGGCTGTTTTCTTCTTGAGATCGTGCTGACTCCATGTTTGCAAGCCATCGATGCCTAGGTCTGTTTCGATAGCACTAAAGTGAAATGATGTGTCGACTAATTCATGTAAACCAAGCGGATGTGGATGATCGGGTGTGACTTTATCAAGTACCACCCAGAAACTATCAGGACCATTTTTCTTGCCTGGAATTAATACTAAGGTGCGCTGCATTTTATAGCCGTCATAGAGGCGGTGCTGCATCGATGTCGCTTGCCACTTATTGTTGTGAATGGCAAATTTACTTTTAGCCCAGTGATCGGTATGTAAACGTGGCCCGGCAGGTGAAAAACGTGGCAGCATCGCCAAACTATGGCTATCTGGATTTGCATTTCGTGAACCTGGGCCGCCGTATCCTGCTGGATCAGAAATTAACGGTCGCCCTTTTGCATAAATATAAATCGAGCCAATGTCATGGTGAGCGTGATTATGATTCTGGGTAAAGAGGAGAGCACCAAAATTACGATCATTGCCTTGACCATTACCTAAAATTTGGAAACCGCTTTCGCCATGGTCAGCAGGTTTTTGAATTAAATCGGACGCCTTACCCCATGGCATTTTTAAATAGCGCTGCAATTTTTTGAGCCCCATTTCCCAAAAATTACGCTCTTGCGCTTTGCGATAATAGGGAGTACCAGCACGTTGTTTGTAGATAGCTTTATTGGTTATCGCTGCCGTCAGGTGCAGGGTTTCATGGGCATGAATCCAATGCTCATGTGGGCTATAGACCGTAGTGTCACCAACATGTGGTGGATAGCCATCTGGCGGACAGATATTGGCATTAAACATGTGCGCATTATGCACGACTTTTTCCAATTTTTTTGGTACCTTATGACCAGCAGCCTTGATGTATTCCATATTTAGTTCTAGCAGATGATGATTGACGCGTTGATATAAAACACCTTCGCGGGTATAACCATCAGCAGTGACACCGTGACTGTCGTAAAATTCCTGTAATTGAAAACGTGCCCACTTAATCCATTTTTTAGATTGTTTAAATACGGGGAATAGCAGTGCAGTTTCGTGGCACGGTGTGGCGAAATGCAGCGTTAAATTAAAACTTTGATCCATACGAAAACCACGCATCGCTACATCGGCAATGGTCCACTGGAATTTCATCAGATATAATTTGTCTTCGTCGCTGATTTGATCCCTGATAAAGGGCATCATCATATTAAATTCTTGGCTCATATGGGCGACGGTATGTGACTGAGCCCTGCCTGCGGTGTGGGGGTGCCAGCTATAAAAACCAATATTATCACCTTGTGGATAATCACCGTATTGTCCTGCTAGCTCACGTAGCATTTTCATCGCGGCTTGTGTGTATTTTTTATTGCCAGTAAGTCTGGCTAAACGGGCGAGTGAGTAGACGGCTATGCCGCGTGAGCGTTGAACGGTATTAGGAACTTGGAAGCGCACATGATTGAGTGGTTTGGTGTTAGTCGGTTCTGGAGTAGCTGCTTTCATCCAATATTTTTTTGCCTGTTGTTCCATCAGGGCCACTTGATCAGGTACTTCCTTGTTAATTAATGCAGCCATTGCCGCTATTTCTTGTTCTTTGACCGGATGAGCGAAGGGCTTGGCAAAGGCACTGCGGGCCGCGTGTAAGGCAGCCTGCTTGTATTGTTTGCGTTTGAACAATTGGCTCGCTTCAGCGTCTAGTTTTAACTCGGAACAAAAATCTTTATCACTTATCAAGTTTTTCATACTATTTCCCTAGAATTCCTGACATCTTCCACCTTACCAAGATGAATCAAGCATAGCCATTCAATTGTGCAACAATGACAGATTTGCGGAACAGTGTTGATAGACAGGCGCCCAATGTCTATAAAAATGCCTTTCCAACAAAAGGGTCAGTATTTGGCCCGTTAGAGAGAGCAATATGCGCATTGGTGTTTTGACGAGCAGTGATTTTATTGACCGCGTTTTTAGGCCAGAAGACAAGACTGCTTTATTAGGATTGGGTGAAGTTGATTTCGCTTTATGTGATGAATATGGTGACTTAAGCGATGCTGAAAAAACTAAACGTTTACACAGCTACGATATTTTATTGAGTGGTTGGAGCGGCAATGCATTACCGGCTGATTACACTCCTGACGGCGATCAGTATTTTTGTACCTGTACTGGAACGGTCGCTTCGATCATTAAACCAGAACATTTAGAGCGCGGTCTACGATTAACCAACTGGGGTGATGCGATCAGCCAATACATCGCCGAGTCAGCATTAATGCAAATGCTTGCCAGCATTCGTATGGTTGGCTTGCATTATCAACGCACGCATATTGAAAAAGGCTGGGCAAAAGATTTTCCAGGAACGCAGTCTTTATTTGATCGTAATGTTGCCTTGCTTGGTTGTGGAGCCATTGCCAAGAAATTAATTCCACTCCTGGGTCCATTTGGCTGTAAGGTCCATGTTTATGATCCCTACGTTAGTGACGAACAATTGGCAGAGTTTGGCGCGCAGCGTTTGGAAACGGTCCGCGATGTATTTACGACCTGTGATGTGATTTCGAATCACTTACCTAAAGTAGAAGAGACCAACGATTTAATCAATGCCGAGATGTTGGCCCTGCTGCCTGATCACGGCATTATCGTTAACACTGCACGCGGTAATTCACTCGATGAGGATGCCTTGGTCGAAGAACATAAACGCGGCCGCCTATTTTCTGCCCTTGATGTATTTAAACAGGAGCCGTTGCCGGAAGATCATTCGTTGCGCGATGAGCCACGCTGTTTAATTATGTGCCACCAAGCCGGACCAACCCATGATGGTTATTACAAAATGGGCGAGCGCGCCTTGGAAAATATTCGTCGCTATATTAATGGTGAGGAATTAATTCAGGAATTAACTGCCGATCATTTACGCAAGATGACCTAAGAGTAAGCCATGTACGATTTACGTGAATTTATTGATGCTGTCGAACAGATTATAAAAACCCATGAACTGGAAACAGGTGCTTACCAACGCTGGCTTGTTCAAGATGAAGAAAATTCACGTGAACTAGGGATTAACCCCTACGGCTGTGCTGATGCCGCCAATACCTTGTACACCATCGGGCGTTTTCCGCAGGAGCCATCTGATCGCGCGGCCTGGGTTAAACATTTACGCGAACTCCAAGATCCCAAAACCGGTTTCTTTTTTGAATCAACCCATCACGAGATTCATACTACGGCACATTGCATTGCTGCGCTTGAATTATTTGATGCCTTGCCTGCGCATTCATTACATGATTTAGCACCATATAAAGACATACCAGCAATGCTGGGATTTCTCGACCAATTAGATTGGGTTGGCAATCCGTGGGGTATGTCGCATCGGGGGGCGGGTCTTTACGCAGCTTTAGTTTTAGCCGGCGAAGTTGATCTCGTTTGGCAGGACGCTTATTTTAAATGGGTCTACGATGAGACAGACCCACAAACAGGATTCTTGCGCAAGGACTGCATCAAGCAAAAACCGAGCGAGCATGATATATTCCCGCACCTGGCTGGTTCTTTTCATTATTTATTTAATCAAGAGTACGCACACCAAGCATTACCATTTCCGCAGGCCATGGTCGATTCGTGCATTGAAATTTGGCAAACACGTTGTTTCCCACTGGCGGAAAATGTTGGTTTTGCCGAAATCGATTGGGTCTTTTGTTTGACTAGGGCGCTACGCCAATGCGGACATCGTCGTAATGAGGCCATGCAAGCCATCGAGGAATTTACCGAAGTGTTTATTGGTTATTTATTAAAGCTTGATCCACAAACGGACGATCAATTAAATGACTTGCATCGTTTATTTGGCATGAGCTGTTGCTTGGCTGAATTGCAAGCAAGCTTACCAGGCCAGCTCAAAACCGAGCGTCCCCTGAAGCTGGTTCTGGATCGTCGTCCATTTATATAATGTTGAAGTACAAAGTCATGTAGAGGTGATGTATGCAAACAACATTCATCAAGAAAAAGAATGATATGCAATCGAGTGAAGTCTCGAATTGTCATGAAGGAATCGGCTCGATTTTATGGACTGGTGTTCTAGATAGACAGGACCCTGGTAGCAATATCGTGCATTTTATTCACGATGATGTTCTGCCTCCAGGTACATCGATAGGACCTCATCAACATACCAACGATTCGGAATATTATTATATCGTTTCAGGTAATGGTGTTATGACCTTAGACGGAGTTGAGCACGAGGTCAGCGACGGTGATATCACTGTCGTTTATCCCGGTGGGACCCATGGTTTGGCTAATTGTTCAGATAAAGACCTGAGAATTATTGTTATTGCAGTGGCGCCTACAGCTGGCGAATGAGCATTATTTAACCTTGAGCACCCATTGCATGACCTGAAATAAGGTCTGTGCAGTGAGGGTGTTGCGTAGTTCATATCCGCCTTTGCCTGAACCCATGGTGTAAAAGCCTCTTGGTTGGGCTGTGTTAGGGTGAACGCCATCTTTGCTGATAAAGGTGCCATCCCATTTACCGCCGGAATGTTTCATGATTTCTTCGTAGTAAGGAATTAACGGAAGTGATTCTTTTTTCGCCAAATCATGCACGGCTTCATTAAAGGTTTTCACACGATCCATTTTACCACGTAATGGTGGCAAGGTGGTTAATATTGGCACACAACCACTAGTTTTGAGTTTATTAATAATTGATTGAAGATTTTTCTTGTATTGATCTACAGATTGACCTTTGCTCATGTCGTTGGTGCCAATGAGAATGATCGCAATTTCTGGCTTATGGTTTTTAATAACGCCTGGAACGGCCTTTAATAATTGTCCTGAGGTCCAGCCAGAAAAATTACCATATTTAGGACCTTTACCGCGCAAGCCTTCTGTTAATGGATTACGCCATTTAAATACGAGATTATCAGGATGTTTTTGCCAGCTGAGAGCTGTGCCAAAGGCACCGGTATAAGTAATCGAATCACCGAGTGTTGAAACAAATAATTTTTTACCTTTAAACTTTTTATGAACTTCTATGCACGCATCAGCCCAACTGGGTTTTTCACCCATCATTTTAGCCAAGCGTGCTTCACTTTCTTTGGCAGCTTTTTCAGCAGCGGCTTTTGCTTCCTTTTCGGCTGGACTCAACGTAAAACTGACGCTGCCGATTTTACCAACGTTGGTATCAATGGCTTTGGCTTCTTGCTTAGTTTTAAACGGTGCTTTGCCTCCAGCTAATGCACGCAAAACTTCACGTGTGCCTTCTAAACGTGGTGTGTCGACTTTAATTTCGATGGTTCCAGCATCTTCGCGGAAAGTACGGACGGTTTTACCTTCGAAACTGGCGAACTTGCGCAGTGCATGACGGATTTGGTCGCGGCTGATTTTCTTTGTTTGCTCGACGACTCCGAGCATTTCCGCATCTTGCTGACCACGACGATAAGCCTTCAAGCGCATTGATGGGAAAACAATTTCATTTTTAATTGGAAGTTTTTCGTATTCCCCATTGTAGAAGATAGCGTAGTTTTGACCGCTGCGATCTCCGGGTTGTTCACGCCAAGCGTTTTTGCTCATGGTATTCAGCCACGGCAAGTGACCATTACTACCTTTAAAGTGATCCATAATACGAACGTTCGCATAGCTGTTAAGTGAGGTGCCAAGGGCGGCAACGCCACCATAGCTCCAGATAATTTGTGGTTCCTTAAAGAATTCACCGCCGTCAAAGCGATCGCTATTGCGACGTGCTATATGCTCATGTTCGGATAAACCACCAACCACATTAAGATCTAAGCTGTCATCAAGAATAGTTTCGCTGTATTGTGGTCGTGAAACGTCAGCGCGGAAAACAACAGGTATGGAGCCTTTGTCTTTAAAGGCGTCGCGCATCAAGACACCAAGTGTGTCGAGTGCTAAGTAGCCATTGTGATAGCGTGGTTCGTCTAGTAACCAATAGCATCCATCATTTTTACGACGGTACTGGCTTTTATTATTGAGAAATAATTGTAATTGGACTTTGTCCCAACCTTTTTCTTTAAAATGTTTGGTAAATTCAGCGCCAATAGCTTTAACGGTGTCTTCGAATTCCTTGGTGAATTTTGGATCCAAGCTCGGATTTGTTTTGAGATTGTGATCAAACATATTTGACTTATTAAAATCAGCAGGCCAACGTTCATAAAAGCTTAGTGTCTGATGGGTGATCGGTTGTTCCGAGCGGTGATTATTTTTTACAATAGAGCCTGAGAAGATACCTTCATAACAGGCATCAAAGTGCGACCAGTCGGTAACCTTAGCCTGAGTACCTGAACCCGAGATCGCCGGTACGGGCCGGCGCATGGATTTACGATGCGTATAAGGTACGCCGTTGAAGGTGCAGCGATTCTGATGCGCTAAAGCTGTAATGGCATTGTTGCAGTCGATGAATTTTTTATTTGCTGTTTTATCATTAACCTGGGCATCTTTAAAATTGCTTTGCCAGCCAGAATAGTGATTAAATTCAACAGTATAACCGATTTTTCGCGGCATATTGTTATTTTGCACATCAACAGCGACATTCAGCGTTAACGCTTTTTGCCCCGGTGCAGTGATGTTAATGCTGCCTTTATGTAGTTTTGCAGCGGCGTCTTTGTTAACCAGTATATCGACATAAATTGATTGAACTGTTTGTCCTTCAATAGAATTATGCGTGTCTGGTATATGTATGCTGTTATTTAACTTGTTGAGTGGCAACAATGGATCTGGATAAAAATTATTTTTGCTTTTTACGCGGACATACCATTCGCGGTATAAATCCACTTGTAAATCGTTCGAGCCAGACCAGGCAACTTTGATGTCTTTGAGTGGCGCGCCGCTGGTGTTTTCCACAGCTATTTGAAAGGCTACCCATTCATCTCGCCATGCGCTTAGTTCAGCGGTATGCGTTTTGCCATTCCAAATGTTATTGCCGTTACGATAATTTCCGGTTTTCTTTAATTCGTAACTGTTGTCTTCGAGGCGATTGCCTGTGATTGGATTGACGTGTTGCAAATCTGGATAGGCCCAAACAGCAATGCTTTTATTGCTGAGTGGCTTGCCGTCACCAGCACTATAGCGTGCTTGGACATCAGGAATGGTAAGCTCTGCACAGACAGTCGCATTGCAGTTTGCTACTGGACCTTTGTTACCTGCTTCGTCAACTGCACAGATACTGATATTAACTTTTTTACCGGGAGTTTGTTCTGATAAACGAATTAATTGTTTCTTCCCTGAAGTGAGCGGTGCATTGAGCATCCATGCCGGAACAGTTTCCCCGTCTACGCTAATATCGTAGTAGAGTGCAGTGCCTTTATTGTTGTCATCACCGGTAGCGATTACTTCCAGCAAAACATCACCGACAAGTAAACTATCGCGCCAAATATTTTTAACTGAAACTTTACCAGGAGCTGTATCGTCTTCCTTGACTGCTTCTATAATTAATTTTGGTGCTTTACCATTTTGTTCTTTCAAAAATATCCACGGGTTGTGTTCTTTGCCGTTAACCTTGCGCAATGTTTGACCGACCCATGGCATGCGACGCCAACCATCATGCTCAGAAATAACAAAACCGTGGTGGTGACCGCTGGCAACCGTTTCGATGACATCGGGGTCAACATTTAGCTCATAAACACCACCTTGTTTGCGTACTTGTCCGTATGAGCTACGGCTGCCGCACATTTCATTAATCACATGGCCGAGATTCGAGCCAGGCCAAGCCCAATACTTTCCAATGCGAGGAGTCTTCCAGGTCGCGCCTTGATCATTAACACCGAATCTATTGGCATTGCCGGCTTTCCATGGCGTGACAACGGAAGAGAACCCGACTTTATAAAGGATAGCGCCAGCATCATGAAACTGGAGTTTGGCTTTCTTGACGGTCATGCCTTTGATTTTAGATAAATCAAAATTGACCATGACGAATTCTTCAGGGCCTTTGATCTTTCCTCGTGTCGCTTTGTTGCCGGCATTATAGTCGACTTCTTTGCCAACATTACCCACGTGGCAATTATCAGTCGCAGAGAAAGTGAATTCTGCACTAGTGGCTAGCGCTACCGCACTTAAGTAACAGATGCATGTACAGATGAGTCGAGGAAGGTGGATCATGGAGGCTCCTTTCTGTATATATTTCATATACACTAAATATATACAGATAATTGGTATTACCTATTTAACGAGGCTAAGTGTAGTATGTGACAAAGGGCAAAAGTAAATGAAATATTGTAAATACTTAATAATAAATAGTTTATATAAATTATATCTTTAAGTTATTGATAGGTACAGATTTACAAACTGTACTTAAAAACTTTGACTCTGTATATATACAGACTACGATACAGCCATGAGCAACAGCAACTACCTACCCCAATACATGCGCATTTACCAGTCTGTGCGTAACGATATCATCGATGGTCATTTCGAACCTGGAAAAAAGCTACCATCAATTCGTAGTTTTTCTAAGCAATGGAAGGTGAGTAACATCACGATCATTAAAGCTTTTGAGAAACTCAAAGAAGATGAACTGGTCACGACGAGTGAACGCAGTGGTTTTTTTGTGTCGCCACGCATGCAACGCCAAGTGTCGCCTAAAAAAATCGGATTTCTTTCTCCGGTTCCGGCAGAAAATTTACACAAAATGCCGCATATTCAGGACGCAGTTGGACACCTGCAATTGTCATTGCGTAATGATGGGCATTACCTCAGTGTGCATTTAGCTCGTTGGCATCAAAGTGGGGGTATCCATAGTTATTTATCTCCAGAAGCCATTTCCGATTATGGTTTGGACGCAGTGATCCTGCTTTACTTATATAATTTCCATTATTTTTCGAGTTTGACTGAATTAGGTATTCCAATTCTCGCTCTTGATGTCGATGCTAGTTTTTTAGGCATAGATAGCGTATTTTTCGATAATACTACCGCATCAATGCAAATGTGTAACGCATTAATTGATGAAGGTTACTCAAACATTTTATTTGTTGGTGGTCCACGTCCGCATGTTTTGGGCCAACAGAAAAAAGTATATTACGATCCAGCAGCAGCCCAACGTGAGGATGGTTGTCATTTAGCTGCAGCGGCGGCTGATAGGAATGTGACCATACACACGGCGTATTCACAGCAAAATCGCGGTGGCGGTGAATGGGTCAAAGCTGCAAATGCTTATCTTAATGAACACCCAGAAGTTGATGCTGTATTAAGCGAATCATATCTAAAATTAGCTGATAAGTTTTCACATTTAAAGCAGGTAACCTTTGGTGGCCCAGAAACACTTAAGAAAGATAACGTCTTGGCCACTGCAGCTGTCGATTATGCGGATTTAAGTGAACACGGTTTATCCATACTGAAACAGCGTTTCGAACAACCATATGCACCAACAGTTCGCCATGCTGTGCCAACGCAAATTTCCTACGCCAAGCAGTTAGAACCGGTCAATTAACATGTGTATGTAATCGGATAATCAAAATGAATACAGATAAAATACATGTGTATATAAACGAACAAAAGAAACATTACATTTCAACAAAAGCCAGTGTTTTGCTGGGTTTTTGTGTCCGGAGTGAAATTATTTCTTCATCGAAAACGTATAGAGCGCTGAGATAGATAATGAAATATAACATTAATCGGATCGCAAAGGACAGAAACCAGAGCAGCGATGCATTTACACTTATCGAGCTCTTAGTGGTCATGGCGATCATTGGTATCTTGGCTGCTATGATCCTTCCCTTTGTAACGCTTGGTCAGCGTAGTAGTGATGAAAACGCCACCAAGGTAGTGTTGCGTTCAGTTGCCACAGCAATTGAGGAATTTGTGAATCAAACAGGTGCTGTTCCATTACCCACCGGCAGCGCAGCAGATCCAGAAAGCGGTAGCTGGTATCCAACTGAGAATGACGGCTCTTGGGAAAAACAACAATTATGGTGGCGCTTAAATAAAAAAATGGACTTAGATGAGCGCGCAGTGATGTATGATAAAGCTAAAGCTGCTCATTTAGCTGCAGATAAATTTCAAAATACTGATCATATGTATACCACTTATGGTAGTGACGGCGCAGCCACCTCGGCTTTCAATAACGATATTATGCCCTTTGTTGATAGCGAATATGGTGTAACTGATAATTTTTTTGCAGTCCACTACCGTCGCAATTTGGGGTCAACGAGTTGGTTAAAGGGAAGCAAGGGTTACGGCGATTCTTACAAGAGCCACAGCGGCTTAGGTGCTTACAAAGTAAATTACATGCGTATGAAAGGGCTTATTGCTAAAGATTACGCTGAACGAAGTTATTTAACCCATCCGTGTATGGATCTTGGTGAATTACCTGGACCACAGTTTGTTCAAGATCAAACCATTGTTGATGCCTGGGGTAACCCGCTTATTTATGCTGCATATTCGTATCCTTTTATAACACCTTATAAACATCTCGAGGCTCCGGCGCATGGACGTAATACTCTGACCGATCGCAATCTTGATGGAACCATTAATTCAGAGGATTGGGCTGTTATGCCACCTGAAATAGATGAGCCTTTTGACCATGATGGTGATGGCGCGATTATTCCAGACAAAGACAAAGTTTTTAAATACGATAAAAATGGTGATAATAAAATTGATGAAAAAGATTGGTCGAGTATTTTATATAACTCCATCCCTGGTCGTGAAAATAGTTTTTACTTAGGGAGTGCTGGATACGATCAAATGTTTAATGTACTGGTTCATGAAGCTGTCAATGAGGACAATGTTAATTTAATCGAGGACTCTGATGATTAAATTAATGAAACAGGTCAGAGCTTTTACTTTAATTGAGATGTTGGTGGTTATTTCGATAATGGCCATTCTTTCAAGTATGATTTTTATAGTAATGGAAGAGAAATTTGAGGATGTGCTTACTGCTGATGCCCTGGCATTACAGACAACCTTAGATCGCGCACGTGCCTTGTCGATGAGCACTGGGAATGTTCATGGCGTGAGTTTTCACGTTGAAAATGCAGGTGATGGAACCGTATTTAAAAATAAATCAATTCTAGACGATAATAATGAATCATTTATTGGCCGTCATTGGTATTGTATTGTTGGTCCGGACCCAGCATCAATGACGAATAAGGCATTAAGCGATGACAAGCAAAACAATAATATCATGCGTATGCCGCCACTGCGTAATACCACCTGGAATGGATATTGTACGCATCCAACACTTTTGGAATATGTCTCAGCGGTAGAAAAATCACAGGTCGGACCACGCGTGTATTTATCAGAAGGTGTACGTTTTTTAGCACTTTCAGATAAAGACCGTATTTATCACCATAGTGTTAGCGGAACCAGCTTGACGAGTGGAGATTCCATAATTCCTGGAGGTCACCCAGATCACGTCTCTGAACGTCCATGGTTTGGTTGGTATGATCAGGCGACTAAAACCTTGTATCCGTGGGGTGGTTATAATCGCGATATCGATTTAAAATTAGCAGCGCCAAATACCGCGCTCGATTATGAGGGGTTTGATGGCGAAATACCCTACGACTCCACGCTAGATACAAATATCAATCCTGCGGAAGTCTGGGGCAGAATTCAATTCGTTTATGATTTTGATGCGAGCACGACTGCTAATGCAGTTTACACTGGCTCGACTGCACGTTGGCCGGATGATATTGGTAAAGATGATACCGCACATAATAAAGACTATAACCGCACAACAATCAACTATATTGGTCCCGATAAGACCATCTTAGCAGGTAAAAAAAGACCGGTGGTCAATGCTCATTGGCTTGATTTTATGATTTACTTTTTACCGAATGGGGAAACACGCATAACTAGAAACCATATTCGCTCTCAATTATTTAATGCGGCATCGTGGAATCGAACCAGAACTGGTCGCGCACAAATGGGTATGAATTTTAGTGAGGATGACGTGGCAGGCTATACAATTACCTTGGCTCGTGATGTCGATCCCGAAGAAGATGTGGATCTTTATAACGAAACGAATCCGCGAACTGGTCAGCCAGCCTATCATAAATTCGAGACCGTAGAGGATGCCTTTGCATCGATTAATCCATTCTTGCGTGTTTTTGTACATAGGGTGACAGGTAAAACTGCTGTTCGTGGCAACGATCATCCATTGCATCAAATTACCGCTGAAGATTTATTAAAGACAGATCCTTATCCAAGGCTGAGGAACTAGGCAGATGTATTATTCTAAGCGATCTGCTTTTACCTTAATTGAAACGACCTTGGCTTTAGGTGTATTGATCTTCGGATTAACAGCAATTGTTTCGGTGTACATGATTTCCTTAACTTGGATTGAAGAAATTCGTATTGAATTAACTGCTTTGCAGACCGGACGAGTGGTTTTGTCTGATGCTGGCGTGCTTAAAGACAAGCAGGGGTCCTTTAAAAACGCCAGTAATCTGGACGCGACTGCTTCGGGTTGGGTGAATGATTATTTTGTGGTACGCACCGTTGAAAAACCAAGCTATCCAAAATTTGATAGTTCTGTTGGCACCTACTTACGCGTGCGTATCCAAGTGTATTTTGGTGGTAATGATGAGGACGGACTCTTAGTTCATGACTTTTACAGCGAACAAATAATGCCAGCGGAGTATAAGTAATGAATTTCTTATCCAACGCTGAGCAAAAGCGCGCATTTACTATTATCGAATTACTTATCGCTAGCACTATTTTTATCGGATTGATGTCGCTCCTGTCTGTGGCGTTCAATCGTTTATCAAGTGGTGGACAAAAATCTTTAGAAGTCATGCAGTTACATGCTAAGGCTGATGCTTTGATGCGTTTCATGGAACAAGAAGTGCGCTGCATGCCACATATAGCAGCAATTCATCTCAAACAGGCCACAGGGACAGAGCCTGGCACCTTAACGTTTATGAAGCAAACCAGTAATACTCATTATTGGCGTTCGCATTATGGTCGTACATCCGACGATATAAATCCTTATAATAAAAGTTTACAACGCTTTCGCTTTACCGATATCATCTGGACACGTTGGCAGTGGGGCGATGGTGCGTTTAAAGCTGGTGAATCACGTATGAACAATTTTAAGCACAGAATTCATTTTCTTGCCAATCATAAAAATATTCAGCGTTTTAATACGGCATCTCTCAATGTACTACAATTGGTGAATTTAGATCAAGCTTATGGTATGCAAGATAACGATGTTGAGCCTATGGTTCAACGGCACTATGATTTTTTTGAGGGCAAAGGTAGTCCTGCTCCAGTAAATGCGACAACTGGCGCATGCGCTGCCTCTGCGGGCGATAAAATTCGGGTTTATAAAACAGTCGGTGGAGATTATCGTAAAGGAGGCCATTTAAATAGATATTGGCTCAGTGAGACTATTGAAGGTACGGCAGGGACTGGCGGTAAGGATGCGCCTTATCGCTTAAGAAATTCGGAGTATCAAGGAGGTGATTACCGCCATCACTATACCACGCTTTCAGTTGGTAATAACGAGGCTTTATCCGATTCCAATGCCTATGCAGTGCGTAATGAGGATGGACAGTCTTTAAATAAGGATCGTCTTAATTTAATTGGTGCAGATGATACCGATGCCAACGATCGAGCGCTCTATCCAAGCCAGATAAAAGAAATTATCAGTGGTGTCGAGTTTTACAAAGTGGATATGATTAAGCGCAATGGTGATATTATTGGAGCTGGTGATGAAACCGATCGACTTGGTGATGGTGGAACCAGTTTAGATATATCAGGAATCGAGCCAGAGTCAGGTGTTGGCAGAGATAAGCGGCCAATTCAAATGCGCATGTATTTTTTATTGCATGCTATTCCAGATGAAGAATTTGATGAACTCGATTTTGATGAGGATGGTGATGTCAGTGAGCGACTATCCAAGTCAATGCGTGATGCGGTTTATGCTGACACAACCTTGACCACCAATGACGAGCGTTTACAGGCATTTAAGAAGCTTGTAATAAAAGCTGGTTATGTTGCTATTGAATTTAATCAGTCGGTTCAGTTGGGATATTAATTCATGTTTACCTTCATGCGTCGCAATCATCAACAGGCATCGGTATTAATCCTCGTGGTTTTGACTTTGAGTTTAATGGTCACTATTGCCGTAGGTTTCATGAGTATAGTCAGCAACCAGAAAGGTAATGCCGTTGCGGTTGCCTTGCAAACTCATGCTGAAATTGCCATGCATGAAGCTCAAGCAACAGTTATTCGTTTGCTCAATGAAGGTGCCAAAGAAATCACCGAAAGTGACGGTAAAAAAGTTACCTATACAACCGCAAAAAATTTACCGGTGCGTAGGTATTTTTATCCATTAGTTGATGAAGATGCCGATCCAATGACTGATAACGATCGCCGTGTTACAGGCCCAGATAAAACGGGGACATTACGACCAACGACTGGATCGACACGTTCAGCGCACCCATTAATTAATTCCAGGATACCCTTATCAGATATGCGCCACACCGGTAGTAGTAGTACGCCAAATTACTATCGCTGGCATACGACTGCGTGGATGGATAGCGATTTGCAGCGCATCGATATCGATGACAGTATGTCGCCAACCGAGCGTACTAAGCGTATGAAATCTGCGCGTTATGTGGTTCGCTACACTGCTCAGACATCTGATACGAGTGGTACTATGTCGATGCATAATAATTATCCTAATTCGATTGCCTCTACCGGTGCAAGTATAAACCGCGGCAACGGTAGTGAGGATAGCGTCCATTATATTCGCCAGCAAAATTATTTACGTAATTTTGGACGTAGCATCAAAAGTATGGTCGGGAGTGGATTCCCTAAAGAAGCGCGACAAGCGCGCATGCAAATACGAGCTGATGCTAATCTTACTCGTCAGGATCCACTTGATTTAGAAACCGTTGGTTTGACTGATGAGAATGGACGTCGTACTGCGGCTGCGGGGCCAAGCAATGCCGGAAGTCGCAATGTCATAGAGCGTTATTTCCGTGGTGGTGATCTGCAATTTAGTGGTTTAGGCATGCCAAATTATAATGGCAAAGGTCGTCAATTTACTTGGTTACCTGCTGTTAATATGGTTCCAAAATATATTGGCTATCCGTTTTCACCATACGCTGACAGTTTGCGTGATGCGGACTTAGTAGATGGCGCTAGCGGTGAACTTGTTGGCCCTGTATCAACGCCATGGCGGGTTAATTTATTATCGGCGAGTACTGGGCATGTACTCAACATTATGCTGATTGGATTAATGTCTGAAGCCGATCTGGAAAGCAGTCAGTATCATTGCCTTAACGCTGATTTGTTTGGTGTTGCATATCCGGAGCCATTCCCACTTGAGTATGATGCCGGCCGCTTCCATGATTACGTTGGTTTTTTTAATCGAGGAGATAGTGGTATATTGCCTGGTGGATCGAATGGACGCTCTTCGCGGCACAGCTACGTCAACGATGCTTTGTTTGCTCTCGGTTGGGCAATAAAAATAGCCCGCGAAACTTGGACAGAAAAGAAGGGTCAGAATAGCAATTGGGTTTCAACTGGTACTTATATCGATCCGACCGCAACGAATAATAATAACGATGCGATGATTAATCAGATTATTCGAGAAACTTACCGTATTGTTGGTGAGCACGATGTTAATACTAGTGCTGGCACTGTGCGCACGGGTAGTTTCATGGCCGGTGATGAAGTGAATATAGGTGATGGGTGGCGTAGAAATGGTTTAACTAAAAAACACCCCGGAGATAACACCCGAGCCATGGAGTATTTTTTAAATGATTTAATGATCAGTGTCTTTGGTAAAGCCAATCCCAATTTTACGGTTGGCGATAATGTAACCAATGAATCAATTGCCCTTGATTTTAATCAAGACGGTTATGCTGAAAGCACCGTGACAGGTTGGTATGATCATAATAACAGTCAACGAGTGTGGTCATGGTGGTGGGATGGTTTAGGCCCTTACGTCAAATTAAAAAATCCTGATCAAAACGATTATATGAAGCGTGCGGGTTGGTATCGTTTTGTCGAAGGGAGCACAACACCGTATCGTAGAACTAACGTGACTGCATCAAGTCCAGCAGGAATTGGCTGGGAAGCAGTCCCAGATATTCCTACATTTTATGAATATAATGATATCTGGCTCAAAGAGCGTGGATCCTATCCGATTAAACCTTTTTCCAAAACAGGCCGTATGTATATAGGCAAAAGTAGATATTTTTGTGCTTATATTCGTGCTGAAGTCTACGATGTGGTCAAAGCGAAGCCTGTTGCTGCAGTAAATAGAAAAGTGTGGTATATATTGGACCCCAATCAGGACGGGGATTTATCTGATAATTATGTTCCTTTACAAGGTGAGATGGTTATCGAATAAAAAACTGCGTGTTAGCAGAATTTTATAAAGAGGTATTCTTATGCGATTATTAATACTATGCTGTCTACTTTTTCCGGTGCTGAGTTTGTACGGTGCGGCTACACTGACGATGCCTAGTGGCTATGCTGGTACCTGGCCAGAGCCATGGTTCGGTAAGAGTCGTGGTGCTGATACTGCCGTTGCTGACCCCAATGGCGTTGAAGGTGATCCGAGTCATGACTTTGATTATGGTAAAGATCAATGGGGTTATTGGGCGAATATAGAAATTGATAACGGTGATGGCACCTTTTATGCGATCGAAATGCGTTACATCCCAGTTCAAGCGCAGGATTATGGCAACGGTGCAATTAGTGGTGCCTATTTAATGGGTGCGCCGTTAGATGAGCAGGGATCGCGGATTGAAGAAAAACCACAGGTAGTCGTACCAACAAATGATATTAACGGTAATCGCGGTATGTGGGTCTCAGCTGGAGAAGTGACGAAATATGCATGGCGCCATTATGTTGGAAGTTTGCATGCACAGAAATATCCAGATGAAGAACGAAGCCGTGCAGTGGATCGGGTTTATTACACTGCGCCAGCAGGGAGTAGTGATGTCTTTGATTTTTGTACTGCACTCGGTGGTGATATTAGTCGAACAGTTGATATTCCAACCGAAAAAGAATGGGAATATTTATGTCGTTCCGGCACCCAGACCGCTTTTTATACTGGTCGCATTCTTGATGGTGTCACTGGCGGCGTTTCTTTTAATTTGAATACATCGAGTAGTGATTTTAGGTATGACTTTTCAGAGGCAGACATCGGCAGTAATCCGGCAGATATACCACTTGGTAATGGAAACACACCAGCATGGGTTTATGTCGTTAGCAGTGTAAATGCTGACGGAAAGGCTATTTCATCTTCAAAAACGCGCGAAATACATGGGACGATAACCATTGGCGGTAGTAGCACGGTGACGATGGCAACCTCTGCACATTTTGACAGCCGTTTCCAGCATCGTTACGCTTATGATTATTTTGGTGCCTGGACGCCTATATTGATGGTTTATGAATTAGTTGGCGCTAACTATGAGCAACGACCTTATGCTGACCCGACTGACACAACAAAGGATTACTATTACCGATCATTAAGTGATAAAAATAATTATTATAAAATTTCGACGCATACTGCTGATTTAGTACAAGCTAACTATCCTGGCAGTCACCATAACAATTGTCCGGATCCAACACCTTTTTGGCTGCAATTGCCTGAACGTGGTGGTGATTGGTATTATCCGAACTATCCAAATTTGGCTACTGTCCCGGAGCAAATGGAGTACAGAGAAATGGTACTCGCTTACGTGCGTTATAAACCGGTAGGCGCGAGTGCTGATACACGCAATGTGGTTATGGCAGAATGGGAAGAAGCCTTTGATGGAACGTATGTTTTAGTTAACGAGCCAGGATTGACTACTGATTCCTATGTGAAGCGGATGCATCCAATCCACACTACTTATACGCGTTATCGTTATTTTAATTCAGGTTCAGAGAAAACGAATACACTGCCTGTAGATGTTCCCCAGGCGGATATAGAAGCAGCGGCTTTGGCTACCGTGCCCTCTAACGAAAAAGGCAAAAATGGTGATACGGACGGAGATGGTGATGATGATGATATGACGGTAAATGATTATCTCGATTATCATCGTAAAGTAGCTCAAGATCATTTTGAAGTAAATAAATTGCAGAAAGACTTTTGGGTGCCAACAACTCAGGCTGAAATTGATAATATTAATAAAGGGGACATCGTTGATTTTGGTACTGAAAATCCTGATTTTATGAATTTCACCCCACAGATTCAAATCATTGGTGCTGATGCTGTTCAAACCACTACTGCTGACATCGGTCGCAGCCCTTGGGGCTTGATTAATATGCATGGTAATTTGGAGGAATGGACCAAGACGACCTGGGATGGCAGGTCCAATCATAAGAAGCACACCAGTGGGTCTCTGCAAGTCACGCGAGGGGGATCACTGCTCTTAGGTGCCGATCGTTGTCGCAGTGCGGCGCGTACAGGGCGTGATGCAACAGAATTATACGATGATATGGGCTTTCGCTTTGTGATTAGGAACTGAGTCAGTTAGTAGGCTCTGCTCTTAAACTGCGGCAGGCCCTTTGCTGTAGTCAATTGCCTTATAAATTCTATCTATGCCAGCAGTCTTTCACTGTCCCTATTGTGAAAAACAATATCCTAAAAAATCTTCGCTCATCGGGCGCAAGGTTCGCTGTAGCGACTGTAAGAATATTTTTGCGCTCCAGGGTGATGGCACGGTTCTCAAGGTAGATCAAGAGGGTCAAGGCGCAGCGACAAATAAGGCCGGAACTGGCAGCTCCAAGCATCAGGTTACCAGACAACTAACCAGGCGAAACAAGCGTGTTGATGTCCAAGCAGTTAGTGCCCGTATAGAGCAAAGCCGTTCATCGTTACGCGATGCTGCGCAAGCAGCTTTATCTGGTGCACAAAAAGAATCCGTTAACGAACGACAGGATAAAAAACAAAGCGGAGCGCAACGAAAAGAAATAGAAATTTACCGCAGTAAACAGCAGGCACCCAATCCTTTAATTAAATTTATCAGTTTTGCAGTTATGATCTTGTTGTTGATTGTCGCTATAATTGCACTATTGCCAGAGGAGACGCCTCAGCAACGGGCATTAACTCATTTCGCATCTTTAGTTGAACAAGATAAGTCAAAATATCCTTTACGTATGTTGGAATATCGAAAGCGGATGTGGGTGTATTCTCGTGATGGTCAAGAACTGCCAGAAATAATTCTCAATGCTGATAAATCTGAGATGGGCGAACTGCAGGAATTGCCTTGGCAACGTTTGAGTGACATTTGTCAAAAGCACTTTGGTGGTATGTCTTCGATGCCATTTTTTGCAATTATGGCTGAAAGCGAAAAGCAAGCTATGGTCGAGCAGATGTGGGAAGACTATAACGATAAAAATTTTATTGAAGGATTTTATAGAAAACTAAAACAGGCAAAAATCCAATATATTCACTTTCGCAAAATTCCCGAATTATTAAAGAGCGAAAGTATTGGTGATCGTGAGGCTTATATTATCAGCTTATTGCTTGCCGGCACCAGTGATCAACAAGGCAGCCCCTGTAGTGACTTTGGTCTAATGAGTAGTATTAAAGCACAATCAGCCTTTATCTGTGAATTCAGTGGTAGTGGTGGTTTGAAATTAGTCGAACGTGCCAATGACTATGAGGTTTTGGGGGCAACAGACTTTTGTGGTATCATTCTTGGTTTCTCCGGAATTCCTGGACGAGAGGATCAGTGGCGTGTTTTAGATGTTCGGCCTGGGAAAAATATCAATAAATATTATGATCAGCACTATAATCCGTTTTCAGCAATCACGGTTCGTGTTAGCGATTATATAAAAAGGAACTATTTGAGCATTGAGGACCAAAAGACCTTAAACCAGCAGAATACGGCGGGGGCTGAGGAATGATGCATAAGAGGCGTGTTTGTTTCGTTGACGCGGAGGTGAGTAAATCATGATATTTGACGATTTATTTACTGACAAACTAAATAAAACCGTAATTGGTGGTAAGCTTGACGATTCACTCGTTGAAGGTTTAGAGAATATAGAAACTGTTGACGATAGCAGTGCAACGGTCGATACCAAGGAATCACATGACGTTAATTTAGAAATCGAATCAATTATTAGCAAGCTGAACGAATCGCAGTCCGGCTTAGAGATGAATCGCTATGAAACGGCAACATTTTTACAGTCGGTTAACAATGACGAATGTGTCTTATTGGTCAAAGATGCCGACCTGGATCGTGTTGTCGAGGCACATGTTTTAAATCAAGAGCAGGTCGTAGATCCTGAACAGCATTCTGAATTAATCCACGAAGCCCTTATTCTCGGTGGTCTCGACCATCCAGGAATTCCGCCGATTTATGATCTTAATATTTCATCGAATCAGTGGGTCTATTGTACGCTGAAACACATAGACGGTTTCCCGCTGTCCTTGTTGTGTGTTAAGCACGAAGAGGTGATTGATGAACGAATCACCATTCACGACACGGTCACTGATATCGTTAGGAATTTCATTAAAATAGCCGAAATTTTGCAATATGCTCATAATGCCAACATCATACATCGTAATATTAAACCTGATAATTTTATCATTGATGATCATGGACAAGTTTATGTAACCGCGTGGGGTAATGCCTTCGATACTGAGCACGACGCTCCTGATTTTCATATATTGCGCGGAACGCCATTATATATGAGCCCTGAGCAAGCTGCATGCACCGAAGTTGATCATCGTACCGATATCTACGGATTTGGTGCTAGTCTATTCCATGTTTTATTTAAACGTCCGCACATGATGCGTGGTGATTTCGATGATTTCTTGGACGCACGAAAAGAAGCAGTCATTGATAATGCGTTAGAATTCGAGCAGCATAAATCAACGGCGCAGCTGTTAGCAATCTGTAAACGTTGTTTAGCGTCTGTGGAAGATCGTTATCAGACAATGGAAGAATTATTATCTGATTTAAAAGCTTATCAAAAATCTCAAGATCGTTTAGGTTCGAAACAAAAAACTGCATCGAATTCTCTGTATTGGATTGTAATCATTTTGCTTGTAGTGGTAGGCGCGGCTTGGTTTGCTTATCACAATTATGCTCAGCGCCATGCAGGCTGGGGTAATCCAATTTATACCGAAACGTTTGAAAATGATGAGCAGTGGAATAGTAAATGGGCGCATGTGCAGGGTTCATTTGAATTACCAACTGATGATAAGCGTGTCGTAACCAAAGACGGTGGTACGGCTTATTTCTGGTTTTATAAACAACGTTTGCATGGCGGTGCTGCTATAGAATTTGAAGCTGAAATGTTGCCGGGATCGAACCCGGGCGATTTGTCGGTTGTCTATGCGAAGGATCCAGATGACAAGATAGCAGAGGGCAAACATCCTGGCAGGCGGATTTATTACCTGCAGCATGGTGCCGTCGGCAATGTTTGTTCTATGATCGAAGGACCACGTGGTCGCTTGGATTACACCAACCAATCGCTTGAAAATGGCGTGCGCTATAAGATTCGTGGTGAAGTAGAAGGTAAGCAATTAAAGCTGTATTTGGATGGTGAGCTCTTGTGTTCTTATGAATTACTGTTTCCAGTCTCATCGGGTTACATCGGTATCTATGCTTATTGGGGTGGTAAGGCTTTTGATAATATAAAAATTTATAACCGTGAATTGCCAGAAGTGGCCAACGTTGTGAAAATGGGTGATCTTTTATTAGAGCACAAGGTCTATAAGCCAGCATTAGAACATTATCAACGTATCGTTCGTCAACATGCTGGAACTGATTTAGGTAAGGAAGGTACCTATAAATCAGGGCTGTGTTATTACCATATGGAGGAAGTCGATAAAGCATTTGAAATATGGAAGCCCTTAGAGCAGTCTGAATATTTTTCTCAAATAAATTTCTTTAGGTGGAAAGAATTAGAGCGCGTTTCCGACTATCATACCTTATTACGGCAAATGTATGCATTTTATCGATCAGCTGATGATAAATTGCGCGTGCGTATTCGTGAACAATGGGGTATATTTCTTTATCAAGTGCGCGTTAAGGGATGGAAAGAACTGACCCGAGAATTCTTGCGATTCCGCGACAAGAGCTTCCCTGATGATCAGATCTTTAGTGGTGAGACCTATAAGGCCTTAGAGCTCTTGGATATCCCAGACAAAGCGCTCGAACTATTTCCTGATCAACCAAAATATGTCATTTCAGCGCTTAGTCAGATGGGTGAATATCAAAAAATAATTGATAATTACCCAGGAACGCGATCGGCGTTAGCTCAATCCTTGTTGGCATCTGGCCAAGCCCAGCGTGTTATTGATGAATTTAGTGACATAACGGGTGTTTATTTTAGTGCTTTAATGGAATTAGATTTAATTGATCGTGCTGAGAAAGAGTTTGCTGATAATAGAACATATTATCAGAAAGTGCTGATGGCGAAGGGAGAATATGACAAAGTCATTGAACTCTATCCTGAGACCAGAGTAAGTGCTGCTGCCGCTATGTTACGCGATGGTAATGGTCAACATTTTGTCGATTATACACCTGATGATGCAAAACGGTCTTACGATGGCTATGACGCGATAACCAGTCTGCATTTAGATCGCTATATGAATAATGAGCATACGGTTACCACCGAAATGTATGAGAAAGCGGAGTCAGTAAATTATTTCGAATGTGTACAACCAGGAATACGTTTCCATCGCTTATTATTGCCTGATATTTTATCGCATTTCAAAGGTAATCCCGATGCTTTACAGCGTACACTCCGGAAGATATGGGATGAACGCAAACGTATTAACCATATGCGTCATTGGCATAATATCGGCTTGTTACTCGGTGAGTTGGACAAAAAAGCATATATGGCGCAACCGCATAAATTAAGTATTGACTCAGAATACTATTTCTATGCAGCGCTTCATAATGATTTGAAAAATAATAAAGATGCGGCGCTGAAGTTGTATCGTGCGTATAAATCCTTACCGTTACATAAGCGTGCACATAGTAAATTGCTGTTGTATAAGAAATTTGTTGATTTCAGAATAGCTGAATTGTCGAAATAATTAGCGAGAGTTATGGAAAGAGACGGTTTACACTTTTTCTATGAACCACGCATTATTTTTGAGGCTAACGCTCAATGGCGCTATGGTCGCGAACCAATCCTTCGTCAGATGCCTGATGGATCATTGATCTGTTGGATATATTCAGGTGGTCTGCGTGAACCTGATAATGACAATGTTATTATCATAACACGCAGCAATGATCGAGGTGAAACATGGACACGGCCAGAATTATTATTTGATCATCCAAATCGAGGTGTTTGGGGCACCGAAATATTCACAGAGGCAAATGTCTGTCTCGGCTTTGTGCACACCTTTGATGCACCATCACATTATTTGGAATTACGCACTGCATTATCCTTTAGCAATGATAATGGCATATCGTGGTCGGAACCAATTGCCCCGCACGGTATTCCAGCAAATATGAGTGTGCGCCAAGGTATTTGTTCATCTGATGGTACCTGGATATTCCCTGTTTATTGGCAGGAATGTAATAAGGGTTGGACATTACCGGCAATGGAAGCATCCACGCCATTTAGTTCGGGTGTTATTCGCTCCACAGACCACGGTGAGACCTTTTCGCTACATGGATATATTACTGCTGAAAATCAGACACTGTGGGAATCGAATATTGTAGAAACAGCCGATGGATTATTAATGTTGATTCGCGCTGATCGCACTAATGTGCTGTATAAAAGCATGAGTACCGATGGCGGCATAGGCTGGTCCGCAGCAGAACCAACAGACATTCCAAGTCCTGGAACAAAAATAACATTACTTAAACACAAAGAGCGAATTTTGCTTTTGCATAATCCTACGAATTGTGAAATAGGACGAAAACGCATTGAGCTGTGGGTAAGTGAAGATCAAGGTGAAACGTGGCCTATACAAAAACCCTTGGTCGAAGTCGTTGGTGACAATACCTCAGAATATGGTGGCGGTCGGATGATCTGTTATCCACATGCGTTCTTAGATAATGATGAAGAAATTTTATACATCGCCGTAGATTCAAAGACGCATCATTATTTATTGAAGGTACCCTATCAGGATTTTGCTTAGATATTGTTATAGAATACTCATAAGTGTGCTGATTTTAAATACAATTAATTGCGCACAGTCTACGTCATAATGGGATGGGTGGCTTGATCGGTATTCTATTTAATGGTAAATGTAGCATAATTAATAAGACCAAGATTCAAAAATGAGGGGTGAAGCGATGGCATGCCGCTGTGTGTTTCTGTATCTAATGATACTCCTAAGCGCTTTACAGATATGCATTGCCGAAGATGGCTGGCAGGTTTGGCAAGAGTTCTATCGCCCCGATCCATTCGGCGGCATTGTACAAGTTGATTGGGAAGCAGGTGCAGACAAGGCACCGGCAGCTGAAACCTTAAGAGATGGTAATCTTGTGCTTCAGGTTCCACAAATGGGTGTCGTTTCGCGCCATCTCTTATTAACTGTTCCAACTGGTGCGTCGTTTACAATTGAGACCAAAAGTAGTCATAAAAATATTCGGATAAACCTTTATCGCGAATGGTTCCATAAAAAATCTGATGCAGATACCTATGTGCCTGAGGCTTTAATTCCCATTAAGACAGAGGAGTCATTAGTGCTACCCGATGCACAGATGAAGATTCCCAATCAAAAGTGGGCGGCGTTTTGGTTAGATGTTGATCTCTGGTCGGGTGTGGATGCTGGTCCATATACAGCTGAAGTGATTGCCAAAACAGCAAGCAAATCTTTTAGCCTATCCATTGTTATCGAAGTCTTGCCATTTACTGTTAGTAAAAATCCTCCAATCATTGCAGATAATAATTGCTATGGTTTGGGCTTTGCCTTTAGCTTATTTAATTTACGCAAAAATAGTGTCGAAGATTATGCTAATAGCCCAGCTCTTGCACAGTCAATTCAAGATACGTACCGGCTCTTTGATGAGCATCGTTCAACTTTTCATTCAGTGCCCTACGGTCACAGCGGTAGTATTAATCGACAATTAAGCCCGGTAGTGAGCGGGAGCGCAGCATCGCGACATGTCAGTGATTGGACACAATTCGATCAGATTTACGGCCCCTTGCTCGATGGTTCGGCATTTGCCGAGAGTAAATGGGGTGCGCGTCCAATAGATGGTATGTATTTGGCTATCAACCCTGAGTGGCCTGCTTCTTATGAAAAATGGGGTTATCCCGGTTATGAAATTGAGTTTACTAATGTTCTATCGGATATGGAAAAGCATTTTAGAGCAAGGGGCTGGACCAAGACGAAGTTCGAAATGTTTTTTAATCATAAAAAGCGTTACAAAGTTTTTGCTTGGGATGGTGATGAAACGCGTTTTTTGAAAGACGACCCCTATTTTATCAAGTTTTCTCAAATGTTAAAAAAAGCAGTCCCAGCTGACAGTCCAGTGGATTTTTCCTTTCGTCATGACGCCTCTTGGCGCATGCGTTCGCAGGTCGATACGCTCAAGGGTCATGTCGATTTTTGGGTGATGAATGGCGGAATTTATTCTTTTTATCCAGAACTACCCAAGTTACTAAAAGATCGCGGTGATCGCATTTGGATTTATGGCGGTGCGCCATCTGCTTATAATTCATTAATTGAAATGCTCGAATTGCCGTTTCGTGTTTGGATGACTGAGACCGAAGGCTATATTCGTTGGTCGACCGTTGGTCCGGGTGCTGATCCATATTTTTCCTTTGGTGGTGGCAGCACTGGTTTGGTTTTTCCTGGGCAAATCTTTGGTTTGGAAACACCTTTGCCGGGCATCCGCTTGAAGATTCAGCGCAATATGTTGCAAGACCTTAATTTACTTGAGCAGATCAAAGATAACAACGCTCGACAAATGGTTGCCGATAAAACTGGCATTAAACTCAGTGATTTCTGGAATCCCAATAATCCGGCGACTAAAAAAGAACCTAAAGAGTGGTCAAACATGACGGTTGGTGAAAATTCTGCTAAATCGCTTATTACTAAAAAACAACTCAGAGGGAAATGGTGGTTAGACATTCGTGATTTGGCCATTGCAGCATTGAAGGGAGCTCACAAATGAAATATATATTTTGCTCAATTGTATTAATTATCTGTGCTGTGCATGTTAATGCTGCAGAAAGTCTAGAGAGTCAACGTTTAGCCAAGCTCAAAGAAGTGGCGCGCATTGGATCAATCTTATTGGATGGGGATGCCTGCCAAAAAATCGTTACACCACGTGCTGAAGAATTAATGGTCAAAAAGCATCCAGATGACAGGTGGTTTGGTTCTGATAATTACGATGTGCATCTTGCTGAATTTACGCGCCAGAAGCAACTACTTAAACGCATGGCGAAATTAGTAGATTTTAAGACGGATTGTAATCTGATTATGAAGACCAAAAAGCCAGGTAAAATTCACATGGTCATCCGTCAGCTGAATAACATGTATCGCTATTATACTTTTGGCCAATTAGAAACAGATCCGCCGAAAGAGCTGGTCCCAGTACTTGAAAAAGGTGAAACCGTGGTGGTCAAACATCCCAAACGAAAAATTATCTCGGTTTTCGCCCCAGTGAAAAACAGTATGAATGAAGTGGTGGGTATGATTGAAGTCTGCGGCAGTATTGAAGAATAATTATAATGACGCGAGATTACTTGTCTGCTAATTTGGCAGCGGTATTGCCGATTTCCAATGACGGTGAGACAAAGGTGTTGGTTGGCTCAATGTGTGGATCTTCAATGCGTGCGAGCACATGTTGAATGGCGATATGACCAAGTACCTTCCAATCGAAGCAAATCGAAGTTAATTTTTGGCGTGGTGCTTTGTCATCATTTTCTTCTTCGATGGTGCCACCAGTGCTGACAATACTTAGGTCTTGCGGAACTTTCAGGCCAACTTTTTTAAATGCCTGGATCATTTCACGGGCAACTTTTGTATTAAAGGTTAAGAGGGCGGTAGGTCGTTTGTCCGGAGTGAGTGCAAGTAATTTCATCGCCAGGCTTTCGCCGCCTTCCGTATCGACATCGCGCTTAATAATCCAGTCATCACGTTGCTCAAGCCCAAAGGTTTTCAGTGAATCAAGGTAACCCTGCACGCGCGCAGGATTTGAGTTAAATTGGTCAACAAAAGCATAGGCAATTTTGCGATGACCGAGATTATATAGGTGCTCAACGGCTAGTGCAGAACCCTGACGTGAATCGACGCGCACACAGTCTATGTGCTCTGACTCAGAATAATGATCCAACAGGCAAATGGGGATTTTGAACTCGGCAATTTCTTCAAGCACCTGTTGTTCAACATAGGAGACCAAAACGAGGGCATCAACGCTCATGGTTGAATAGAGGCGCTTGCAGGTGTCGAGTAACTCGTCTTGGTTGTTGGTGCGCGATAATACTAAGTCGCAATGTTTGTTAAACGCTTGAGTGATGAGTCCATCGTTAATTAATTGGGTGAAGTCTGAAGTGTTTACCATATGATGAAAAACACCAACAATGCCAATTTTTAATGTTTTCTTTTTAAATAATAACGATGAGCCTTCGCCTTGGGTGGGGAAAGTGCCCTTCCCTTTCACCCGACAAATGATGTCTTCATCGTGCAGGATTTTCATTGCTGCTCTGATGGTGCGCCGACTGACACCATGCTTTTCTGCTAAATCAAGTTCGGGTAACAGCGGTTCCCCTTGTTTGAGGTTCTCGATGTCATCAATAATTAAATGAAGTACTTTGCGAACTAATGGAGAGGCATTAGCAACTTCAGCTAGTTCATCTATTTGAATGGCTTCCATGATCAATACTCAGTTAGGCTAGGAGAGCCTTTTACAGCTTTCCTGTAGAGCCCTGAATTTCCAAATGAGGTGGGATCAGGATATTCTGCCCTTTGTTGCGTGGATTTCTTAGACGTTCGATCATGGTTTCGACGGCAGTTTCACCAAGTTTTTCCCAATTAAAACATACATTGGTAATATCATGTTCTTGATTAGAGTTCGGATTGGCGAAGCCTTTGGTGCCGACGATGCTTAGATCTTTGGGAATGCTGATGCCAAAAGAGCGTAGGGTTTTGGCGATGCCTTCAGCCATTGAATCAGAAAAAGCAACAATAGCACTTGGTCTGTCTTGGGTTTCGAGGGCTAAATATTGCATGGCAATTTCTTCAGCTTCGTTTTCACCGCTGCTGCTGTAAAAGATCCAGTCTTTTTTGCTTTTTAATTTCCAACGCTTGAGGCCATCTTGGAATCCAGCGAGACGGGCAGGGTTGGTGTCGAGGTTTTTGGTATTAGCAAAAGCGATATCGCGATGACCGAGGCGGTATAAATGTTCTATGGCTAATTGTGAACCTTTATTGGAATCAGTGCGCACGCAGTCGATGGTTTTAGCGTCGCTATAGTGGTCGATTAAACAAACTGCCTTATTCCATTTTTCTAAATCGAGTAGTAATTGTTGGTTGGTTAAACTGACTAGAATAATGCCATCGATGGTATTATCATCAGCGAAGCGGAAAATTGCATCATTAATTTCGTTGTTCTCATTACTGCTGGCTAATAATACTTGGTAATTATCTGCAAATGCCTGGGAGCAAACGCCGTCAACGATTGGGCGGTAGTATGAGCTTGGGTTAACAAACGTGTCTTTGGCAACAACCAAGCCAATGCGCCCGACTTCTTTGCGGAATAATGGTTTGGCATTGCGACCACGTGTCGGAAAGGTGCCTTTACGTTTAATGCGACGAACTAATCCATGGTCCTCTAAACGTTTCATGGCAGTGCGAATGGTTTTGCGGCTGACGCCAAATTGATCAGCAAGATCTAATTCAGGAGCCAAAGGTTGGTCCTGCTCCAATTTTTCCATCTCTTCGAGAATTAATTCGATGATTTGTTTGACCAATGGCGATGCCCCTTGGGCATACATTTCGATTTTATCTTTTCTTGTTTTGTTCATGACATATATGTAACTTATGTAGCTATTATGTCAAGTCACAGCTTAGAAATGCTTCCGTTATTTTGACAGTTAAGCGCTGCGGTAGGCAGTCAGAAAAATCATAAAATACTTCATAATAAGTATTTAAATGCAAGCAACCTAGGCAGGAGACTGAGCATGGGCCATTTCATTGACGAACAGGGTACATTAGGTAACATAAGATCTATAAAGAGGGTGAATCCAAGCAGTGAGGGTATATCCATGAGCAAGTCCATCCTATTTACCATTGTTTTATGTAGCTGTTGTGTCTTCCTGCCTGCACAAGAGAAACCTGCAGCGATCGATGCGGTGTTACAAGCAGAGGGTCGTTCTGAAAGCTGGGTCAATGGTACTGAGAATATCCGCAAGCATCTTGCCGATTTAAATCTCGACGATGCAAAGGTGAAACGTTTTTTGCCAGCCATCGAACGTCGCTGCACGACTTTGATGAAATTAGGCAATATGGGTATTTACGAGAAGGATATCTTTGGTCGCTTTTTTGAAGCGATGCTCGAAGACCTCGTAAAAGGCGAAAAAGTGCTCGCCCGTTTTTCTGGTCAAACTGTTAACTACGGGTATTGGTCCGTTCATATCAATAAATTAACCGGCACCAAAGTACAAATTCCACCCAACTACGATAGCGATAAAGAGCATCAGTTTTTTATGTATTATAAATTAGGCGGTGGTATGTACTGGCGTTCACCAACCAAGAAATGGGCAGGTCCTGGCGATAAAGATGCCGTGGTTAGCGGTCCGTTCCGTCCGACCGCTGAAATGTGTCAGAATATTCCTGATACCTTTCAGGCCTGGTCTGCTTTATATTACGGCGTCAAAGGCCGTATGGGTTTGGTTGAAGAGTTAAAAGAATTAACCCACGCTATGTGTCAGGACTTTAATATGAGTCCTGATCGTATTTTTCTTTCAGGTTATTCAGATGGTGGATTTAGTGCGATGTGGATCGCCTCACGTTATCCACATTTGGTTGCTGGTATTGCACCGGGTGTAGCAAACTGGCAGTACGGCAATACCGGTCACTATAATTTCTTCAATTTTTCAACCTTAGTTGTCGATGGTTGGGGAGATGGTGGTTATATTCAGGAAAACATGGACCGCTTTGCCGCCCTGAGCAATATGGGTTACGATATATCAGGTATTGTTGGTCATCATGGTCATAACCAAGGTTGGTTAGAAAATGTCGAGAGCGTGCAAAAGGTCATGGCCTGGGCTAAAACCAAGCGCCGCAATCTTTATAGAAAACATATTAAATATGCGACCTGGAATTTAGCCTGGAATCGAGCTTTTTGGTTCACCATTCAACGTCGTGAAACGCCGTTGCTAGCTGCTATGGTCGATGCCAAAATTGACGGCAACACCATTGAGGTGAAAGCCAAGAATATCACCGAATATAAAATTGCTTTAAACGAAAATTTGGTCGACATGAAGAAACCAATAAAAATCGTAACAAACGGCATGGTATCTTATGAAGGCCCATGCACCGAAGAGGTGAAAGTCGAATTGAAAAAGCGACCAGATAGTACACTAGTGAAAAGTGCAGATTCGCACGGTGGTATGTCGGTGCATGCTTTCTTGCTGACCTACTTTAATAAAAAATCGAATCATAAGAAATTTCAATTACCGAAACATCCATGGACCTGGTGTAGTTTCACTGGTGGTGATAATGCGCAAGCCGAGTTGGCAGTTTTAAAGCCGGCCGGATGGATTCGACCAGACGATAAAATCACTCAAGAAGTGATGGATAAATCGAATGTTATGTTTATGGGCGGTCCGTTGCGCAATAAGGTTGTTGCAAAATTTGCTGATCAATTACCGATTAAGTTTGAAAAAGGTAAATTCACGATTGGATCAAAAGTTTATGACCAGCCGCAGCACTGCGTAAAATTCATTATGCCGAATCCTTTAAGCAAGGGACGTTACTGTGTTATCTTAGCATATAACGACCCCATAGCTGCGCAAAAAGAATTGAAAGCGCCTAAGCTTGATATCAGTCCTTGGGGCTTCCGTAGTGGTGATTGCACAGTCTTTGGTATAAAAAAATCAGACGCTGAATTCAGTCGCATGCGCGATAAAGATAAGAAGAAAAAAGGCAGTCGTTATAAAACCGACACCTTCTTTTTTAATGCGGAGTGGAAGGTCTTTGACGAGCCTGCGCTTGGTACTGTGGCTAAAGAATTTGGTTGGAATGATATTTTACAATTAAAAGCAGCTGCAATTAAACAAGAGATTGGCGCGGATGTTGGTCTGTATCGTTCGCAACCAGGTTTCTTAAAATGGAACACTACGCTGGCCAAAGGACCGATAAGCCTGCATGATATTGTCGTTACGCATCAAATTCCTGAATTTATTATGACCTGTGAATTAACGGGGGCCCAACTGAAGGGATTTACTTCACCAGATAAGAAGGGGTCTACGACTCATACCATATTCATGGATAAAAATGAGCCGGGATATGATCCGGCGACATCACTGCTCTTTTCTGAAATCGAAGATGACAAGGTCTACAAAGTTGCAGCTGGTTATTCTCTATGTGACGGAGGAAGCTTAGGTGTCTCGTGGGTGAAGAACAAGATGCCACAACCTTTCTTCTATTTTGAATCACTCAAGGAATTCACTGATCATGAAGGGGGTTCACCACGTTCACAGAATTTGGTGCAAACCGAAATTGAAGTAAACGAAGCAGTTGCGAATTATATTAAAAAACATGGCACTATTAGCCCAGGTATGAAGTAAGGGTTCGGGGGAGTAATGCTATGTTAAAATTGCTAACAATATCGGTGATGCTCATGGTTCTGAGTACGAGTCTTCTGGCCCAAGAAACGGTGCGTCTTGCTGCAACGGCTGACGCAGGTTTTTCGTCAATGATTTATCAAGGTGAAGACGAACGAGTAAGTAGTTGGGGTAAACATAATCAATTCAAATTAAAATCGATTCAAGAAATGGGATTGGTGCGTTTTGATGCATCAGCGATCAAAGGTCGCGAAGTGAAGAAGGCGACCTTATTCTTGCGCAATGTCAGTGATAAGAATCGCATACGCACTCTACGAATCTCTACGGTAAATAATGATTGGGTTGAGGGAACGGCAACAAAACCCTACGGTCCGCCGAATGGTGCCTGTTATAATTATGCCGATTGGAATAGTAAAAAAGAATGGGCTTGGCCGAATTCGCAGCTTTGCGACGTCATACTCAGTTCTGGCTTTTCCTTGAGCACCTGGGCTGAGCGCAAGAAACTTGATGACGGATGGATGTCCTTTGAACTGCCGGCTGAATTAATGTATGCTATGTACCTAGGTGATACCGATGGCTTGGCATTTCAAGATGCTGGTGATTTAACTTACTCTAATAATTTTATTTATAGTCGTGAAAAGAAGGGTTCTGAGCCGTATATTCAGATTGAGCTAGGCGATGCATTAACAGTAAAACCATCGACGCCGGTAGTGAAAGTGACGCCCGGTAATGAAGTGGCAACCTTTACCCATGGTGCCGTAAAGGTCCATATAGCTGCATCACAAAATACCTTTTGCTGGAAGATTAAAGCAAATGGTGAAAATGTTGGTCGTTGGCAGGTCCCACACCCGAAAAAAAATCAGGATACTGAATTCTTCATCGAATACTTAGAGCCCGGTAAGCAATATGATATTGAGATCATTGCTGTCTCTGCTGGGGGTCAGGTTTCAAAGGTTGTGAAGCAAAGTACCGTTGCTTCGAAAAAATTAGCGTCAGCTCAATCGTTGGGAACCTTTCAGGCTCCCACGGGGAAAATTACACCGCTTAAACTTGGCAGTGCCTACAATGTCTGGGCTTGCCCTGGCTTAGTGAAAGTTAGTCCAGAAACAGGGAAGGTCATGTTTAACGATATGGTGGCAGAAGACGGTCACCGAGCTAATGCGGTGTGGGATGGTAAAAAGATTTCGTTACTTGCTTGCAAAGGTGAATATGTTTCCTGTCAGTTGATCATTGAGAAAAATGATACACATGTTTCTGATATTCAGGTAAGCCTCAAAGAATTAAATGGTGTTGATGGTGCTGTTATAAAAGAAACAGAAATAGAGCTCTACAAAAATTGGTATGCCAAGAATAAGGATAAAAATTGGCAGCCAGCCTACTGTGTGCCTCTCAAACATGGTGCACATTTCCGCATTCCAGATCCACTGCGGAAAATGGCAAGCCAAAAAAACCAAGGTATCTATATCGATATCTATGTGCCAAAAGATACACAGGCAGGGGATTATACCGGTAAAGCGACTATCAGTGCTAATGGACAACATCTTGAAGTCCCAGTCGAACTCCAAGTCTTCGATTTTGTCATGCCGGATAAATTGTCCTTCTGGCCACAATTAAATAGTTATGGCTTTGGTATGGATAAGAAATTGTTAATCCCAACCTATCAATTGGCGCATCAGCACCGAAATGTTTTTTTTCATCGTAGTTATATTCCTAAGCTCACAGGCAAAGGTAAGGACATCAAAGTTGATTGGACTTCTTATGACAAGCAAGTTGGCCCACTTTTATCAGGTGAGGCATTCAAAAATAATCGTCGCGCCGGTGTCCCAACACCTGCGTTAGGTTTGCCGTTTAAAGATAGCTGGCCAACCAATTTAACACCTGAAACCTATAAGTATGATGGTCGTTGGATTTTAACTTCTTATAAAAGTGACAAACGTGATAAAAAAGAATTAATGGGATATCTCAATGAGCATTACATGACTTGTCCACCGATTGAAGAAGGCTTAACGCAAGAGTACAAAGATGCTTTTGTGGCAGTGCAAAAGCAATTCATTGAACATTTTAAAGAAAAGGGTTGGGATCACACTGAAGCACAGTGTTTATTCATGGGGAAAAATACCCATCGTATCCAATATAAGGTGAATATGTGGTGGACTACCGATGAGCCCTATCACTGGATTGATTGGTTGGCTATTCGCTTCTTTGGCACTATGTGGGTTGAAAATCGTGGTGCAGAAAATGCAAAGAACTGGGTTTTCCGTTCAGATATTTCTCGTCCGCAATGGCAGGGAAATATAATTGACGGGCTCGTTGATAACATTCACTTTGGAACTGGTGCATTTACTTCCCCAGCGATGTATCGCCGTGCTGAGCTCATTGAACGAAATAGTGGTGCTGATAAGCGCGTCTATGGCGCTGCCAATCGCGATAATTCAAGTAATCATGGTTCGATTACCTGGTTTGCAAATTCATGGTTTCGTGGCGCCAATGCTGCATTGCCGTGGCAAGCCATGGGTAAAGAAAAGGCTTTAGACATCAATGACAGTGCGGTTGGTGGCAATGCGATGATTGTACCAGCACAAAAAACCTTGGGTGTGCCAGTAGTTGCTGATATACGCTTAAAGGCTTTTAGAGATGGTGAGCAATTAATTGAATACCTTACTCTCTTTGCTGAGCGTTATGACCTGACGCGTGAACAAGTGCGCGAAGTTGTATTTCGTTCAGTAACGTTTGAAGCAGGGATAGCCAAGGGTGCAGGTGCTGATAATGCCGATGCCCTACGCTTTAAAACGCTTCAATCATGGCAGCTAGCACAACTGAAAAAGGCTTTAGCCGAAGCAATCGTTGCCAGAAATTAATATTACAATGGATAAAAAATGGACATCATGCGCGAGTTAGATACGACACATAATAATGCTACTCTGATTAACACCTTGAGTGAACTTGTTGATGAAAGTTCATTATACAATCATACTGAGCAGATCTTTGAATCTGACCGTATGTCAAATTTCACGGCCTATAATAATACCGCGGCGTGGTTAAAACAAACTATGCTGGATTACGGCTTAGATGAGGTCGAATTGGAGGAACTTCCTGCTGATGGCAAAACCTTATTTAGCGATTGGATCGCACCGTTGGCTTGGGATGTCAATGAAGCGTGGTTAGAAGTTAATGCTCCAAACGGCGAAGCAGTTCGCCTCTGTGATTATGCACGTTTGCCCGATACCATTATTATGGGTTCGGAGCCAACGCAGAATGATGGCATTCAAGCACGCTTAATTAACATCGATGAACTTGATTTAACAAAAGAAAATATTGAAGGCTGCATTGCCTTAACTGCACGCAAAGCCTGCGATGTGAAAAAAGCAGTGCACGATGCTGGTGGTAAAGCATTGGTTTCTTTTTTTCATCCGTTTCCTGATGAAGATCCTGATTCTGTTTATTGGAATAATTGTTGGGGCGATCGTCGTGGTGGTTGGTGGCAAACACATCAAGATTGTCGCTTAGCTGGTTTTTCACTTTCTCCAAATCAAGGTGCTGATTTACAACAACGTTTAGCAGCCGGTGAAGAAATTATCGCCAATGCATTTATCGACGGTCGTGTGTATGAAGGAACGCTACCATTCGTGACCGGTCGGATTGCAGGTACCGATGCCGAAGAAGAAGAAATATTAGTCCTCAGTCATTTATATGAACACGGTGCCCACGATAATGCGACGGGAAGCTCAACGAATTTAGAGATTGCGCGCGCGATTGCCGCAGGTATCAGATCTGGCGTTATTGAACGTCCCAAACGCAGCCTGCGCTTTTTATTTATGGCGGAGTGTTATGGCACTATTGCTTATGGGCAATATCGCTCAGAGCGCATGAAAATGACTAAGGCAGCAATTTCTTTAGATGGGGTTGGTGCGGCGTGGCCATTAAACGTGCATCGCGAGGCAGATATCGCGCGCAGTCCCTTGGGTCCACTTATCGCCGCAGTCGCGAAAGAAGTTTATAAGCAAGATAAAGATGCTGAAATCCTTACCGTTGGCGTTGAAGTTTCCGATACCTTATTAGCGGATCCAGTTATTGGTGTGCCAACAGCGTGGCCGCATCGTGCGAGTAAAAAGCGCACCTGGCATACGTCGCTGGATACCATGGATAAAATTGAACCAAAACAGATGAAAGGAATGGCTTTAACCGTTGCCGCAACGTTATTACGTTTTGCTAGCCTGTCACCGGAAGACGCTACTTATATTAGTCGCTTATGTGCTGATCAGGGTTTGGAAAATTTACATCATCGCCCTGCTGAATCAGCGGTCTTAGAACACGAAAAAAATGCTGAGCTGGCTGCCATTGAAATGATCAATCAGTTTGCCTTTGCTGATAATGGCAAGGCCGTTGACGATGTGGTGAAGACCATGAAAGAGCATTTCAATAATTTAGCTGATACGGTCATTTCCAATATACTTGATTCGCACCCATCAATTGCCGAAGCTATACCATCCGACTCATTTTCCAAGGAACTACCTAAGCATCTGATTTTGAATCGAAATTCGTTTGGTCATATTTCGCTAGATCCGATTAGCGATGAAGAATTCGAGAAAACTCACATCGGACCCCGTTGGAGTCCTTGGCAAATCGCTGCGTATTGGTGGATCGACGGTAAGCGCAGTGTTGGAGAGATCTATGAACGCATGTATGGGGAATTTCAAATTTCATTAAAAGCCCTAACTGATTATTTTCTCGAACTTAAAAAGTTTGGCTATATTCAGACTGAGGAGTAAGCGCTATGTGGAATCGCCTATTTATTGCTTGTGTGTTAGCTTGTTCGTGTCTCAATGTACAAGCGGCAGAAGCTAAAGACCTCAAAGTTTTATTTAGAGATGGCCAAAGTTTTATTACCTGGCAGGAAGATGCGAGTGTCACTGGAGAGTCGTATCGTGTCTATCGTCATACCAAGGCTATTACTACAAAAAATTTAAAGGACGCTACATTATTATTAGAAGTCAAAGAAGGCTCATCACGCTTTGTTGAGATGTGGGATAAATCAAATACCAAGATACTTTCTCACAAAAAGAAAAAGGCCGATTGGCTTATCCCACGCCTATGTATTGAAGATGTTGGCGAAGATAACCAAGCTAAGATGCTCGCTGAAGATACCGGCTTAGTGGTATGGACGGCAAAAGAAGAAAAAGAAACACCAATTTATTACGCTGTCACCATTGTTGAAGGTGGTGAGGAACAAACCGACATAGCTAAAGGAAATAGTTATGGACCAGTCAATGAACAAAAACAAGACATCGGTGCCGTATTATTTCATCGGCAGTATTCTAAAAATAAAAAAACCGGGGAAAACCAACACACGCGTGATTGGTACATCATGTATATGGACCCCGAAAAATGGAATGTGGATTATATCGGTTACGCCTTTGCCTTCGCCTTAACTAAAAAATCATTTAAAGAGGGTGGCAAGGCCCCGAGCGCCCATTTAGACGGTATCGGCACTATGTGTGCATTCTCAGCAAGCTATGCCAACTACGGTTCTGGTGATTTTAGCCGCAATGCTTTGCCAACTTGGTATTTCGGTTACGGCGAAGACATTAAGGATCGCAGTAAAAAAGAAGGCGGTATGAATACGCAACAGCGCATCGGTAATTATGTGCAGCATCGCTTTATGCAGACCGTGCTCTTTGCGCGCAGAAAATATAAAATCACTGATCCGCGTTTATACATCAACGGTAATTCAATGGGCGCGAGTGGTGCAATCGGCTTGGCAATAGCGTATCCAAAATTCGTCACAGCAATTTGGGCCAATGAGGGTTACACTGATTACGCCAATAGCGGTCATAAAAATGGTAAGAAAATGTGGAATTCTTCGCAATGGGGTAATTACGGTAAACCTGAATTAGCTAATAAAGTCAAATTAATTCCCTTTGGTGATCTGCAGCTCGATTGGTATATGAAGCACGATGGCATGAATGTCTACGATTTCCGCAATGCGGCGAAATTTTTAGCCGCCAATGTGGATGCAGATTTCCCACTGATGATGATTGGTCATTGCCACCAAGACGGTTCTATTCCAGCTTGGTCACAGGCCTATCCCTTTGAAGAATATATTAAAAATTCACGTCACTGCTTTTCGTATTGTGTCAGCAAAGGCGGTCATGGTTGGGGCCAAGCGATTAAAGGTTCGCCAATGGGTTATTTGGTGCGCTGGGATGAAAGTCGCCCTGGTTTTTCTAATGTGCCAGCAGTCGTTGCCTCGAAGTACGGTAAAAAGAAAGATGAATCGTCTCGCTCCTATGCTTTACGTGTCCAATGGGGTGTTAAAGAAAAGCCCATTGATGGCAAGTTTGTCCAAGAAACCGAAACCACTTGGTCGATGCCATTTAAGCATGCAGCTAAATTAGAAAAAGATTATTTCGTCGATATTACGCCACGTAATTTACAAGCTCTCAAAGTTAAAGCAGGCGACACGTTTGAATACGAGATTCATGACTTAAGCGGCAAGCCATTGGCAATTGCTGATTTTGCTGCTTACCAAAATGGCGATAAGGCCAAAGATACGTTTAAAAATAAGGGAACGATTACGGCTGATAAACATAATCTGTTGTTAATTCCTTCTGTTCCCATCGATAAACAAGGCTGCGTCGTAGCCGTTTCTAAGAAGTAATTCTTCTAAAAAGGATCACCCCATGCTCAGCGCCGAACTTGGCCACGAAATTCTGTACCTCACCAAAGAGGACGTTATTAATGCTGGTATCACGGATCAGGAAATAATTGAACAAGCCCGTTTTACCTTGGCCGCCCATGGTAACGAAGCGTATCAAATGCCACCAAAGATGGCTCTCTATCCGGTTGTTGATTCATTTATGCATTCCATGCCTGGTTATGTTCCTGAAACTGGTGCCTGCGGTATTAAATGGGCTGAATGCTTCCCTGATAATTACAAACATAATCTTCCGCAATTAAGTGGACTAGTCATTGTTAACTGTCCAGAAACGGGCATGCCGGTTTGTATTATGGATGCGACCTGGATTACTGGTAAGCGCACCGCTGGTGTGACAGCGGTATCCGCATCGCACTTAGCGCGTAAGGACACCCATGAAATTGGATTAATCGGTGCCGGTGTTCAAGGCCTGGAACAATTATTATTCCTGCCATTAGTTTTGCCGAACTTAAAAACCATTAAAATCACCGACAAAATTCCTGCCTCAGCTGAACGCCTGCGCGATACTATTAAGGAAAAATTCCCGCACCTCAATGTGGTGTGCAAAGAAACCAATGAAGAAATCGTTCGTGGTTCACAATTAATCGTCAGTGCAACTATTGTGTTGGCAGTTCCAAATCCAGGAATCAAAGACGAGTGGATCGAACCAGGTACCCTGTGCATGCCAATCGACCGCAACAGCATGTGGGAGTGGAAGACCTTCCTCGGCGTTGATAAATTTGTCATCGACAGTGCCGATGAATTTAATTTTTTTGTCTCTGCTGGTAAATTGCCGAAAGAGACACCGGACATCCATGCCCAACTGGGTGAGATCGTCGCTGGTCATAGACCTGGACGTGAAAACGACACGGAGCGTATTCTGAATCTGAACATCGGTATGGGTATCGAAGACGTGGTTGTGGCCAAGGAAATATACGATCGCGCTCGTGCCAAAGAATTGGGTAGAGTCCTGCCATTATAGAACGGGTTTTACCGAACTAGTACAGCAGTGCAAAATGTCTCACAAATTGGCGGGTAATTGCGTATAGAATAGAGAAAAGCATGTCGTTTTCCACGATTTTGGACGTTATATTGGTACTCAATCGGACAAACATATGTTCTGATAGGCCAGGTGCTTGTCGTCGCTTTTTTTGACTGAGCTATTAGAGTTGTTCCCACAGTTGTGAGGAGTGGATCGATGCGGATGAATGGTTTGAGCATGGCTATCGGGTCCTTGGTGGCTTTAGCCGTTTTAATCATCATGGCGAAGATGCTGACCAGCGAACCGGATGTCATGCCGGATGGTGATGGCAGTGATGGCCCGGTTGCTGAACTTATCGTTCACACTGCGGCTGGCATCAAGGGACCGATGACCGAATTGGCCTTTGCCTACGAACGCGCTTACGGTGTCAAAATTGATTTGCGTTTTGGTGGTAGCGGCACCCTGATGGCCAACATCGAACTCAATCCCATTGGTGATGCTTTTATTTCCGCAGATATTGATCACTTGCACAAAGCACGTGAGAAAAAATTAGTCAGAGAAATTCTCGACCTCGCGCAGCAACGTCCAATCATTGCGGTACCCGTTGGTAATCCGAAAAACATTAAATCCATCGATGACCTCTTAAAAAATGACGTGCGCTTTGGCATTGCTAATCCCGATGCTGCGGCTGTCGGTACGATTACCAAAAAAGCCTTAGAGGCGACCGGTCAGTGGGAGGCAGTCAGCAAAGCTGCCGCGGTAATGAAACCAACCGTTAATGAAGTCGCTACTGATTTATCTATCGGCACACTTGATGCAGCGATTATTTGGGACTCAACTGTCGCTTTAATTAATCGCGAGAAAAAAGTTGCTGAAGCAGTAGTGCCTCCGGGTTTTGATCCTGAAGGCGGTGAAGTTGCCATCGGTATTTTAGAAGCTTGCAAGCAGCCATCGCTGGCCTTGCATTTTTCACGCTGGATTGCCAGCCCCGAACGCGGCGCACCGGTATTTACCAAGCACGGGTTTGTTTCTAAGGGTGGCGACGCCTGGGCTGAACGTCCAGAAATTGTTTTTTACAGTGGCTCGGTTAATCGTCCGGCGGTAGAAGCTGCTTTGCAGAAATTTTCAAATCGTGAATTAGTTGCTATTACCACTAAATATAATGGCTGCGGTATTCTCTGCGCCGACATGTTGGACATGGCGGATAAGGCTAAGGAAAATAAAGACATTCGCATTCCCGATGCCTATTACGCCTGCGATATTTGTTTTATTGAACCGGTGAAGGATTTATTTCCTGAAGCCGTTATCATGACCGAGACTGACATTGTCATCGCCGTGATGAAGGGTAATCCGAAAAAGATTGCTGGACTCGTTGATTTAGCTAAACCCGGCATGCGTCTCGGCGTGAGTAATGCCGAGCAAGCAACGCTCGGATTCATGACTAAGCGCTTGTTAAAAGATGCGAACCTGCTCGAGTCGGTGCGACCAAATATTAAAGTCGAAAATCCTCAAGCAGACTTCTTAATTAATCACTTAAGCACTGGTAGCTTGGACGCCGCGATCGTGTATAAAGTAAACGTAGGTGAGCACATTGATAAATTCGATTTAGTGCCGATTAAACATCCTGGTGCCTTAGCGGTACAGCCATTTGCCAAAAGCTCGAGTACACCGTATCCCGCATTAATGGCGCGTTTACTCGATACGCTGCGACAGCATCAAAAAGATTATGAAGCAGCGGGCTTTCGTTGGATTGGCGATCAAAAATCAGTGCCAAGCGAGGCCTTCACCTTTAAAGACGGCCCTGGTCAGGAATAAGCCGGGTGAGCGATAACGAGTTGCAGCACCGGCCGTCACCGGCGTGGATCTTTTGGACTATATGCGGGCTGATTGCTGGCACTTATATACTGTTTATTGCTGCACTGATTATTGCTGACCTGAGTTATACCTCGGGTAATCAATTACTTGATACCTTAAATGATGAATACATTCAGTTTTCAATTAAATTAAGTTTAATCAGCTGCGGTATTACGGCATTATTGTCTTTGTGGTTTGCCGTGCCGATCGGTTATGTTTTCAGTCGCTGGCGCCCCAAGACACGCGGTAGGCAATTATTGCGTGGATTATTTGAGGGGATCATGGATATCCCAATTATTTTACCGCCGCTGGTAATTGGCATTAGTTTATTGATTTTATTCCGCACCGCGCCGGGTATTTGGTTTGAATCGAATGTCGTGCCTTTCACTTATGAGGTCACCGGATTAATTCTCGCTCAATTTACCGTTGGTTCTGCATTTGCGATTCGTGCTATGCGTACGACCTTTGATCATATTGCTGAACGTCCGGAACAAGTGGCGCGTACCTTAGGTGCTTCGTCTAATCAGGCTTTTTGGACTATTGCTTTTCCAGCCTCGCGCCGCGGCATGGTTTCAGCGGCAACGATTGCTTGGGCACGCAGTCTAGGTGAATTTGGTCCGGTCTTGGTATTTGCTGGTGCGACGCGCATGAAAACTGAAGTGCTGCCAACCAGTATTTTTCTTGAATTATCTGTGGGTAATTTGCGCACGGCTGTCGCGGTTTCGATTTTAATGGTCATCATGGCTGTTGGTGTTTTAATTTTAGTGCGCTTTTTTGGTGAACGCGGGGTGAGTCATGATCGACTGTAAAGCCGTCAGTGTTCAGCAAGGTGCCTTCACCATGGGCCCAGTGGATTTTAAATTAGAACAAGGTGCCTATGGCGTGATCATGGGTCCAACAGGTTGTGGTAAAACCACATTAATCGAAGCCATCGTTGGTTTGCGCCAAGTAGATAGCGGCACGATTACCTTAGGCGGCAATGACATTACCCATGCCGACCCTGCTGCGCGCGGCATCGGTTATGTACCACAAGACGGTGCGATGTTTCCAACCATGTCGGTTGAAGAACAATTAGGCTACGGTTTACAGGTACGTCGCGTAAAACAGCCACTCATTCGTGATCGCGTTCGTGATTTAGCTGAGCGTTTAGGGATTACCCATTTATTAGAGCGCATGCCCCAGGGCTTATCAGGTGGCGAACGTAAACGGGTTGCCCTTGGTCGTGCCTTAGCGATTAAACCGCAATTATTATTACTAGATGAGCCATTAGCAGCACTGG
>JANQLF010000310.1 GCA_028280785.1 Planctomycetota bacterium
ACCGCGAGATGTTGCTGAGGATGTTTCACAATTGGACAACGTCTATGCGTATAATCTCGATCATTTTGATCAGGTGGTAGCACGTCATCAGCATTTACGCCAAGAAGATGTTCATGAGGCCGAAGAGATTATTAAGCAAGCGGTTGAAGCATTTGCTCAAGAACGTGAACAGTCTGATTTATTTGGGTCAGTAGCTGAATATTTCGAGAGTCTGACCGAGAACGAATTAATATACGCGAAAAAGCACTTGGGGAAATCCGGTGTTCAAGTCGCTGAGGACGATTTGCGTTATCTTCTTTCGCGCGTGAGTAAGAAGATGCGCCATCAACTTATGCAGTTGTTACGCGATATGCCTGATAGCCCACAAATGCGTGAGCTGATCAGTAGAATCTGTGGTCCACGTGATCCATCTTAGGTCTGCCATTAGCAGCTAAGTAATTGAAATATAGACACTTAGCCTGGCAAATGATCGATCTCCTCTACTTGCGACTGATCCAAAAGCGCGCACACTAGACGGCACAGTTTTGCAAGGGGGTTCGGCATGCAGCCGGTTTCAATAAATGAGCAAATTACCCTTGATGCGGTCAATAAACTTAAGCCGCTTCGAGAACAATTATTGTCTAATTTGGTGCTCTTTTCACAGATGGAGGCACCAACTGGGGATGAAGGGCAGCGTGTCGAGTTTATGCTCGAGCGTTTTGTTCTGGCTGGCATGCCCCAAGCAGCAAGCGATGAAATCGGGAATGCCGTAGGCGTCTTGCCCGGTTCTGAGGGCAAACGCGACATCATGATCTGCACTAATCTCGATAGTGAGGTGTCAGCTAAAACAAATCAAGATGCATCTGTTTTATCAGATAAAGTGACCGGTGCAGGTGTTGCTGAAAATACGGTTTCAGCGGCGGTCATGGTTTTACTTCCAGATATTTTAAAATTATTAGGTATTGAATTAAAATCTAATTTAACCTTGGTCGGATCGGTTAAGAGTTTTGACCGTGGCAATCATGAAGGGGTGAACTTCTTTCTCGATAATGCCAGACGTCGACCAAATTTTGGATTGGTTTTAGAGGGCGTACCTCTTGGTAAGTTGAATCACTTTTCGATCGGTACGCTTCGCGGTGACATGAGTTGTGACGTCAATACTAATCGTCAAAAACTTTATGATGAAGAGAGTGCGCTGGTTGTATTGACTAGTGTTGTTAATCGCATGATGCGCATTCCATTACCAAGACGTCCATACAGTGTTGTTCGCCTGGGTAAATTACATGCAGGTACTAGCTACGACATCGAACCTGAGCACGCTGAGCTTGGTTTTGAAGTGGTCAGTTACGATGACGAAATTATTAGAGGTGTGCAGGAAGAGATTCGCAGTATTACCGCCGAAATGGCTGCTCGCTATGATGTTGATATCAATGTTGACTATTTCTTTTCTCGTCAGGCGGGCGGTTTGGAGTTTAATCACCCACTGGTTCAAGCGGCATTGGAAACCATGCGTGTTTTAGACATCGAACCAATTCAAGCACATATCGCGTCTGAGCTTTCTAACTTTATTGCTCGAAATATCCCTGCATTAACAATCGGAATGACCTCTGGACGCCGACGTTTGCAACCAAGTGATCATGTAGATATAGAACCAATTTTTACCGGCATTGCACAATTAATTGGTATATTGCTTGCCATAGATGAAGGAGTTTGCGATGAATCCTGAAGAATGGTTAAGTAGCAGGACCTACCATCACTCCAACTTCAACAATATTGAAGAATTGGTACGCAAGAAAAAAGAGAAGAATTTAAAAATATCTTTATGCCTGCCGACGTTAAACGAAGAAAAAACAATTGGTAAAGTCATTGTAATTCTTAAGTCAGAATTGATGGACCGCTATCCGCTACTCGATGAAATTGCCGTTATCGATTCAGGCAGTGAAGACGAAACCATGAAAGTGGCTTCGAGTTTTGGTGTGGATGTGTACTTAGCATCTGATCATTTGCAGGCTCACGGAGATCATCGCGGAAAGGGTGAGAATTTATGGAAGGCCCTGTATCTTCTGACTGGCGATATCATTGTCTACGTTGATTCGGACATCACCAATATCCATCCCCGTTTTGTGTATGGTTTAGTTGGTCCACTTATTGAAGATCCAGACATTCATTATGTTAAGGGATTTTACGATCGACCACTGGCTTTCTCTCAAGGTGTGCGTCCTACAGGTGGCGGTCGTGTAACCGAGATCTTAACCCGTCCTTTGTTTAGTTTATTTTATCCTGCATTGACACCAATTTTACAACCGCTTTCAGGTGAATATGCAGGACGTCGAGAGATTCTTGAGAAGATTGCATTTCCGGTCGGTTATGGCGTCGAGACATCTATGCTCATAGATATCCATAATGAAATGGGCATGGAAGCTTTTGCCCAGACTGATCTTGATAAACGTGTACATCGCAATCAGGAAACGACTGCGTTGGGTCGTATGTCATTTGGAATCTTGCGAACGTTGATCAAACGATTGCAGCGTGATAAGAAAATTGAGTTGGTCGATGAATTAAATACGATTATGCGCCAATTTTCTGTAGTCGACAGCGCTTATAAAACGATCGAACATGAAATATTCGAATATGAGCGTCCTCCAATGTTGGAAATCCCAGAGTACGTTGAGAAATTCAAATCGGGGAAAGCTACGAGCTGATGAAAATAGCCTTGTTTCACTACCATCTCAATGCAGGTGGAGTGACCAGAGTTATAGAAAATCATTTGTACTCGCTTGATGCGGTGTGGGGTGATCGCCAAGCAGAGGTGCTGATTATTGTTGGCGAGGGTAATAATGCATTGCCGGCGGAGCTAAAGGGCTCTCTTAAAAATATTAACTATCGAGTCGTACCGTTACCACGTCTGTCGTATGATGCTTGTTTAGAACCAGATGTACTGGCAGACGAAGTGGAGTCGATACTTGCCGAAGCTGAGTTTTTGCCTGGTGAGTGTATTCTGCACATTCATAATCATGCGTTGGGAAAAAATGTAGCATGGCCACAGGCGGTTTGGCATCTAGCTGAGCGTGGCTTTCATTTATTTTTGCAAATCCATGATTTCATCGAAGATTTTCGCCCGCAGAATTATCACAAATCTCGAGCTATGTATGCGAATGCTAGTGAAGAAGATTTTATAAAATATCTTTATCCGCAGGCGCAACATATTCACTATTCGGTTTTAAATAAACGTGACGAAAACATTTTAGCTGAAGCTGGATTGGATGATGCGCGTTTGCATGTTTTGCCTAATCCTGTGTTTGGGGAAATCGCTGAACGTAACCATGCAGATGCAAAAGCTTATTGGTCTGAGAAAATGAACATTGATGTACCTGATAGATTAATTCTTTATCCGGTGCGTGGGATTACTCGAAAAAATGTTGGTGAATTATTATTACATGCGGCCATAGCAGAACCGGGTACGGTATACGCATTGACCTTGCCACCAATGAATCCGATCGAGAAGGCTCATTATGATAAGTGGGAGCACTTTGCGGAACAATACGATTTGCCCTGTTATTTTGGAGTTGGGACCGTCGATGGATTAGGTTTTGCAGACAATGTTGCAGCGGCTGATGCCATTTTAACCACTAGTGTTGCTGAAGGCTTTGGCATGGTCTTTTTGGAGCCATGGTTGATGGGACGTCCAGTAATTGGTCGAGATCTCGCTGAAATCACATCGGATTTTAAAGAAAATAATATTACTTATCCTGGTTTGTATCAACGCATTGATATTCCGTTGGATTGGGTTGGGGAAGCTGCTTATGTGCGACAGTGGTCCAACACGTATGTCTTCGCGCTCCATTCTTATGGGATAGATAAGCCAAGTGCTGAAGAACTTCACTCATTGGCTATGCGCCAGGTTCAGAATGGTGCAATTGACTTTGCCTTGCTCACTATTGACCTGCAACGGCAAGTGTTGCGAGCCATTATTGATGATCCAAAAAAGCAAAAGTTTCTCAGGGAGCAGCTTGCTCCACAAATGCAGTTGGCTGACAGTGAAATGATTGAGGCGAATGCCGTATTAATTAATAAGTTGTATTCTTTTGCCTATATTGGCGATCAATTGGCAGGCTGTTATACGCGTGTTTTAGCTGAACAAGGCGCTGCTGGATTTGCCACATTAAATCGACCATCCGCGGTGTTAGATGGCTTTCTTAGTTCACATCGATTTTATCCGTTGCGAGTTGGCGAATGAGTTTAGCTGATTACATACGTGAACATTCAACAGAATTAGCCGTTGAAGATACCGGATTGGAGCCGCGGCTTGAACGCTTGGATATCAAGGCGGTCTTGTTTGATATTTACGGCACTTTAATGATTAGTGCGAGTGGTGATATTGGCATTGCTCAAAAACTCAGTAAGTCCGATGCGTTGCACTACGCATTAGAGAAAAGCTGCGGATATAAAAATACAGAGCTGAGCCAGGAATTGTTATTGGACACCATTGCTCGTGATCATGAACGTACGCGTGCGCTTGGGCATCCGTTTCCTGAAGTGAATATTGTTGAAATCTGGCAGGATATATTGGTTGATCTCCACCAGGATACACGTAGTGAAATTGCCGAACACGCAGCAGTTGTTTATGAATGCGCGACTAACCCAGTGTGGCCAATGCCACATGTGGAAGAATGTTTTGCATTTTTTGCTGAGCAGGATGTTGAACTTGGAATAATCAGCAACGCGCAGTTTTATACGCCAATATTGTTTACGGCTTTATGTTATAAAGAACTTGGTGATTATGGGATTGATCCGAGCCTAAGTTGGTACTCGTATCAATCAAAGCGAGCTAAGCCCGATGTATGGATGTACGAGGAAGCTAGAAGTGCCTTGGAAAATCGAGGTATAAAAGCTGAGCATGTTTTGTATGTTGGCAACGATATGCTCAATGATATGTATCCCGCACAACAGGTTGGCTTTAAAACAGCTCTTTTTGCAGGGGATAAACGCAGCTTGCGGATGCGTGAAGACCATAAAGAAGCCTCAGAAGTAGTTCCAGATTGTATAATAACCGATTTAATCCAATTAAGAGATGTGTGTTAGGGGATAGTGAATGATCGCTAAGCGTATTGGTTGTGTATCAACTCGATTTGCAGGGACTGACGGTGTATCCTTGGAAGTGAATAAATGGATTGATGTATTTCGTGATGATTTGAGTTGTGATATTTATTGGTTTGCTGGTGTTTTGGATCGTAATCCGGATAAAAGTATGCTGGTAGAAGAGGCGTACTTTGGTCATGATAACAATCAATGGATTGATCAGCATGTATTTGGCAGTCATGAACGCGGCAAAGATGTGAGTAAGGCCATTTATGATATGAGCCAGCGTCTCAAACAAAAGCTGTATGAGTTTACTGAAAAATTTGGTATTGAATTACTGTTAATTGAAAATGCTTTGTGTATCCCCATGCATATCCCATTGGGTATGGCTATAACTGAATTTATTGCCGAAACAAATTTTCCATCTATCGGCCATCACCATGATTTCTTTTGGGAGCGTGATCGATTTAAGCGCAATGCGATAGGTGATTATTTGCAGGCTGCTTTCCCACCGATTCTACCAGCAATGCAACATGTCACTATTAATAGTATGGCACAAAATGCATTGGCAGGACGCCGTGGTTGCCATTCGATTATGGTTCCAAACGTTCATGATTTCGAAACGCTTCCGCCTGAAGAGGATGAGTATCTCACTGATATGCGCGCCCAACTTGGTTTTGCAGATGATGATATCATTATTCTGCAACCTACGCGCATTATTCCGCGTAAGGGCATCGAACATGCGATCAATATTGTTGCGCAGCTGGATATGCCTAAAGCCAAATTGGTAATTAGTCATAAAACGGGCGATGAGGGCAATGCTTATTACGAAGCATTGCAAGAATATGCTCAATATCGCAAGGTCGACATGCGTTTAATCGAACACCGTATTGATGAAGAGCGCCGTGAGGGTGAAAACGGAGAAAAGATTTATTCACTTGGTGACGCTTATCATATCGCTGACCTGGTTACCTATCCAAGTTTATATGAAGGTTTCGGTAATGCATTTTTGGAAACAATCTATTTCAAGAAGCCGATTGTAGTGAATCGCTATACGACCTTTATTGAAGATATTGAGCCAAAGGGTTTCAAGGTTGCAAAACTTGATGGTTTTGTGACGCCTGAGGTGGTAGAGGAAGCACGGCGCTATATCGAAGATAAAGAGCTGGCTAAAGAGCATGCTGAAATTAATTATAATTTAGGTATCCGACATTTTAGTTACCGCGTGTTGCGTACAAAGCTGCGCTATTTGTTAGAAAATGCTGATTTAATTTAAATACCACTGGGGAAGATGATGAGTCCACAAGAATCCATACGCGAACAATTGGCCGTCATGTATCCTGATGCTGTCGATGCAGTGGTCCAAGATGTAGAGGCACTTTTGGATCGCTATCGTGATGAAATTCCAAGTGCACGTGCTGGATGGAGTCAATCTGATAGTTTTCTGATTACCTATGGTGACAGCTTGCAAGACGGCCGGCAAGCGCCGTTGCAGGTTTTAAAATCATTTTTGACTGAACGTGTCGGTTCAGCGCTTTCTTTTGTGCATATTCTGCCGTTTTGTCCGTACACGTCAGATGATGGCTTTTCGGTTGTAGATTATCGCGCAATTGATCCTGATTTGGGTACCTGGAATGATGTTGAGGATTTAGCAAAACATTACCGGATGTGTTATGATGCAGTGGTTAACCACTGTTCAAAATCAAGCGTCTATATGAAAGGTTATTTGTCTGGGGACCCAGAATACGATGACTTCTTTATTAATTTAGATCCAAAAACAGATACAAGTGAGGTTACGAGACCGCGAAATTTACCGTTATTGCATGAATATCAGGCCCACGATGGTGCTCGCTGGTTATGGACGACTTTTTCTGAAGACCAACTCGACCTCAACTTTAAGAATCCTAAAGTTTTGATCGAGATGCTTGATGTTTTATTGCATTACGCGAAGTATGGATGTTCTATGGTGCGTTTAGATGCAATTACCTATTTCTGGAAGGAACTGGGAACCACTTGCGTTCATTTACCGGAAACCCATGCGTTTGTGAAATTGGTCCGTGCAGTTTATGATGCGGTTTGCCCGCATTTGATTGTTTTGACTGAGACCAACGTTCCACACCAAGAGAATATTTCTTATTTTGGTAATAAGGGGGATGAGGCTCAAATCATTTATAATTTCACCCTGTCACCAATGATTGTTTATTCCTTTACACAGGGCAATGCACAAAAACTTTCGCAGTGGGCGTCGACTATTACCAAGGTCAGTGACAGAGCGACCTTCTTAAATATGACTGCCACTCATGATGGTATTGGCGTTCGACCTACTGAAGGCATTTTGACTGATGAGGAACGCCAAGCTTTGTGTGAGCGTGTCGAATCACATGGCGGTCGCGTTAACTACAAGGCCAACAGTGATGGCAGTACCAGCCCTTATGAGTTAAACATTACTTATTTCGATATTATCAATGACCCACGTGCCGATGAGCCAATTGATTTACAGGTGAAGCGATTTATCGCTAGTCAAGCTATTGCCCTAAGCTTTATCGGTATCCCTGCTATTTATATTCATAGTTTATTAGGTTCTCGTAATGATATTGAGGGCATGGAATCATCTGGCATTAATAGGCGCATTAATCGTGAGAAATTACAGATTGATGCAGTCGTGAGTGAGCTCGATCAGGATAATTCGCGGCGAGCATTAGTGTTTGAACAGTATAAGAATTTGCTCAATACGCGACTGCAGCAGGAAGCCTTTCATCCAGATGCGGAGCAAGAAGTTGTTAATCTTGGTGCTGGATGCTTTGCATTAAAACGCATCCCGGATAATGGCATAAGTATATTAGCGATTATTTCTGTGAGTGCAGATGAATTAACTCTTGATGTATCAAGTGCAGGTGTAGTTGACCATGATATTTTAGCACCGGAGGAATCATTGAGTGATGACTCGATTACTATGAGTGCCTATCAAGTACGTTGGTTGCAACTTAAATAGTTGAGAGGTCGTAGGGTCCACTTGCCATAAGCGCCATATCATTGTCATCGACAATATTACACAATGGAACAGTACCAAATCCGTAATAAAGTTTGTATTCTTTCAGTTCTTCTGATTTCAATTCAGTCTGTAAAATAATATACTGCTCGTGAATCCAGGCTTTGTAAATCGTCTGGCATTCGTTGCCATTGTCATCGCGTAGAGAAAACCCTAGAACGCGTTCACCCGGCGCATGAATATCCCCTGAGTGGCCTGCAATTTTTATGGCGTAGGAACCAAAATCTGTTTGCGCTAATTGATTGCCGCGCTTGGAGGAAATGCTAGCAATATAAGGCGATCGCGTTTCTTGTTTGTCATAGCCGCATAATTTGGTCGCTGCTTTTGCGAGGCGTTGACCAACGCGATGTTGTGATTTTGCCGATATATGAATGCCGTCATCTAAATCTAAATCGACTGTCGTTACACAACGAACATTGGGAATGATGGTTTCTAATTCGAATTGTTGTTGGCGGATTGATGTCCATGCCAGGGGGTCTAGGTTGTGACGGTTTGTGTCGTAAAAGCCATTTATCTGCGTCATGATCCAAGGAATCGCTTGTTGCAGGTCATTGCTCAGGTTGGCAATTAAATTTTCCATACGTCGTGTATACAGTTGCGCGTCTTTGTGACTGGCATCAGAGCAGCCTTGGCTCCAAATCATTCCTTTTATTTTTCCGCCTGCGGCTTCGATGCGTCTTAAGCAGGCTCCGTATAAAGAATCTCCACCAGCTAACTTTAATGCTGGATCCCACTCATGCATAGCACTACCGCCTTTAGCACAGGGGATAAGCCCAATGGGAATATTGAAATGTTTACTTAAATAATTGGCAAAGCTGAGTGCTGGTCCAACGCCTTTTAATAAACCGATACGCAGCGCTTTATCTTCGAGATCACTGCGAAACTTATCTTGTCCGTGATAAACCTTGTCCAAAGCACCGGGGCAAAAATTAATCGGTTCAACAGCTTTTGACCATTGATCGCGCATGGAAAACATTTGAACCAGGGGGTGGGCTTTAATGGCATCGCGTAAAACGCCGACGCCCTGCATGTTGGACTGGCCGCCCATAACCCACAGATCACCGACAAAGATGTTTTTAACCGTTTTAATTTTTTTAGATCCAAGTGATAGTTCGATGGTGTAGGGTCCACCACAGGGAATGTTTTTAAGACGACACAGTGCTTTACCATTGCTAATTTTACCAGCCGCTATTTTTGAAAGACCACGAAGCGCCTTTCCTTTGTGAATTATTTTCCCAGTGATTGCACCATCAGCAGCGTGAGTGAGTTTGAACTCAATGTTTGCTTTGTTTTGTTTATTACGTTGAAAAACTTGCTGTTCGTTTAAGCTGGATTCAATGGTAGTGCGCTGTTTTGCCATGTTATCATTATTTGAATAAAATATCTAGAAGCAAGAAGTGCTATGGGAATAAAAAAAAGGCCGTCCAAATGGACGGCCTTTTGTCTTTTGAGACTCAATTAATTATTCAGGTAGTATTGGTAGAATGATAATCTCTACGCGACGGTTTTGGCTACGACCTGATTTAGTGCTGTTGCTGGTTAATGGTTGGGCGTCTGCATATCCAGCAAAGCTAATGCGATCTTTGGGGATGCCCAAATTTAACAATTGCGCTAATACCGCGCGTGCACGACCGCCAGCAAGGTGCCAGTTGTCTGCCCATTTGTTTTTGGTGCGACGGATTGGTTGATTATCAGTGTGTCCTTCAACGCGTACGTAGTTAGAGCTGTAGCTCGCTTTAATGGCACGCGCTACTTTGCTCAAACTCGCTTTGGCTTGACCAGTTAAAGTGGCAGAGCCGCTGCGGAAGAGGATGTCATTTTCGATGCTGATAATCAGCTCACCGTTGCGGTAGCGAACATTCGCGCCTGAGCCAGCAAGGCGACTGCGTAGATCTGCACCAGGGTCGGTGGTGCGTCCACGAGATGCTTCAAGCTCGGCTTGGCTTTGCGCCAATTTGGCCTCGAGGTCACTGACCTGCTCTTTGAGGGCGCTGATCTCAACGTTTTCATAAACGGCTTCACGATCACCACCACAACTGCTGAGGGTGATGACAAGTGCTGCCATAAGTACGAGTAGGGTTTTGTGTGTCATCATAGTGCTGCGTATCCTAGGTAACTTGTCGTGGGAAGGCAAGGCGCTCAGGCGAGTCTCTCGCAAACAGCGTCACCCATTTGGCTTGTGTTCAATTGCTGGCATCCGTCCTGCATAATGTCGCCTGTTCGCAGTCCATCTTTGAGGACTTGGCGCAGGGCATTGTTGACCTTATCGGCCTCGTCGTGGAGCTTGAGACCATAGCGCAGCATCATTTCAACTGAGCCGATCATGGCTAATGGGTTGGCCAAAGCTTGACCAGTGATGTCTGGAGCACTGCCGTGTACTGGTTCAAAAAATCCGATTGGACCGCCAACACTGGCTGAGGCGAGCATGCCTATAGATCCGGTGAGCTGGCTGGCTTCGTCTGAGAGAATGTCACCGAAGATATTACCGGTAACAATGACGTCGAATTGTTTGGGATCGCGAATCAACTGCATCGCGGCATTGTCGACGTACATATGACTGAGTTCAACTTCTGGATATTCTTTGCTGAGTTCGGTGACGACATCGCGCCATAATTGCGACACGTCCAAAACGTTTGCTTTATCAACAGAACATAATTTTTTATTACGAGCCATGGCGGTGTCGAAACCGACACGCGCTATGCGTTCGATTTCTTCAGCGGTATAAACCATGGTATTGAAGCCTTTGCGATTTTCGCCTTCACCTTCAATGCCACGAGGTCCGCCAAAATAAATTCCGCCAGTCAATTCACGAACGACCATAATGTCGGTGCCGCGAATAATTTCAGTTTTGATGGTGCTCGCTTCGGCTAGCTCATCAAAAACAATTGCTGGGCGTAGGTTTGCAAACGCACCTAATTCTTTGCGCAATTGTAATAAACCTGCTTCAGGTTTATTGTGTTGCGGTTGGTCTTCCCATTTTGGCCCACCAATAGCGCCGAATAATAAGGAATCAGATGCAAGAACGCCTTTAATGGTTTCTTCAGGTAAAGGAACGCCTGTTTCATCAATAGCGATACCGCCAGCAAGATATTCAGTGCAGCTAAAAGTATGTCCGCAAATTTCACCAATTTTATTAAGCACTTTGATGCCTTCAGTGCAGACCTCTGGACCAATGCCGTCACCAGGAATTACCGATATATTGTAGTCGCCCATTTTGCGCTCCTTGAAAGGGCCGCACAGCCTAAGATTTGATGTGCACAGGCAATAGCGATTTAGGGTTTGTCCATTCCAGATATGCCATCCAGATTTCCACAACTTAACTGCGCATGTGCAAGGACGATCGCTGTTGCGTTCGCCAGGTTGTAGCTGCGTACAGCACCCTTAATAGGAATTGATATTATCTGGTCTGGCCAACGTTCGTGCCAGGCGTCAGGAAGGCCAGTAACTTCATTGCCCATCAAGATAATGTCATCTTTCTCGTAGGTTACCTGGTCGTAGCGATGTGCTCCAAATTTGCTAACCAACCATGGTTTGCGATCACCTAGCCAATCGAGAAAGGCATCATCATCTTGGTGGAGGGTCCAATTCAGGTGCGGCCAATAATCAAGACCAGCACGACGCAGGGCTTTTTCAGATAAGTCAAAGCCAATGGGGCCAATGAGGTGCAATTCACAGCCCATGCCAACACACAGGCGTCCAATGTTGCCAGTATTCGGTGGAATTGATGGATGGTACAACGCTACGTGCATGGGCGCCAAGCCTGGGTGCCTCCGTGCCTACTCAAGATCCAAGATGCTATGCTAATGATCCATCCTTGCGCAAGAATCCAAAACTCCGACAACCACACGAGATGGTGGGTTCCTTAAAATTTCTCGGTGCTTTTCTGCGTAATCGGAAACAAGTCGGTGCGGTCTTGCCGAGTAGCCCACTTTTAGCCAAGGCCATGGTTCGTGCACTCGGTGATATAGAGCCAGGGAAGCTAATCATCGAGTTGGGCCCTGGGACAGGTGCATTTACCAAACGTATCGTCGATGCCTATCCCAATAATCCGATCATGATGGTAGAATTTACCGAATCATTTGTGCCACCGTTGCAAGCGCGCTTTCCGCAAACGACGGTAGTTAATGGTTGTGCATCAGAGTTATCGAAACATATCAGTGATCATGGATATACGGTGGATCAAGTTGGCGGATTAATTAGTGGTTTACCGCTATTAAGTATGCCACAACAATTACGCGATGGTGTGTGGAATAGTATCGCTGAAATTTTACCGGCTAATAGTTTATATATTCAATTCACCTACTCAAAACGTGCATGGCGTAAATTTCAAATACCGCACATGGATTTAGAACCTACAAAACGGGTATTATTAAATGTACCGCCAGCAGTCGTATTGCCGTTTCGTCGACGAGCTGGTTAAATTACTTATTGGCTTCGGCTTCAACAAGGCCTTTTAATTGTAGCTTCACTTGCGCTGTCATATTATCTAAATTAGCAAAAAGCTCTAACAGATTCGCAGCCTCAGCAGCATCGACTTTACCGTCATCCAATGTGTCTGCGATATCAGTGGTTAATCGACCGACTAGGCGTAAGACCTCACGCAATTCTGATGGAATGCGTAGGGGGCGGAAGTCATGCGCAATGGCGCCAGATAATGCGGTGACGAGGGCATCAGCTATCGTAGCGTGATGTTTATGAGCCACTTCCTCTCGAGCGAGGTCGAGCACTTCTTCGAAAAACCAGGGTTGCTCACCACGTGTGCGACGACGCATGGTGTCAGAGGACACACCGACGATCGCTGCTGATTTGCTGACGCCAATTTCGTCAACAAAGGTGCAAAGGCATTCTTGCAGTTTCTGAACTGAGCTGGCACGAGCAGGTAAGTTGCGCATATCTAATCCCGGCTGGTATTATGGCTCTAATGTCAGGGGATACAATAGATTGCTTACGAATTTGCTAAGCTGAAGCGTTTGCTCTGTGGATCGTAGCTGATGGATAGATCACTTTGATAATCATCAGATGAAGCATTGATCAGCTTGAGCGGATTGGTGATGCTTACTTGGATCATTTCTTCGTAGCTCAAGAGATCTAAGCCGGCAAGTTGGTTCATGCATTGAAACATCATTGCCGAGGAGCCAACCATGCATTGTTTCTCTGGATTATGGAGCAGTCCGTTTTCTTCTAGCACAATAAGGTTGCCCATGCCTTGATAGCGCCCCGGCGGCATACCAGCCATAGAGGAGGCATCACTGACGACAACAGTTTTGTCGACACCTTTGGCTTCTATCATGACCTTTTGTAGCTCTGCAGGTAAATGGTGCCCATCGGTGATGATCATCGCCGTGTAGTCATCATGAGCGAGGCCTGACCAAATTGGATTATGATGTCGATGAATTTCGTTGGGGAGACCATTGCCTAAGTGGGTCAGTGCATTGCCACCGGCTTCAGCTAAGCGGTTGAGGTCATCGGTTTCAGCCAAAGTGTGGCCACTAGAGACACAGATGCCCATGCTAACGGCATGCTTGCACAAATCTTCAACTCCAGGTAGGTCGGCAGCGACGGTAATTAATCGTACGTGACCTTGTGCCCATTCCTGAAATTTTTCTAAGATTTCAATTTTCGGTGGTTGGCACCAATCTGGATTATGTGCGCCAATGGCGCCAGGTTTGGGATTTAAAAATGGCCCTTCCAGGTGAAAGCCTAGGAGACGGCCCTTGTAAGCGGGGTCATTTATCAGCTTACATAAGAGCGGTAAATTACGTTCAAAACGATCAATAGGATTGGTCGTTACGGTAATTAAAAAAGCAGCAGTTCCTGAAGCGAGAATGCCATCGCAGGCTTTACGAGCGTCTTCCTCGGTGAGGTCGGCGCTGCCAAAACTGATGCCCAAGTATCCATTAACTTGGAGGTCTACAAATCCATCGCATGTATAAGTCATAGCTCGAAACTTTTATTGACGAATCTACGAATCAAAATCTATTTCATGAAATAACGTCTATTTTATCTGTTTTTTCTTTGGAACTGCTATGAGACAGAAAAATTGTGCTTGTTCCCAAAGACGCATAAAATCTTTTTTGTTTAAATGTTTATTTCCAGTAGCTGGGTCCATAAAATACCAGTGTGCAAGGTTGGGTTCACAGCCTTTGGCTACAACAAAATGTTTCTGATTTTTGCGATTACCCAGAAGGACGATACAGGGACGTCCTTTTTGGAGATGATAAGCCAAGCCAGTTGGCTTTTCGGCATCTAGCGTTCCGCTGATGATAAAGACCTGAAAGCCGTCCTGTGTTAATATACGCTGCAGGTCTGTTCCGCTGAGTCCCTTGGCTTCCAGTGCTTGCATTTGATACTGATCACGTGTTTCTGTTGACATTGTTAACATATAATATTGATACAACGAATCGATGGCAGCTAAGCCGCAATCATAAGTATGAGATTGGTGCGTGTTTGGAACTGCTAGGTGTATCGCAGATGGACTAGGGTGGCGCTGACAGCTACACAGACCCAAGACTAGGACAAAGCTTATTGTCAACACAGTGAAATGATGTTGAATAGAAGCTATGAAAACCGCGATGATGTCTTTTTGTTTATGCTTATTCATGAGTTTGCTGTTGCCTGTTAGCCTGAGTGCAGCAGAGGAAGGGCAAGACTCCACGGCTCTAACTGTTAGTGCTCAAGCATTTGATGCTGATGAATTAGCTGCCTTGCAGCTTGAAGCGCATAAGGCTCAAGAGGTGGCACAGCAGGTCGGTGGTGCCGATGAGAAATTTTGGAAAGCAGCTGCGATTGGTGCAGGTGTTGTCATTTTAATTATTATTATTTTTTAAAAGGTAGCTCTCTATGCCAGAAATTACCTTTACTGATATGAACGGCTTAAGCCATTCCATTCCTGTTACCGATATTGATGATATATTCGGATTTAATACAGCGAGCTCTGACGAAGGCCTATTATGGTATTATTGGGTGTGTACGAAGGACAGAAAGGTTATTAAGTCGAAAACCTTTACCGACCTTGAGGCGGCACGCGCTGAATACAGTGAGTTAAAGCTTAAGTTTGAACGCGCCGCTTCTTAGGCGTGTTGCGCTTTCACATAATTGGCAATTTCGACAACTGGTGCGACCCATATTTGCTTGAGTGATTGTAGATAATCGAGTACCTGTGTGTGTACATCGGATTCTACAAATAAATTGTGTGTGCCTTTGCCAATGCCATGCATTTCAATAATGAGCCAACGCTTTTGTTCAAGACATTTATCAATATGTGATTTAAATCCATCAAAATCATGTTTGTCTAAAACAGTATTGCCTAAATTGCTGAAGTTTATTGATTCATAGACATTAATATTGTCATCGTGGTGCTCGCCACGACCAGCGACAAACAATTCCTCTATACAGTTGTCTAATGAGATGGGGTCCTCATCTGGACCAATGATGGTGTGATTACAGGTATTGCCAAAGCTACGTTGTTTTGGATCTTTCCCATCAATAAGACTGAGTGCTAGGCTGGCTACGCGCATCTCTGCAAGCCATCTGTCTTCAGAATAAATTTTTAAATTGTATTGATCGTGTACCCAATCCATGCCGACTTCTTTGCGACATGGGTGGAAACAGCTATGGTTGCCAAGTTCATGACCTTGTGCGGCGAGGTGTTTCCAGGCTTCGGTTTCTGTAAGAAGCGTGCTATGTGCTGGTACATAAAAAGTCCCTCTAAAACCATGTGCTTCTAATTCGGGTGCAACTGATTGATGGTGGCAACTTAAGCCATCATCATAAGAAAGAGAAATGCCTGCCTGGTAATTCTCTGGCCACGTAAAATCTGCTGCACCCATAATAGTAATCCTTTTGTGAACACCGCGAGTATACGTCACATAAAATATAAACCAGTGAATTGTTTAAGACAATTTGTTTGCATTCCAAAAGATTGGCGACAAAAGCAGTGCCGCGATGAGCTCTCTTGTGAACAGTGATAACGGCCAGGACCAACATCAACTTGATATGGATGCATTGTTGAGTGTGCGTGGCATTTTACGCACCAGTTTTCCATTAATGATCGGAACTGGTATTGGTGCTATTCAGCAGTGTTTGGATAGATTATTTTTAAGTTATCTCAGTGCCGAAGCACTTGCTGCAAGTTTCCCGGCAATGATTACGCATTATCTTATTTGTTGCTTTTTTATCGCCGGTGCTTCCTACGTTGGTACTTTCGTGTCGCAGCATTATGGGGCGAAAGAATGGTCGATGGTTGGCGGAATGACTTGGCCTGCAATATTTTTGGCGGTTGGCGGATCATTATTGGCGCTTGCACTTATACCACTGTTGCCTTGGGGTTTTGATTTTTTCCATTCCGAAGCGCTTGTACATCAGCACATGGTCGACTTATCGACGTGGTACTGCATCGGGACCTTGCCAACTATTATGTTGGCGGTGTGGGCCGCATTCTTTGCTGGAATTGGTCGTGTGCGTTTAGTGATGGTGCTTAGTGTCATAGCGGTCACATTAAATGTACTGTTTAATTATGCCCTGATTTTTGGACATTGGGGTGCCCCAGAAATGGGTGTCATTGGCGCAGCGATAGGAACAGTTTGTGCGCAAAGCATTGTTATGGTTATTTATGCATGTTTATTTTTTGGGAAAAACAATAGGTCTCAATTTCATATATTAGCTAAATGGCGAATGGGCTATCAGCGCTTGCATATATTTTTAAAATTCGCAACACCACATGGCATCCGTGAAATTATCGAAGTATCGAGTTGGCATTTTCTCTTTTTAACGGTTGCACATTTTGGTACTGTAGCGCTTGCAGCGAATAATATTGTCATTGGATGGTATTTTATGTTTTTCGCACCACTGATGGGCTTATTGCAATCGGTGAGCATTAGCGTCGGTCGATTAGTAGGCTCTGAGCGCTATGATGATGTTCCGCGTGTATTGGGTTTGCATATCTCTATGGGCGTTGTTTATGCAGGTGTGTGGTTAATTGCTTATGTATTCTTTGGCGCTTACATGGCTGATCCATTTATTGGAACTGAAGGCGATCCGCAACAATGGGCGGACATCAAACAGCAGACAATTATAGTCTTTATAGCTGCCGGTATCTGGGGCGTATTTGATGCGGTGCAATTATTATTACGCGCCGGCATTAATGCGGCAGGTGATGTATGGTGGACGTTTATCGCCACGCCCATCGTTTATATTCTGAGCTTGGTTTTGCCTTGTGCTTATCTTATCCATATTGCCCATCAAGATATACAGCACATTGCCGGAATGGATTTATTGATGGCTTCATGGGTGGTCGCCTGTTTCTCACTGTTTGTGCTGTGCGCTGTTTTTTACTATCGTTTCCGTTCTGGGGCATGGCGTCATGCGACGGTTCGTGTAGATTCGTGATAAGGAGCGAGTGATGGGTGTATTTAGCGACGCGTTAAAGGAAGAAGTTCGTTTAGAGTATATGCGCCCAGGCCAGATCGAAGCTGCTCGGGATAAGCGCCCAGCGGTTTATATTCCGTTTGGTGTTTTAGAATGGCACGGCTATCAAAACGCGAGTGGTTTAGACAGCTTAAAGGCACATGAACATTTAGTTGGTTTAGCAAGTCGTGTAGGCGGGGTGGTGCATCCACCTATTTATTTTGGTTCTGGTGGCGGGCATTGCGATTGGCCATTTTCTTATTTTTATAAAAAAGAAACGATACAACCATTAATTGTAGAATTGCTTCAGGGCTTAGAGCGTAATGGCTATAAAGCGGTTATTATGCTTACTGGTCATTATCCGAATGCCTGGGAGTTATTGCAGCCAGCAAAGGCTGCCTACATAGAGGCAGGTGGTAAGATGCATGTATTGGATTGTAAAGAAAGTATTGCTACTGATGGTGATCATGCGGCTAAATATGAGACATCGTCGATGCTCTATTTGCATCCAAAAACAGTCGACATGGATATTATATGTAATGCCGAACCAAAAGATTTCGGTGGAGCAGACGAAAAAATAAATTGGATGGAAGATGAGTACAAGGACCATCCAAATTATGGTATTGTTGGCATCGACCCACGAGCGCATGCAAGTGCGCAAGTAGGTAAAGAAAATACAGAGCTTTTATTAAACGCTCTATCTGATTGGCTTGATGGTAAAATCGATCAACCAGATGAAGAGTGGAAGGGCTTCCAGGATAATCCAAATCCAGTAGCCCGGGCATAATTAACCCTCGGCTGTAATGACCGAGGGTGTTGTGGTACGCCATCCAGGGCTCGAACCTGGGACCCAGGGATTAAGAATCCCTTGCTCTACCAACTGAGCTAATGACGCGTGAGATGCGAAATTTAATGAACATTTATCAGGGTCAATGTCACAGATGCATGAAATTTGGACAGTGAACTCGAGCTTTGACTGTTTTCATGCATTGTTGATGTGTTAGGCTGGAAGTGGAGCTACTAATGAGATTGAAATCTATCCTTTGCCTGATTGCTATGTGTGCCCTGCTTAGTGCCTGTGGTGATGACAATCGTCACAAGAGCAATAATACCAAGATGTCTGCAGATAAATTAAAAGAACTGCAGGAAAAATCAGCGCTGCGCCAAAGCCAGGAATTAAACGAGAAGCCCGCTGAAAAGAAGTAGTTGATCTCCGTTTCTCAGTTCATCTTTAGTATTTTGCGCGCATTCTTGAAATAAATATTTTCTAATGCTTGTTGGGACAGGCTCATGCCCTGTATGTGTGTAGGCAGGTCCCCTTTTCCTGGTCTTGGTGCAGGGATATGGGGGAGGTCGGTTTCTAGGATTAAGCGGTGGTATAAATAGAATCGTCCGCTGCGAAAGTTTACACTACTCGCATTGCCATCTGTGCCGAACAGTATGCGGTGCGAGTAATGCTCGTATAACCATTTGCTAAGTTTTGGTCTAAACTGTGATTGTCGAATGCGACCTGATAAATCAGCGTATAAGTTTGGATACTTATCGAATAAATATGCAATGCGAATTGGATCGTGACTGAGATTGACTAGATGAGCCGCAATAAATGTCGCTTTTGGATGTCGTTTAATGCGCTTGAATAAATCATCCAATATCTTTTGTTTGGAAGGTGTATTAGGGTTTTGCTTAGCTTGAATGCTTAAATCAAGTAAGAAGCGATCGGGGTCACTCGAGTGAATAAGTATTGGTAGCTCAAGTTCTTCCATTAACTCGAACAAGGGATCTAAACGTGGGTCATCGACTTGTACTAATTTGTTGTTGGTATCTCTTGCCCAGAGACCGATTTCTTTACCGATTTTCCATCCTTTAATGCCGAGTTTGTGGGCAGTGCGTATATTATTGAGTAATTGCTCAGTTTCTTCTTTGGAGTCTACCCACTTATATTGGCCGATGAGTCTGAAGAATGGAATAACATTATTGCCATAGCTCTTACTGTAGCGTTCAATTGACGCCTTAACATTTTCTGGTGTATCTTGAATATTGAGATTAAGGCTGACCAATTTCTCGACTCCAGAGTCTCGTATAATGTTGGTGGTGGTCTTGTTAAAGTCGTCCGGATTCAAATGTGTGTGGATATCAATTATTGGGAATTTTAAATTAACTAATTTAAGTAATTCATTGGTGTCTTTGGGCATTTGATTGAATAGTGCCTGAGAGGGTGGGGTAACAGTAAACGACTGGCGTGAGACGAGTTTTCCCGTGGTTTTATTAATTATCTTAACTTCAAACGAATTGTTGATGCCGTCTTTGCATAGTAGGTTTAAGGATAAGGGAGAATCATTGTTTTTGAGCACTGATATCTCTTTGTTAATCATTTGCTGATGCATGTCGTCGTTCAAAGATGTGCATTGAATGAGAAAGGTTGCATCCTTATTGCTTTTATTGGCGATTGAGGATTTAAATTTCACTTGCAGACCACCATCATTTGATTGTTCAAATGGGTTGATGTGGAAAGCTCTTGAGGCAATTGCTTGTGGTACTTGAATCGATGAAAAGAGGCGTGGTTGATGTATGGATCCTTGGTAATTTTCTAATAATTGGATCGTTTGTGGTCTAGGTTGTTGGCGTACATGCATGACCTGGATGCGCCATGCGGTTTTTGGATTAAAGTTGAGGTCGACGATTGGGATTTTAATTTCGGCAGACCATGAAGAGCCTGTTTTATGTGTTTTTGCTTCGAAGCTTGAATTCCAGCCAGCATTACGGCCACTGCTTGTATAATAGGCATCACTCAGACTGCCATTGGGGTTAACGATAAAATGGAAATATTTATTGATATCTTGTTCAAGCCCAAGGAATATTTCAAGTGTATCCTCTTTCCATAAATTAGCATAATCTTTTTCATGATCTTTTGCGCTAATGATGTCTTTGTTGTTTGGGCGTCCTGGCGCATTAAATCCAATTACGAAATATTCTGCTGTATTGGCGAGTTGTATGTGTGCCAGTGGTGGGGGAGTTGAATCGTCTTTGCGTTTACGATTTCCAGAATAATAAGTGAGCTGGTGCTTGGGTATCTTGCTCCAAGATTCCTCATCAATTTTTCCGTCGAAAACAATCGAGTCTTTGAATTCAGTGAATTGTAGTTCGCCAGGATTAAGCGGGGCAATAATTAGATGTTCTGATTCTTGTTTATGTATGACCACAAACAATAAGATGACTAAAGTGCTTGCTATGATGTACCTTATTTTACCCATGATTTCCTCCAGTATTTGAATTCATGACGTATACAGTCTATTTCATAGCGGTATATACCACTAAAGCAAGCTTAAATTAAGGAGGCTGAGGTAAAACGAAAACACCCTCGACAAGCGAGGGTGTTGAAATCTGTAAGTGATCTTAAAGCAATGGCTTAAGAAGCTGTTTCTACTTCAGCGCCTTCGTCTGGATCGTCCACTGATTCCGCATCGACGTCCTCTTCAGGTGGATCGACGCGTTTGAACACAAGTTGGCCGTCTTCTTCTTCGACTTTTAATGTAGCGCCGGAACTGAATTCACCGCGCAACAATGTTTCTGAAAGCGGGTCTTCGATTTTCTGTTCGATGGTACGACGAATTGGACGTGCACCAAAGCGAGGGTTGTAGCCTTCATTGAGCAGGTAATCGATTGCGCTTTCAGCAAGAATTAATTGAACGCCTTGTTCAGTTACACGCTTGGCAACCTGATTAAATTCAAGTTTGACAACTTCGCGTAAATCACTGCGCTCAAGTGGACGGAAGATAATGGTTTCATCAAGACGGTTTAAGAATTCAGGCTTGAAGTAATCTTCCATGGCCTTGCCGTAGGCTTTTTTGGTTTGCTGATAGGTGTAATCACCGGTGTCTTCAGCAGTTTCAAAACCAAGGCTTGCTGATTCGCTAGCGTCGGCGGCACCAACGTTTGAGGTCATAATGATAATGGTATTACGGAAATCGATCTTACGCCCGACATTGTCGGTGAGGTGACCTTCTTCCATAATTTGCAACAACATATTAAAGATATCGCCATGTGCTTTTTCGATTTCGTCAAGTAAGACAACCGAATACGGACGACGACGAATCTTCTCAGTTAATTGACCGCCTTCTTCATAGCCTACATATCCTGGAGGGGCACCAACTAAGAGTGATGCGTTATGTTTTTCCATGAATTCGGACATGTCGACTTGGATTAATGCGTCTTCTTCACCAAACATAAATTCGGCGAGTGCTTTACATAATAAGGTTTTACCAACACCAGTCGGTCCAACAAAGACGAAACAACCAACCGGGCGTTTCGGATCTTTAAGACCAGCTTTACTGCGGCGAATTGCACGAGCCAAAGCGTTGATGGCTTCGTCTTGTGAAATAACGCGTTTGTGGAGGTGGTCTTCAAGTTTGAGTAAACGCTTGGCGCCTTCGGCATCCAAATGCTGGACATCGATGCCAGTCATTTTACTGATGACTTCGCGAATAACTTCTTCGTCGACTTCGCCGCACATTTGTTTTGACTTTTCTTCGTGCTCTGATTTTAAATCTTCGAGCTTGCCGCGATTTTGTTCGGCTTCATCGCGATGCTCAGCTGCTTTTTCAAAGTCTTGATTTAAAACGGCTTCAGCTTTTTGTTTTTCAAGATCACGAATTTTTTCTTCGAGGTCTTTAAACTCTGGGCGTTTAACCGATGATTTTAAGCGAAGCTTTGCACCAGCTTCGTCGATGACGTCGATGGCTTTATCTGGTAAGAAACGACCACTGATGTAACGGTCAGATAGGTGTACGGCTGCTTTAACGGCTTCGTCGGTGTAACGAACGCGGTGATGCGCTTCATAGCGATCGCGCAAGCCTAATAAAATCTTAGTGGCGTCATCAAGCGTTGGTTGATCAACGATGATGCTTTGGAAGCGGCGTTCTAAGGCGCCGTCTTTTTCAATGTATTTACGATATTCATCAAGAGTGGTGGCACCAATAACTTGAATTTCACCGCGCGATAAGGCTGGTTTTAAAACGTTAGACGCATCAATGGCACCTTCAGCGCCACCAGCACCAACGAGCGTATGTAATTCGTCTATAAACAGGATGATATTTTTAGCCTGTTTCACCTCTTTCATGACTGCTTTAATGCGTTCTTCGAATTGGCCGCGGTATTTGGTACCAGCAACCATGCCAGGGAGGTCGAGGCTAATAATTCGTTTATTGGCTAATAAATCAGGAACTTCTTGATCAACAATTGATTGAGCAAGGCCTTCAACAATCGCCGTTTTACCAACACCAGGTTCACCAAGTAAAACTGGGTTATTTTTGGTGCGGCGACAGAGTATTTGCCACAAGCGTTCAATTTCATTTGAACGACCAATAACCGGATCTAATTCTTTTGCTTCAGCGGCAGCAGTTAAATCACGACCAAAGGCATCAAGCGCAGGGCTGTTGCCTTCTTCGCCACTTTTCTTCGAGCTGCGATGTTTTTCGGTTTTACCGCCTTGTGAACTCGACATGCCAGTTGTGCTTGGGTCTGATGCACCAAGTAAGTCGAGAATTTCTGCGCGAACATCTTCTAATTTTAAATCTAAATTAATTAATACTTGCGCGGCTACGCTTTCGTTTTCACGAAGCAGGCCTAATAAAATATGTTCGGTACCGATGTAGGGGTGGCCAAGGTGGCGTGCTTCTTCGCTGGCTAATTCTAAAACTTTTTTCGCCTGCGGAGTAAATGGCAACGGCGTGCTTGGTCCATCAGTGCTTTGTGGAGTCACTAATTTTTCCACTTCGTTACGCACCTTATCGACATCAACGCCAAGGTTGTTGAGGGCAGTCACGGCTACGCCGCTGCCTTCTTTGACCAAGCCAAGGAGGATGTGCTCAGTGCCAATGTAATCGTGGCTGAAGCGTTCTGCTTCTTTTTGAGCTAGCGCGATAATCTTTCGAGCGCGATCGGTAAACTTATCAAACATTCTATCTATCCTATGAAATCGTTAATGACCCTGATTGTGTCAAATTGTTCTAAGTATACAAGGAGACGCAACTTTGATGCCACTATTGCAGATGACGCATAGTCATTGGTGCTCTCTGTACTTAGGTACCAATACTTGAGTTGATTTCTTGTGGATGTAATTGCTACACTTTGGGAGATTTGAGCCTTAGCGTACCGCGCCAAGCAGCCAGGTGCGTACGAGTTCTGCACGTAACTTTTTGCGCTCATTGCCGTTGTCGGCGTCTTGATGCTGGAGTTGCAAGTGGGCGGATTGCGTGCGAATGAAGATGCGATCGAGCACAGACCAGTCGCGAATTGGTAGGATGCCAGTAGCAGCTCCGAGACGAACCCAACTCATGTGTTCAATCAGCTCGTGATTGGTGAGTCTGCGAGCATGTGTCAAAATGCCCCAGGCTCGGAAGGCTTTGTCTTCGAACTCGATACGTTTCTTATCGAGCAGGCTTTCACGAGCCAATTGTTCATATTCAACCAGGTCGCGAATCACGTATTCAAGTCGCTCAACGATGTCTTCTTCTGATGAGCCAAGAGTCCGTTGGTTGCTGATTTGATAGAAATGACCAGTTGCTTCGGAGCCTTCGCCATGAAGGCCGCGAACAGCAAGATGAAGCTTGCCAATGGCACGCAGGGCGTTGCGCAATTCTTTGGTTTCGGCCAGTGCGGGAAGGTGCAGCATGACCGATGCGCGGAGTCCCGTTCCGGTGTTGGTCGGGCAGGAGGTCATATAGCCAAAAGTACTGCTGTATGCCCAGTTGATGTAGGTTTCGAGTTGTCGATCAACGTTTTGTGCTTCCTGCAAAGCGGCGCCAAGATCTAGCCCAGATTTAAGTACTTGCAGGCGCATGTGGTCTTCTTCGTTGATCATTGCTGAGCAATGTTCGTCATCGGCGATAATGACCGCTTCACTACGACGACTGGCTGCAAGCTCTGGGGAGACCATAAAGCGCTCAACAAGAGCTTTGCGTTGAATGTCAGAAATGGCGTCGAGTTGAAGATGGATGTGATCTTCAGGTTTAAGTACCTTGGCGCAGGTGTGTAGTAAGCTTTGCGTTAGCGTTTCTTGTTGTTCACGCTCTAGTGATCGGCGAAACGGTTGGTCAGCAACATTGCGTGCTAAACGAACGCGGCTCGAAATTACGATGCCCTGTTTTTGGCTATGAAGACAATGACTGTCAGAATTTAGCAGTGTTTGTAGACGAAGATCAGCGCTCATTCGTCTAATTCTTTCAATTGGTCCCTGATACGTGCAGCTTCCTCGAAGCGCTCCTCGGCTATCACGTCTTGCAGGCGTTTTTCCAAACGGATACGATTAGCTAGGAGTTGAGCATGTTGATCACTGTTGTTCGGCCCACGTCCAATATGTTGCTTGGCGCCATGTAATTCGTCAAAGAGCTGCTCAAGTTGGTCTTTAAAAATTTCGTAATCATTGGCGCAGCCAAATCGATTGTTTTTACTGAATTGTTCAAAACTGATACCGCAATCTGGACAGTGAAGACTTTCCTCTTCTGCGTCCTCGCTGCTGAATGAGATGTCCAGTTCTACATCAACTTCAGGCTCGTCCTGTGCGTCTGCTTGAGCCATGGACAAGATATCGGCTATTGAGGGAGGATTGTTAGGTAGATCGAGGTGTAACTTGGCTGCACAGCTGTTGCAGATGTGTAGTTCCTGCATTTCGCCGCTTTGCTCATTGATCTCGGAGAGATGGGCGGTTGCTGGGTTCTTCAAACAAATTTGACAAATGCTGCTCATTACTAGGGATTAGATCGAATTGGGGGTGCACATACAAGCCTTGATTTGTGCACGGCTTTAGCGGATCTGCGGTGGGGCTAATTGATGGATGGGGGGATATAAGCGGAGTGAATGGTGCATAAATGCTTACTAAAACGGGTTATAGGTCGATTGACAGCACTTGGGCCCTTCATAATTTTGTGCGCCGATTTGCGCTAGTAAGATCATTAAGTTTCTTGCACAGAGCTTGATGTCATGCGCACCACCACGGAACCTCGATGCGATCATTTATCCTCTTGCTGGTATTGGCTATTTATTGGTGGTTATTGTCGGGGCAGACGGGGGTATTTTTAATTGGTAGTGGTGTGGTGTGTATTCTGTGGACGCTCTATATGTGTAAGCGTCTCGGTATTGTAGATGAAGAATCTATACCAATCCGCGCATTTTTTGGTGCTTTAGGTTATGCACCTTGGTTGTTGTGGCAGGTTTTACTGTCAAATATTCACGTTGCTAAAATCGTGTGGGCACCTGAGCCAAAAATAAATCCAAAGACAATAAAGGTGCCTTTGAAAACAAAAACCGCCTTTGGTACGGCGACCTTTGCAAATTCAATAACACTTACACCCGGTACGGTTACGGTAGAGGTCAATGACGATGAAGTTGTTGTCCATGCATTAACTGATGAAACTGCTGCTGATTTATTGAGCGGATCTATGCAAGACAAGATCTGCAAAATGGAAGGGCAGGATCCAGCGTGACCAATATAATCATGGTGGCGGGTATTGTCCTGCTTTTTGCTTTTTTCTTAATCTTGATTCGTGCGGTTAAAGGCCCAACGGTATTCGATCGTATTTTGGCAATTAATGCCCTGGGTACTAAAACGGTGGTGCTGGTGGCAGTGATTGGGTTTATTTCAGAGCGTGCTGATTTTTTAGATATTGCCTTGTTGTATGCATTAATGAATTTCATTGCGACTATTGCGGTTTTAAAATATATCGAATTGAAGAGGCTGGATTAATATGGATTTAGCCTGGAACGATTACGTTACTATTTTCCTGCTGTTGTTTGGATGCTTCTTTGCACTAACTGGCGGTATTGGCATTATTCGTATGCCTGACTTTTACACGCGCATACATCCAGCGGGTAAAAGTGATACGCTTGGTCAATTTTTAATTTTAACCGGATTGGCTTTTCAATTAATTGAAACAGAGCCTGAATTAGATTGGTCGTATACATACTCTACTGATCCGTGGATGTGTTTGGTTCGTTTAGTTTTAATTATCATGATCATTTTATTTACAGCGCCGACAGCTACGCACGCAATTACTAAGGCAGCGCAGTTAGAGGGATTAGAGCCTTGGGTTGCCCCTGAAGAAAAAGAGGAAGCTGACGAGGAGGCATCTGATGCTGTAAACTCTGAGGATGATGGTGCACAAGAGGATTCCGGGGAGGAGTCCAATGATTAGTAATTTATTTATTTTCGATTCGATATTATTGCTCTTGGTTACCATAACAGCGATCACAGTAGTGCAGGTTAAAGATTTATTTGCCTCTTCGATGCTTGCTGGTTTATATAGTTTGTTAATGGCGTTAGTGTGGACTAATATGCATGCGGTGGATGTGGCTTTCACTGAAGCTGCGGTTGGTGCGGGTATTTCTACAGTGTTATTAATCGGTGCATTGGTATTTACTGGTCGCCAAGAGAAAAAATCTGACGGTGTTAAGCCAGGCGCATTGTTGATTGTAGTGATTACCGGCGGCGCATTGCTCTATGGTACAATTGATATGCCAGCTTTTGGCGATCCAAATGCGCCATTACATACCCACCGTGGTGAAAAGTTATTATTACAGAACGTCGGTAAGATTTCATTGGATGAAAAAGGTCAAAGAGTTGATCATCCACTTTATACAGAGTCCTATCAGAAAGAGCACTGGGATCTGGGTGATTATGGATCTGGGGATGAATGGAATGAACTGGCCAAGTCTAATGATTTCTATTTGCATGGTGCCCCGCATATCCCAAATACTGTTTCTAGTTTATTGGCTGATTACCGCAGTTTTGACACGATGTTTGAGACCGCAGTTATTTTAACCGCTGGTGTGGCAATGCTAATTCTGCTGCGCAGGCGCGAAGAGGATCCTGAACCAACAATGGATACTGCTGACCACGATACGATTAAGGGCGACAATTAATGGAAGATCAAGTCGTTCTGCGTGTCGTGGCTAAAATAATGATCCCATTTATTATCATATTTGGGCTCTACGTGATTACGCACGGTGATTTTGGCCCAGGGGGTGGTTTCCAAGGCGGTGTTATTCTGGCCTCGGCATTTATTTTATACGGCTTAGTTTTTGGTCGCGAAGAATTGGCAAAAGCCGTTCCACCTCGCATTGTTGAGGCATTTGCAGCATTCGGTGTTTTGCTTTATTCCGGTGTTGGTTTGTATGGATTACTAAGTGGCGGTAACTTCTTGGATTATAGTTACATTACTCCACACGATCCACGAACTGGTGAAGCATGGGGTATTATTTTAGTTGAATATGGTGTCGGTATAACTGTCGCCACTGTAATGATTATCATTTATAATATGATTGCCGAACGAATAGGGGACGAATAAGTGTCTGAACTATTCGCTCATTTTAATTATTGGATAGCAATTATTATTATGATGATTGGCCTGTACGGAGTCATTGCCAAAAGGAATATGATTAAGCAGGCGATTTCGCTCGGCTTATTTTCAACTGGGATATTTTTATTTTATATTTCGATGGCAGTTATTTCCGGCAATTTCGTTGAAATGGGAACGGCGCCAATTTGGGTTGGAGAGCCAGCGAAAGCATATGAAAATACAGCGGGTCGGATGATTCCTTATGATAATCCATTGCCGCATGTTTTAATGTTAACAGCAATTGTGGTGTCGGTCAGTATTTTGGCTGTGGCTCTGGCTATTATTGTCAACATTCGACGCGCTTACGGCACAGTCGAAGAAGATGAGATTTTAGATATTGAAGCACAGGAGGCTGAAGGATGACCAGTCAGCTGCCAGTGCTATTAATAATATTGCCATTATTCGGTGGTCTCTTTGCATTATTTATGGGCAAGGGTTTGTTGCCGTGGATGTGGGCGACGCTTGTTACTGGTGTCATGCTGGTGGTTTCATTGTTATTGTTTGGCCAAGTCCAGGAGCACGGTGTTGTTGAGTATTTATTAGGAAATTGGCCTCCAGAATACGGCATTGGCTATCGCATTGATGCGATGAACGGGTTCATACTGGTGGTGGTTAGCTTTATTGCTTTTATTAGCACCATTTATGCAGGTAAGAGTGTTGATTCAGAAATACCGCGAGATCGCGGACGTTTATTTTATGCGCTATGGTTATTATTCTTGTGTGGATTGCTTGGCATTACAATTACTGGTGATGCATTTAATGTTTATGTTTTACTCGAAATATCGTCACTGACGGTCTATGCCCTTATTGCGATGGGTAAGGGTCGCGATCGACGTGCTTTGACTGCAAGTTTGCGTTATTTAATTTTAGGATCTGTTGGCGCGAGTTTCATTCTTCTCGGTATTGGCTATCTGCTCATGATTACTGGTACCCTGAATATGATGGATATGCATGAGCAGTTGCAGTTACTCATCGCTCAAGGGAAGTATGAAAAAACTATTTTGGTTGCCTTTGCCTTCTTGTTAGTCGGTTTGTCAATTAAGATGGCATTATTCCCGCTGCATATGTGGTTGCCGAATGCTTATACCTATGCGCCTTCTGCTGTATCTGGTTTAGTTGCTGCTACGGCGACAAAAGTCGGTGTGTATATGGCGATTCGCTTTTTATTCACCATTTTTGAACCGAGTTTCAGTTTTATTGAAATGTCGGCAAGCCAGTGCTTATTGGTATTCGCTTGCATTGGAGTGGTAGTTACTGGCATTCAAGCCATTCGCCAGGATAATGTGAAAACTATTTTGGCTTATTCTAGTTTAGGTCAGATCTGTTACATTGTCATGGGTTTTGCGCTTTATAACGAAGACGGTTTAACTGGCTCAACCATGCATATTTTAAATCATGCGCTTATTAAAGGCGGGATGTTTTTGTCCTTGGGTTGTGTGGTGTATAAAGTAGGTGCCATACATTTAAAAGATTTGCGTGGGCTTGGTCGTAAAATGCCATTTACCATGGCTGCATTTACTATGGGTGGTCTGGGTTTAATTGGGTTCCCATTAACTGCAGGCTTTGTCAGTAAATGGTTCCTGGTTAAAGGGGCATTGGAATCAGGTCATTGGATGGTTGCCGCGGTGATTATGTTTGGCTCTGTGCTTGCGCTGATTTACGTATGGCGCGTGGTTGAAGCGATCTACTTCCAAGAGCCTGAAGAAGAAAAAGAAGTAACAGAGGCGCCCTTCTCAATGGTGTGGTGTACGTGGATATTAATTGGATTAAGTTTAATAGTTGGATTGTGGGCAACGCTTCCTGAAGAAGCGGCGCGTTCTGCTGCACAAGCAATGTTGGGAGCCGGATAATGGATCACAGCATTGTATTGGTAGCAATGGGTATCCCATTAGTTGCTACCGCGCTCATCGGTTTAACTGGCAAAATTCCTAACGTGCGCGAGGCAGTTACGCTTATCGCCGCCGTTGCGTTATTTATCGTAGTGGCAATGACTGCGCCGGCTGCATTAGATGCGCAATATTGGACTGCCGAATCGGCTGCAGGTGAAGTTGGTAAATATTGGAAAGACGACGCTTATGTCGCTGTTCATCTACTCAAGGATTTTCCTTTAGCGTTTAAGATAGAACCGATGGGTATGGTCTATGCGATAATTGCCTCATCGTTATGGATTTTAAATTCGCTTTATTCAATTGGTTACACGCGTGGAAATAAGGAAGAACATCAAACGCGTTTTTATATGTGTTTCTCGGTGGCTATTTGTTCGGTTATGGGAATCGCCTTTTCGGCTAACATGTTCACACTTTTTGTATTTTACGAAGTCTTAACACTTTCGACGTTTCCTTTGGTGAGTCATAAGGGGACTGAACACGCTGTTCGATCAGCGCGTACCTATTTAGGTATATTGGTTGGTACATCTGTTTGTTTCTTGTTGTTGGGAGTCATTTGTACGGCTGTTGTTACAGGTGGAAATTTAGAGTTCACCAAGGGTGGTTTGTTTCAGGAATATTTAACCCAAGACAGTGAATGGATGCCTATTTTAATTGCCATCATTTTTGTGTTGTACATGTATGGTATCGGTAAGGCAGCGCTTATGCCGTTTCATCGTTGGTTGCCTGCGGCGATGGTGGCACCAACACCCGTTTCAGCGTTATTGCACGCGGTGGCTGTTGTTAAAGCAGGTGTGTTCTCAGTTCTAAAAGTAACGACGTATGTATTCGGCACGGATACGCTCAGTAAGATTGCTTACACAGACTGGTTGATATATATGGCCGGCTTTACCATTGTTTGCGCTTCGTTTATTGCTTTATTTCAGGACAATTTAAAGCGTCGCTTGGCTTATTCGACTATCAGCCAGCTTTCTTATATCGTATTAGCTGCTGGCTTGGCCTGCCTTGGTGGTCCGCTTGCGAAATTTGCAATTATGGCAGGGGTCATGCATATTGCTGCGCATGCCTTCGGTAAGATCACCTTGTTCTTCGCTGCTGGTTCTATTTATACGGCTGCACATAAAACGGAAATTAGTCAGCTTGACGGAATTGGGCGACGTATGCCATGGACCATGGGTGCCTTTGCTATTGCATCGTTATCGATGATAGGGGTTCCACCGACGGCTGGATTTATCAGTAAATTTTATTTGGTCAGTGCTGCATTTAATGAGAGCGCACATTCAAGTGAATTGCAAACGGTTCAGCTCTTTGCTGTAGGTGTTATATTCCTGAGTACCTTGTTAAATGCCGGATACTTTTTACCAATTGTACATCGCGCCTTCTTTAAACCTATACCACCAAGTGATGAAGACCATCCGCACGGAGAGGCGCCTTGGCCTATTGTAGTTGCTTTGTCGTGTACGGCACTAGCG
>JANQLF010000066.1 GCA_028280785.1 Planctomycetota bacterium
CGGTAAATATTTCCGTACCGAAGGACAGCGACTGCTCGCGCATCCGCTCCATTAAAGTCGGTCCATCAATACCGCCGGGAAAGCCGGGAAAGTTTTCGATTTCAGTGGTCGTGGTCAGTTGCCCACCCGGGGCAACACCACCAGCCATGAGACCTTCAAACATTACGAGACTCAGATTTGCACGGGCTGCATAGATGGCTGCGGTGTGGGCGGCTGGTCCTGATCCAACGATGGCTACTTGATAATGCATGGTCAATCCTTTCTAAATTTAGAATTATTCTAAATATATACGCAAAATTTTTTCTATGTTTGCTCACCAAAGAAGACGACATCAGCCGAGTCGATTTGATACTCGCCAAGCACTGACTGGTTAAACTGAACGGCCTCAAGTGGTATATCGATGATCTTACCGGATTTACGATCGCACAAGTGATAATGATCCTCTAAAGTGTTGTCATATATAACTTTATCGCAGTGTGGGAACTGGAAGCTACGAACCAATCTGGCCTCTTCTAAGGTATGCATGGTATTGTAGACCGTGGCCAAACTGATCTTGGGGAAGTTTGCATCAGCCCATTCTTTGATCTGCTCAACCGTGGGATGATCAGCATCACATAACACAAAGCGACAGAGGGCGATCCGCTGAGCGGTCGCATTCACTCCTGCTTCGCGCAGGCGCTTCTCTATCTCTGGTGTGGTGAGGCAGGCTTCTTTCATGATTTAGAATGATTCTAAATGTTAAGATCGCAGTGCAAGGACTTTTTACATTGCCTGCTGCATCTCCATCACGGTATCGCTTAGGGCTATCGTAGATTGCCCATGAAGATGCGGTATGATTGCCTACTCCTCACTGTGCAAAGGTACCTGTGTCCGACATTACCTATACCTATCAAGATGAGAACGCAGCGACAAACTGCCTCGGCGACTCACAATTTAAACGCTATGGCTATGCTCATGAAAAAAGTGGAAACTTTTTTCTCGGATCATTGGTGCTGTTGTGCCTAGCGCTCTATGCTTTTTCAAAAAGTGATGGGCTTAATGCATGGTTTTGGATTAGCGGTGCCCTGTTTTTTCCAGGAATTGGTTGTTGCCTCTTAGGCCTCCGCATCAAAGAAAATGTCGCTGCTTTAAAAGCCTCGAAACGAAAAAGCACATTAGGCGAACGCTGGTGGAATGATTATCCTTGGGATGCCAAAGGCATAGCCGCGCATAATGATCAACGTGCGAGAGAATCGCTACCGTATTTGCTCAATTTTATGGTTGCCATATATCCACTGAATGCCATCTGGTTTGGAACCTATGAAAGTGATTACAAATATGGTTATTATCTCATAGCACTGTGTTTTGATTTGGTGATTATTGTTGGATTGTTTAATTGGTATAAAGCACGATTTCTGTTTAAAGCACCCTTCATCAATTTTAAAGAATTCCCATTTTTCACCAACGGAACCTTGGAAGTAAATTATTTTGAAGAATCGCAAAATACCTACAGTAGTCTCCAAGTACGCATACGCTATTTAGTTGCGCGTTACGAAAAAGAATGGCAACCAGGTGATTCACAGTCGCATGGGCGCTATGTTGAAGTTATCAAATATGACGAGCATTACGGCAGAGAATGCCTACTCACGGGATCATTAAATCCTGCACGTGGTGTGACGATTAGCTTCGGTCTGCCCGAAGGGCTAGAATACGGCAGCCGTATAGATACCGAAGCGAAACGGGTGTGGATTATGGATGTTTGCCACGAGGGTAAAAAATTGGGATCTTTTTTACTGCCTATTTACCCACCCAATGACCTCGCTGATTCGACGGTTTAATTATCCATAGACTGATGATGCATCGCATACCACAGTGAACGTCTATCCCGGTGCCACATAAAGCGATCGTTATAGAGCAAGGGAAAATAAAAATAGCCTAGCGCATTCCAATGTGATTCAGACCGCATACCATCTTCTGCTAATGTGCTATGCCATTCGATAGCATATGGTTCCCAAACATATCCAATAAACCCAGACCGAACATAGCGACCATTCATGCTTAAAATCACATAAACAAATAAATATAATCCAAAACATATCATACTGTATTTAATAAAACTATTCATCTCAGCGATTCCGGAGTGCAAACACTAAAGCGAAGACTTCGGTCGTATACAGCACTATCATTAAAATCGCAGATACAATTAAGCGAAACCATGGTTTCCACGGCTTTTCCATATCCACTTCATACATAAAAGATTCAGCGCTAAAACCGGTGAATGCCGTTACAATTATAAAATTGATAACGAATAACAAAATAAATGCACTCACATATAACAAATAGCGAGGATAATACATGCGATCAATTTTAGAGCGTATTGCTCAAGAACCAAGATAAGAACCCGTGATGCATACCGACTGTAATTTTACTGTCCCCGATAGCGTATGGGTGACAACTAATAAGGACTAGGGATAGTATCTTGATGTAATTACAAGACTTAGGAGTATACTCATGTCCAAGCCCTTACTGCATACACAGCTACGCCACTTAGATACAAGGCCCTTGGAATGTACGCTCAATCCGGAGGACCAAGACATGGATGACCATGAAACCAAGACCCTGCCAATGTCGGATGGATCAGGAGCTCCTACTGACATGCGTTTACCTGGCATGGAATTAAAAGAGGAACTCGGTGCCGGCGGATTTGGCGCTGTCTATCGCGCCCATCAAAAACAATTTGGACGTGACGTCGCTGTTAAGGTATTACATGAAGGTACTGATTTTGGTGAAAATGAAGATCGCTTTTTAAGTGAAGCAATTATTACCGGTAATTTACAGCATCCCAATATTATTCCCGTTCATGACCTTGGTAAAGATAATCATGGACGACAATTCTTTACTATGAAAATCGCTGCTGGGCGATTGCTTTCTGATGTTATTAACAAACTGGCTACTGATGATGAAGAAACAGCGACGACTTATGATCTGCAACGCTTATTACAGGTCTTTTTAGATATTTGTGATGCAATCGCTTATGCACACAGTCAAGGCATCATTCATCGCGATATAAAACCAAATAATATTATGATTGGTGATTATGGTCAGGTCTATGTCCTCGACTGGGGCATTGCGAAAGTTAAAGGTGAAGAAGAAACCGAGTCGCATGTCGTGCGTACCGCTGCGATGGCTAAAGCGCGACTTGGGGTCACCGATAAATTAACCATGGATGGCACCGTGATGGGGACGCCCGGATACATGTCGCCTGAACAAGCCGACGGACATCCTGATGAATTAACCGAACACACCGATATTTATAGTCTTGGAGTTATTTTATATGAAATGATGTGCTTTGATTTACCGGCTCCTGGAAAGAACGCACAAGAAGTTATTAAAAACACCATACGTGGACACTTAAAGCCGTTTGATTTTTCCTTACGCAAACAGCGTTCAGAAAATGCATTGAGCGCCGTCTGTGATAAAGCACTCGCCCTTAAGCCCACCGATCGTTATCAAAGCATCGAGGCATTACGCGAAGATGTACGCGGTATTATTGAAGACCGCGCCATCAGTGTCTACCAGGGGAGCTACACCTCTCGTTGTCTACGTTGGATCCGACATAATCAAACCCGCGCCGTGATTATCGCGTGCATCTTGATGCTGAGCATTGTTGGTATTATTGTCGGCACATCGGTTTCAGCCATTCTCGCTCAGAACCGCGCCGAAGTTGCACAAAGTAATCATGACATAGCTGTGTTTGCGCAGCAATCATTACAAGAAAAACTCGTCGCCGAAAAAGCTAAGGCTGCACAAGAAAAAGCGCTCCGCATGAAACATGAAAACAATGCGATTGCCTATAGTTTGTATATGGATGCTAAAAACTACGCTGAGCGTCCAGGGCGTTGGTCCAAGGCCCTCGACTTTCTTGAAGATGCACTCGATTTAAATCCAGAATTTGTTGAAGCCTATTTCTTACGTGCGGCAATTTATCGAGGTATTCATGATTATGAATTGGCATTAAAAGATTGTAAAACAACCCATGAAACCAGTCTTAAAGTCACCGGACGTGGTCATCCACATGCCTTAAGCATCGCCGGTGATATTTGGCGTGAACGCAATGATGGCTTAGCTGATCAAGATAAAGCGCTGGAATATTATCAGCAAATAATTGATATGGATACGAAAAACCCATATGCAGAATTTGCAATGGTCTTTATCGAGTTTAAACAGTCTGGCCGGGATGCTGCCTTATTTAAAGCACGAGCCTGTGCCAATGACTATCCCGAA
>JANQLF010000072.1 GCA_028280785.1 Planctomycetota bacterium
CGTTTGCCAAGTCGTACCCGCCCCCTTCACCTTCGCTGTCGATAAAACAGTACGCAAATTAATTTTAGAAAATCATATTGGTGCTGTCCTTGCCATCGATGTGCGCTTTACCGCTGGTGCCTATTTAAATCCAACGTCTCCTTTAAGCTGGCGCCAAGACAAAGAAATTTCTGGTAATAATATCATGGGGCTCGGTATCTGTTACGAATCGGTTATGCGCTGGCTCGGTGAAGCCGAGTCTGTGCTCGCTCATGGCGAAACCTATGTAACCGAGCGTAAAAATGCTGATGGAGAAACAGTCAGCACCGATATTCCTGAACACTTAGATGTCCTCGCGCACATGCACTGCGGCGCATCTGCACATTTTCGCATGTCTGCGATGTCTGGTCACGCAGCAGAAAACGAGTTCCGCATCATTGGTTCGGAAGGCTGCATGATCATTCGTGGCCAGACGCTGTTGGTAGCACAAAAGGGCGACGACGATTTTAGCGAATACCCCATCGCTGAAAAAGACCGTGCTAAGTGGCGCGTTGAAGAAGAATTTATCGGCGCGATCCGTGGCACTGAATCTATACGTTTCTCGACCTTTGCCTGTGGCGTGCGCTATATGCGTTTTAGTGATGCCGTTACTGAGAGCCTTGCCACTGGGCAACGTCAATTGATCACACCATTTCCAGATCAAGACGCCTAGGCCAATCTGCAAAATATCACAATTTGTACAGTGAAAGTCACATAATTAGTGGCTGTAGCTCTGTTTTCTCTGTGTATGATACGATTTAAGTTAACCACATATCACAATCTACACGACACAAGAAGGAAGTGGATATGCCAAAAATCGTCATCATTGGTGCTGGTAGCCTTGTTTTCTCAAGCCGACTCACCGCAGACCTCTTAAGCTACGACACCTGTAGCGGTGCACATTACGCACTCGTCGACATCGACGCCGAACGTCTCGAATATGCAGGCCGTATTTGCGAACGTATGTTCAAAGAAGGCGGCTATGATAAGGCCACCTGTTCTACCCATGCTGATCGTCGCGAGGCATTAAAAGATGCCGATTATGTGATCACCAGTTTGTTAGTTGGTGGCTACGACGCGATCGAAAAAGAAATCGACATTTCAATGAAATACGGAGTCGATCAAGCCATCGGTGATACCTTAACACCTGGTGGCATTATGCGTTGTTTGCGCACCCTTCCCCATCAAGCCGGTATTGCGCAGGACATCATGGAAATTTGTCCGAACGCAACGCTATTAAATTACACCAACCCAATGGGTATGTTGTGCTGGGGTATGTTCGACCAAGCACCAGGCATTAAATTAGTTGGTCTTTGCCACTCTGTTCAAGGTGGTGTCAAAGAATGGTCGAAACGCCTTGGCATCGACGAAAGCGAAGTCGATTATAATTGTCACGGCATTAATCACCAAGCATGGTTCACTAAATTCGAACATAATGGTGAAGATCAATTACCAAAAATTCGTGAACTAGCTGTCGATCCAAACATCTGGCTTGGTGACACTACTCGCTGCGAATACGTCAAGCATCTTCAATACCCCGTAACTGAATCTTCAGGTCATAACTCTGAATACACCCCATGGTGGCGTAAGCGCCCAGAATTAATTGAGCAATACTGCCCAGGTGGTTCTTGGAACGGTGAATCCGGCTTTATTAAAACGCTCTACAATCGCCCTGATTGGCGCGACACCATGGAAAAAATGGCCAACTGGGAACAACCAGTTAATTTAGAACGTAGTTTAGAATACGGCTCACAAATCGTTAATGCCATCGAAGGTGGCGGTGACATTCGTATCTGGGGTAACGTGATCAATAACGGTCAAATTCCGAACTTATTCCAAGACGCCGTTATCGAAGGTCCAATTGACGTTGATAAAGATGGCATGCATCAAGTACAATGTGACGCATTACCAAGCCACTTAGCAGCGATTAATAACAACCAATTAAATGTGCAACGCTTAGCCAAAGAAGCAGCCATCGATGGCGATCCTGAAAAGGTTTTCCAGGCACTTGCTATGGATCCATTAACTGCTGCGGTTTGTACGCTTGATCAAATTCGCAATCTTGCCAGCGACTTACTCGAAGCTCAGGCTCCATACTTGCCACAATTCGAAGGTAAGAAATTAGCTAGCAAGCCATTTATGGTTGGCTGCAAACGCGATGAAGAGAAAGAGGTTGTTAAGCACGAAGATCCAACTGAAGAACGTCCAGCGGCAACTGCTGCAAACTAATTCAGTTTAATCTGAATCAAAAAACCCAGTGCGCTCGCACTGGGTTTTTTTATAGCTCACCACGAACTTTTTTCAGCAGTGTTTGATAGCGATGTTCATCTCGGAGCGCCTGAAGCTCGCCAGCCTCAAGCCAATGGCCATCACAGGTATGGCATTCATCAATATTAAAATCACGATGGATCTGCACTAATCGCACTTCGTGGTCTGGCTTGGTACAGCGTGGGCACAGTCCTGGTTTTTTATCTAATACAAAGTGCTTATCATTAAATCGATCATCAATTGCCAATTTGTAAATTTGAATCAGCCAATCCATCTCACCTTTGTCAAACCAAATACCATCGCACGTATCACACAAATCCACAGGCACACCATTGACCAAAGTCTCATGTAATTCACCCGCACATTTGACGCAGCGCATGTTTAGTCCTCCAAAATCTTCACCGATTTTGCCAACTCCCCCTGACATTCCAAGGCATAGACCTTTTTCCCGAGGCGAATGATAGTTGCACCGTTATAGGGCACTAAACGTGAATCCTGCACACTTGCCATTTTGAGTTTGATGTCCTGACGTTTGGTTATCTCATTGCCGAGCGCATCTTGCACCGGATTTTCGGTTAAAACAGGATTCCGTCCTTCCACAGCTTGCACAGTGAGCAGCAAGCCATCGACGGTCATTTCTCCAGCGACATCGATAATGATCCCCGATCCAATAGTGGAAATAACAGGATCATAATCGTCACCCACCAAGTCTAAATCACTCAGGTAGTCGATACTCTCACCAACGTAAAAATGGTTTCTAACACCATCCGGTAAGGTGAAGTTACCAATGCACTTTGCTGCCTGCAATGCCTTCCATTCCGCTGCTGATAAAACCGATGATTTAATCGCTGCTGCCTTATCAGTTACGTCATAAATTCGACAATGCATCTGACGCAAGGCATTGGTTTCTATGATCCCAAGTGCCTTCTTAATTTTCGCGTGCACTGCTTCACTTGCCAATACATAAACTATATTATTCACCTCATTTGCCTCAAAGTGATCTTCTTCCAAATAAATATCTAAAAGATCAACCAAGTCATCAATATTTAAAACTTGCTCGCCCTCTATTTCTGTAACAAGATTACCCTCATCCGATCCAGGCTCTGGTATGCTTAATTTTGGTCCAGGGTACATGGTTGGCTCATATTTTATGAGCGTAGGGTTATAAACTTCGATAGTCTGTTCCTCCTCTACTTCATCATCAATCCATTGCACCATTAAATATTTTTCATCAACAGACAATTTAAGATTGTACGCATCAGCAAAAAACTCAGTCGCATCTTTCCAGGTTATCTTGCGCGCGTTTATCGTCACCTTCTTTTCTAAACGACCAATAGCCAATGGACCTGCGATCAAACCTACGCGGCATTGCTTGGCAACGGATTCACATAAATACAAAAGGGTCTTTTCTTTGACTGATAGCGTCAAGCTATTATTCACTTCGGCATACATTGGGCTCAATAAAATAAGTAATAAGAAAATGCGTTTCATTTTTCCACCTCCTCAACCGTTACCACCGTTCGTCGCTGACCATCCAATGCATGTATAATAAAATTCAATTTCCCTTGGTAAAATATTTGCTCATGTGTCGCCCAACGCCAACGCTTAAATAAATCAACAGCACCCTCAAGCCCGTTAACCAATTTGCGATTCTGAACTGTGGCTTCGCCTTCCCCAGTTTCACCCTTACCCATTCGCGGCAATTGTTTAAATGTTACTCGTTTTTTATCCAACTTTTCTGCCCACTGTGTTTGCAGATCAAGCAATGAATAATTCGCGCCCTCTGTATAGCTCAATTGCACTGTCTTTCCATGTGAAATAATGCGAACTTGAGGATCTAACGCACCTATACCACCTGAGCCAGTCTGAATATCATAATCAAATAAATAAGCCTCTTGATCAACATTATTTCTATTAACCGTCTGCCCATTAAAAGCAGAACACATAAATACGTCGACATCCTTCAGCTGCTTACTTATTTGCTGCAAACGTTCATTGCTGACCTGGCCACCTTTAATGGGCACGGTTATATCTAAAGTACCCATGGTAATTTTAAAGGTTTTTCTACGCACATTCAGATCGTAAATTAGTCGCAGACCGCGTTCGACCTGCTTCGCCTCTTCTTTAGTTGCACGAACATAGAGCATATTTCCGTAGAGATTCTGCTCATTATCCTGATCAACTAATTCACCCAATAAATCAAACGACGATTTAACCGTATCCTCATCATCAAATCCTGCGTCTGCAAACAGGGATGCCCCTCCTCCATAAGCTCCGCCACTATAGGCGAGTTCTAAGCCTGGAAAATCACGGGCGGCTGTATTACCAAACACCAAATAATCTGCCGCGTTAAATTCTACCACTTTGCGCTGTCGATCCTTATAATCTTCATTGGTTTCTACAAATAAATGCAGTTTTTTAGAGGTGTAACGTAAATCATAGATACGCTCTAAAGTCTCTAAACATTCCTTAATGCTTATATTTGAGCGTGATGAAAAGACAATTTTCATCGATACTAAATGATTTAATGTCGTGCTCTGTTCAAAGGGTATGCGAATACGCTTTTGTATTTCATCATGAACATCATGAATGCGGGCCATCGACCACTCTGGTCGTATGCTCGTCTGTAAATATTCCGCCGGCTCGCCGACAATCTCTAAGGCTGGCAGCGATACCAACAGACAATAGATAAACAAAATTCTTAACATGGAAAGCTCCACTTAGTTAAATTAATGTAGGACTCAATTACTAAGAATATTATCCACACAAAAGTTCAATGTAGGAATTCGACACATCTGATTAGTGTTTGGCTGTTTGCCAACGACAGTGTGCTTGTATGTGGCCACGATGCAGACCCACATGACGCACGTGCCAAACTAAAATTCCAGCGCCGGTAAACGGATCACCGTGAAATTCTCGTTCAGCTAACCACTGTTCCTCACTGAGATTGTTTACGGCAGCCTCAGTTGCTGCGCAACGCTCATCGAGTCGCTTGATTAATGCCGCCTTGCTCAGATCAGCGTGGCGATCGAATTCAATTTGGCGATCGCGATCAAACGGCTCACCGCATAAACCCCAATCAATCCAAAATTGTTCCATCTCACAGGTATGACAAATCATATTGCCAACCGAAACACCTTCAGGATTTGCATTCCATATTTGCTCATCGCTTAATGGTTCAATAGCTTTTTTAATCAGCTCATAATCTTCACGGTGTAAACGGATAAAGTATTGGGTTATCTCATTATCCATTTAATTCTTCACCAACAGTCGCCGTGTAAATATTACCATCTGAATCGAGGCTACCACAAAGCATGTCTTTACTATTCATAATTAAAACCGGGTCACCAGCGACCGGCATTAAAATACAACCACCCCAACCACCTAATTGGTCAACATGATCTAAGGCTATTTTGCCAGCATTGCGAATATGTGCAGCGCCGTGACGTAATTCATCAGCAATGGTCTTAGCAAAGGCCGTGCGAATAAACATTTCGCCAGTACCCGTTGCGCTCACAGCGCATAATTCATTTTCAGCCCAGGTTCCGGCGCCAATTATCGCCGTATCGCCAACACGGCCCGGCAATTGATTAGTCATACCGCCAGTACTGGTAGCTGCCGCTAAATTGCCATGCTCGTCACGCGCAACCGCGCCTACAGTTCCACCTGATGACTCATGATCGAGGACCACTTCATTACTATCTTTAATGACCTGCCACTGTTGGATGCGGTCGGGTGTTTTAAAATAATCACGCTCGACCCATTCAAGTCCCGCCGCCTTTGCTAATTCATCAGCGTGCGAACCAACCATTAATACATGCTGATGGTCCAACAAATGATAAGCTGCACTAATGGGATTTTTAATATGGTGCAAGGATGCGACCGCACCGGCCTTGTGATTACGCCCATCCATAATCGAGGCGTCGAGTTCAGCTTCACCATCACGACACATGCAGGCACCATGACCTGCATTAAACATCGGACAGTTCTCTAAAGAAATAACTGCGGCGTGCACAGCATCGATAGCCAGGCCACCGTCTTTTAAAACAGCTTCGCCTGCCAACAAGGCATCACGT
>JANQLF010000187.1 GCA_028280785.1 Planctomycetota bacterium
TCACCTATCTGAACTGGATGAATATAATCAGTCACGGCCGCGCATGATGTAAGATATACAGAAAATCCAAGTGGATTATACGCCCACTATTTTTGAAAAATAGGAAGGTAGTTATTGGGTATCTGCAAAATAATTAAGGCCATCGACGTATTATACGATGCACCATTGCCATCGGGACCTGTCCACGAGCCACCTTCTTCTTGTAGCTCCATAATTCGTTTTGAAGCTAAGGCCCAATATTTATCCCAATCGCCTTCATTGGGGCTATGAAAGAGAGCCTGTGATGCGTAATATTGTCCATACCAAAAATAATGATTATTACTGTGCAAATGATCTTTAACATGGGTATTTAGAAACTTTAACGCAGGGCCGAGAACGGGATCTGTGTCGCTGTTCACACCAGCACCAATTAAACTCATGGCACCAGCGGCCGAGCGAGGCACACCTTCGCTACCACGTGTTCCCCAATTTCCACCGGTTCCGCGCATGTAAGAAAAACTACCATTACCACGATGGCATGCGCGCACATATTCCAATGCCTTAGCAATGACGGACTGACTACGATCACCACCAATACCAACATTATAAGCCGCACGAATGGCATTAATTTGGCACACTGTCACCGATAAATCCGCTGATGTTGGCGTAGGATCATAACGCCAACCACCCTCATCATTTTGAGAACGATAAATTAATTCGAGCGCAGCCTCTAAAGCATTGCGCACACGTTTATTTGGCGTCATTCCATAACATTCCGCTAAATACAGTGTCGCGAATCCATGAGAGTACATACGACCATGGTCAGTTCCTAAAAAACCAGACATCGCATCTTGCTTGCTTAAAATATATTCAAGGCAACGCGCACTTTCCTTGCTGTATAAACCGCGTGTTGGCGTGTGGCCACCAGATAAAAAGGCCATGCCCGCAAGCGAAGTAATACCAGCACCATTGCCAATACTGCCATCCCCGGTCTGCATTTTTACGAGCGAAACCAATCCTTTTTCAACCGCATCCTGTAAACTACGGTCCTCAGCTTGAAGGGAGATCAATAATAACAGGCAACAGATAATTCTAATCATTGTTCCACGTCTTCTAAAATCTCTAAATATCGATGATATAATTCACGCGCTCCAGCAGGTAATGATTCCACATTAACTTCGATCAGGCTTTGTCGAACCTTAGGCGGTAAATTCAAATACCATTCCATGCCCTTTTGTTCGACAATAGCTTTTACAGCAGCGGACGCATTTTTAAGTTCTTGTTGTGCCTGAGCATTAGAACTGCTTTGTTGTGATGACGACGAGTTACCGCTTTGTCCCTGATTTGGTTTCGACGAGCCCTGCTGTTGGTCCTGGTTTTGTGAACTTTGTGGATCCTTTTTACCCTTGCTATTACTTCCTTGCTGGCGCTTCGCCTCTCGCATCAACTGCTGCAAGGTTAAAACAGCCAGTCGTTGATGATGTTGTGTCGCAACGCCTAAATCGTCTTTGAATAACTGCTCGGTCGCTAAACCCATTGCTCGTTTCGTACGTTCTAATAAAACGCGAGGCCGGCTTCCTGGACGAGAATTTTGTGTCATCTGCTTAATCATTTCATTTAATTCCCGTTGATCAGCAGGTAAACGCTCGCCATAACGCGCCATGGTATAATGTAAAATTAATTCTTGCGCTTGTGCTAACATATTTAATTCAGCCAACGGTGGGAATGGTGAACTGCCACCACCGCCTCCACCGCCACCGCCATCACCTTCTTGATTGGTTTTTGGTTTTGGCATTTTACTCACTACAGCAATCAAACGGTCGATTTCTCTCAAGACAACTTTAGTCAATTCAACACCACGTTTACCTAACGCTGGTTTACTCAAATGTTCATGCGTGCGCAATAAGGCCGCATCAAGACGCTTTAATCCCCAAATTGCAATTTGCATTTTAGCTTCCTTGAGAGCCGGTATCGCTTCCTCGCGCAATTTACCCAACATTTTTTTCTCAACAGCATCAATGCTCGCAATTTGACGTTTAAGGCGGAAATTGATTTTTTGATCAGGTTTCATATTCCGGTCAATGTCCATCGCCTCACTCACAACTTCAACCTGCTCCTTACGCATTTCTTTGAGCATTGCCAAAATCTTTAATTGATCCTCTTCCTCTTGTTGTTCCTCTTCTTGATCAAGTGCTTGCTGCGCGCGCTTTAATAATTTTGCAGCAGTTGTTGCGTCAGTCTGTGATTGTTGATTGTCACCGCGCTGCATCGCTTTGCTGGCACTGTTTTGAGCATCCTGAGCACCAGCCATATGTTTTTGCGCCTGCTGTTCTGGCTTGGACTTATTCGTTTTACGCTTTAGTTGATCCAGCAAACGCTTTGTTAGTTCAGCCAATTTACGTTGTTCTTTTTGTTGAGCCTTACCTTGCTCACCAGCCTGCAGTTGGTCAGCCAATTCCTGCTGACGTTGTGCTAATTCACCAATTTGCTCAGACATACTCCCTTCGCCAGACATACCTTGAAGCATTTTATACATCTGCTCCATTGCCTGGGTCGCTTGTTGTTGCTGGGTCGTAGCTTGCTGACGCTGGTCATTACTCGCTAATTGTTTTGATGCTTGTGATAATTTACTCGCAGGACGTTCACTTTTTGCCAACGCCTTTGCCTTACTATAACGTGGATCAGAACTATCATTCAGTCGCTGCTCCCATTCACGCAACTGATTAGATAATTCCTGCTGACGATCACTTAATGCTGACTGGGCATTCTTTGCTGATTCATCCATCTCAGCGACGCTATATTTTAGAACAAATTCACGAGATTGCTTCGATAAATCTTTTTGCTGTTCGATCAGACTTGCCAGTTCATGTGGCAAATCGGAGTTATTCACTGCGCTTGACAATAATCGATATGCTTTCGCTAGTGTTGCATCAGCCTTACGTGCCTGCGCAATGGTATCGGCCTTCATTAAATTCGGTTGCGCTTGTTGCTTTAATAATTCCTGAGCAGCGTTAACGGAATTCATCTCTGCACCAGGTAGTTTATTTTGCTTCCAACGTCGAAGCACATTACTCAATTGCTCTGTGGCTTTTTGAGATAGTGATGCTGCTTGACGAGCATGTTGTTTAACTTTTTCTTCATCACTCATTGCTGGCATTAATGCATCCCGCCCTTGCTGTACACGTTCACGCGCTTCACCAATACTGCGTTGCAAGTCACGCCTTAATTCCTGCTCAGTAACAACCAGCAATTCGATTTCATTGCTTTGCCCAACGCCAGGACCAGTGACATTATTAGCATCCGTAGCAGATGACTTTACCACGAGTCGATCATTTTCAGATGCATATTCAACAACGCGCAACACATAGCGCTCAGATGTATCTTTGCGATACGTTTCATAGGCATAGGCGTTGAGATCAACTAAAACGCTCTCTCCCTTTTTGGGCTCACGACGCATGTCTAGGCCGACACGTTCGATGCCGTAATCATCACGAGCATCTATGCGTAAGGCAACTTCTGCTTGCAATAATACCTTCTCACTACGCCGAGGACCAGATAATTGAATTTGTGGAACATGGTCTGATAGCGTTTTAATGACATAAGTTGGTTCAGGTTTAATACCAATTTTATTCTGATCGGCCGCGTGAACGGTAATTCGTTGTTCCTTGCTTATTTGCAAAGAACCGCTCACTGCATGGTCACTTATTTGTGTTTCCACATCCTGATCGTTTGATTTGACTTCAATATCATCAATGCTGCGTCCTGCCTGCTGTTTAAAACGGAAAGTGTATTCAATGGTTGAGCCAGGCAGCACGCTTACATCCAATGATTCGACTGATTCACCTTGCTCACCCACATATGCAGGTGGCACAACTTTCGCCTCAATTGCCGCTAGCTGAGGACGCTCAACAACGGTTCCTGTTAAATCAACAGCTTTAGAGTCGCCACTCGAAACTTTAAATTGATAGGTGCCCTTTGGCAGCTGCAGCACTTGTCGCCAATTACTATTTATTCCATCAAAGACCTTGTGTCCTTCTACACCATCTTGATTACGCCATTCAACTTCCAGCGGATTCGGCTCACCTTTAATTCGCTTAAATGAAAAGACAAAGGGCTGATCTTCTGCAACAACTTCACCACCTTCTAATTCACCGATAATAACTGTTGAGCGCTCCCATTCGCTCTCACTGAGTGGCAAGAATAAACGCTGCACTGCCACTTGGAAAAAAGAAGTCTTCCAAACAACTAAAATCAAAGTCAATGCAATAACTGTACCTGAACTCATCAACCAACGCAGCATATAGGGCGCTGGCACGACTCGATGCGCCAAGGAATCATCTAAGAGCGATTGTAATGCCTGTTGCTCTCGTTCGGTTAATGGCAAATCATCGTAGGCAACAAAAGCTCGGCCGTTTAATTCAGGGATTTTACGCTCAAGCAACGAAATGAGCTGATCATCGCTCATATCACTATGCAAGGGTCGCCACAAACGCAGATAAACTGTGTCAAAAACAACAAAGACATAGGCGCATAAAATCAGTAAACGTAGAAATGACGGTAACTGAAAACTGTAATCTAAGTAAAACAGTGCAATTGCTGTCAGTAACAGCAAAACGGCAACACGGGAAAGTCCTTCGTAAAGGATACTTTTGCGCAGGCGCTGGCGTAAAATTGATAAAAAATCTTTGATCTGCATGCGTTCACCGAGTCTAGGGTTGAGCTAGCTCAGGTAAAGCAAACGACACGCCATTCTCACAGCTTACCTTCACCCAATTCTGCTTATGCCCTAAACTTAGGACGCAGGTTCTGCTTGTATCCTACGCAGTGATTTTGGCCTAATGGAGTAAGCGTTTTTCTTCTGGAGTAAGCACGGGCAGCTCGTCTCGCTTGATACGTTCGAGCTCTTCTTTGCGCATTTCTCGGCGTTTGACCTGTGCCCGAGCCCATGCTGCATTGCGCGCTGCATCAAAACGTAAGCGCTCAGCATAAGCCCCCTGGTGATCTATAACACTTTGCAGCAATTCTTTGCGCATACCCCATTCGTCCATCCACAGAAAGCGGATGTAAGCAAAGCGTTGCTCAATGGTAAAGAGATCGGCTATACCATTTTGAACATCTTCACGGGCCAAAATCATCGCATGAGCGTCAAGTTGTGCCTCGGTGTTATGAAGTCCAAATAAGTCAGGTAATGCTGGAACATCAGGCATGTCCGCCACTTGGCCCTTTGTTAAACCGGGTATTTCACTAGGACGTTTGCGCTCGCGCTTTTCAGCCTTGGTGTATTCACGGCCCTGACGGACCTTGAAATGAGACTCGTAGTCTTGAGACGTCGCTTTGACAGTACCCTGGGCTACACCACTAGATCGTACTGAGTCTTTTTTACTCGATGATGATGTGCGAGCCGTACCTGAATCCCCACCACAAGCCACCAAGAGAAAGACCGTTACCAACAAAAGACTTAGACTACGCATCTTACCACTCCTGTAGCGGAATAGTATAAGTCTAGAGAGATCCTGACATGATTCGATTGGCCAGCGAATCCAGGTGTGTGAAGCGTTGCTCAATCAATGACAGCTGCGTAAAGACACTGACGACAGCTTGTTATCTCAACAGCGTCTGCACTATTGTTCACGCATCACAGGAAGCATGCAATTATGGATAATAGTCAAGCTCAAGAGCTCGTAGCCAATTTAAAACAAGAACTCAGCAAGGTGATTGTTGGTCAAGAAGCAGTCGTTACCGAGATCATTCTCACTCTCTGTGCTGGTGGACATGCACTACTCGAAGGCGTGCCTGGTTTAGCTAAAACGCTGTTAATCAGCAGCATTGCCAAATGCACTGGCCTCGGCTTTGCCCGCATTCAATTTACACCAGACCTCATGCCCGCTGACATTACTGGCACAGAAATTATCCGTGAAGATAAAAGCTCGGGCTCTCGCGAACTGGTCTTCCTACCTGGACCAATTTTTAACGCGATCATTCTCGCTGACGAAATCAACCGTACCCCGCCCAAAACACAAGCAGCACTGCTCGAAGCCATGCAAGAACGCCAAGTTACCGCTGGTGGTCAACGACGTGCTTTGCCAAAACCATTTTTTGTGTTAGCAACGCAAAACCCATTAGAGCAAGAAGGCACCTACCCTCTACCTGAAGCCCAGCTTGACCGATTCTTACTTAAAATTGACGTCGATTATCCAGATGAAGATGAAGAACTCGATGTTATTTTACGCACCACCAAAGGCAGCCAAGAAGAACTCACCGAAGTTATTAGTGCTGAACAAATTTTAGAACTCCAAGACTTAGTCCGTGCAACACCAATCGCCGAAGGTGTCGCCCGTTATGCGCTCGCATTAACCAGAGCAACTCGTCGCGAAGATTCCGGTGGCCATCCTGAAATTGCACCACTGCTACGTTGGGGTGCTGGACCACGTGCCGGCCAAGCACTGGTACTGTGTGCTAAAGGACGCGCTTGCCTGGATGGCCGCGAACACGTTAGCATCGATGATATTAAGGCAGTCGCTAAATCAGTATTGCGTCATCGTATTAGATGTAGCTTTGAAGCAGAAGCTCGATCCATTAACGCTGATCATGTCATTGATGAATTACTGCGTTTAGTCGAATTACCTGCAAGTGAATTAGAATCCGATAAAGCTATTAGTTCTGCACTAGGTTAATCATTTGAGCAAAGCAGGCGCATCAGGATTGAAATCCTTGAGCGACTTGCCTGGTTTGGGCAATAAGAAATTACAGCAATTGGCTGAACAAGGGTTTCACACCCTTGATGATCTCTTGCATATCACCCCAGAATTCATTGATGCTAATGAAAATGAATGGTCTCCTGGTGATCCCATTCAATGCGTAGCACAAATAAAAAAAATATCCAAACAATACATCCCCCGCCGTGGACAATCGCTACTGCTCAGCCTTGAAACAGAAGCAGGTCATGCATTTAAAGCTCGTTTCTTTAAAGCTCATTATTTAACAAAAGTCTTACGCGAAGATCTTTGGTATATTTTCACCGGTAGCTTAGATAAAAAACGCGGTGATACCTTGATCATGCCAAAATTCCAATCCCTCGAGGAAACTGGAAGCCAAAAACACACACGAATATATAAAAACACCCCGGACGGTGTTTCAGAGACACAAGTACAAAAATGGATCAGCACAATATTAAAAAATCACTACCAGTGCCATGATCCTTTAGATATTCTAGATACCAATGCCTATACAAAACAATTATATGCAGCGCATCAAAGTGAAGATGAGTCACTGTTTCAATCCGCGCGCCGTTGCATTGCCCTACGCGAAGCGTGTGGTCAATTCTGGCGTATGCGCGCAGCAAAAATGAAGCGCCAGCAACTCAGTGCTCCAATATTTAAGTTTAATGATGAGACCTTGGCAAACTCTAAGGACAAACTCCCCTTTGACCTCAGTACTCATCAAGAAGAAGCACTAAACGAAATGCTTCCTGAGCTTTGTACAGGCCACCCTTCAATGCAATTACTACAGGGTGATGTCGGCTCAGGAAAAAGTGCAATCGCCTTTATCCTCAGTCACATTGCGATTTCCAATAATTATTCCGTAGTGTATCTTGCTCCAACCCAAATGTTGGCGCGACAACAATTCGAACTGTTCAATACATTATTTAAAAATACAAATATCAAAATTGAGCAAGTCATCGCTGGATCGGATACACACGAATTAGCTCATGATAAAACCATTTACATTGGTACACACGCCCTGTTTAACAATGACTTCCATTCCGATAATATAGGCATCGTTATTATTGACGAGCAGCACAAATTCGGTGTCCAACAAAGAGAGTCGCTGATTCTACAATGCCGAAGCGAAGATTACCATCCACACGTCTGTATGCTCAGCGCCACCCCTATCCCTCAGAGCCTTGCGCGTTGCTCCTACGGTGATCTGCAATTAGTAAATATTAAAGGCAGACCACAAACACATGGCACTGTACATTCGAAAATACATAAGCAAACAAGCGTTAAGAAAATTGCGGAATTAATCCAAGAGTCCTATGCTGCCGATGAACAAAGTTTTATCATTTGCCCCTATATTAAATCTGATTATGCCGACGTTCTAAACGCTAATACAGCCCATAAAAATTTGCTTAAGTTATTTCCAAAAGATCACGTTGCATTATTGCATAGTCAATGCTCGCAGGATGAACAAGATGCTATACATCATAAATTGCAGGATGGCAGCATTCGCATAGTCGTAGCAACCAGCATTATCGAGGTAGGGCTCAATGTGGTCAATGCTACCAGTTTGGTGATTTGCAATGCAGAACGTTTTGGCCTTGCTCAATTGCATCAGATGCGCGGTCGCATTGGTCGAGGTAACAAAGATGGCACCTGTTATTTTTTAACGCCAGATCCACAAAGGCACAAACGCCTGCAGGCGCTAATCGACTTTGACGATGGCTTTACCATCGCAGAAGAAGACCTCAAACAGCGCGGCATTGGCGATCTTGTAGGCAGTCGACAGCATGGGATGCCTAATTTTTACAGCTTAAATTTTTTCGAAGACAACGAGATCATCCAAAAAGCATTCGGTCTAGTCGAAACGTGGCAGCAAGCACCCTGTCGACAATTATTTTCCGAAGTCTAATCTAAAGTGATTTAACAACGTCCGCCACACGTTTCGTTGTAGTCTCAACTCGTTTCCAAGCACAAGCAACAACTGGATCATTCGCAGCCGCGACATGTGCATCTGAATAATTTTCAAAAATTGACTGTCCTCGCACGTCATCTTTTTCTTTTGATTCCTGAACAATACGCGCGTTCTCTTCTTCAACTTTTACTAGTTGTTGTAAGCGATCAGCAAGACTCATGTCAGGCATGAGGCCACTTAAAATTCGTTGGGCAAATTCTACACTTCCTGCCAATTGTTCATACTGCTCAGCCTCGGCCAATAAAACACGCAAGGAGTATCGTTTTAGCTCACGCTTATAGGCATCAATGCCAACCGTACGACTTTGATCACGTAAAAAATTCTTTCCAATTCCCTCTATATCTTTGGACGTATAAATATCTTTTACTTCCGTAACCGATTCCAAGCGCTGCAAAGCTGCTTCAACCAATTCCATTATCTCTGGTCGCAATACTTGGTAATTGAGATTATGACGCCTGCTCTTATCACGCTGAGCAAATTTTAATTCCATGCGTTCAATGGCATAGGCATTATAATAAATTCCATAGCCAGGAAGCAGTTCATTATAAGCCCGCGGTACTGCCTCGGCATCAACAGGCTCTATCGGCGTGTTAATTAAACTAAACGGGAAGCGCATACGCTGTGGCAAGGTACTGACACCTGAACCAATTACCGAGTAAGGCGCTTCATTGAAATTTGCCGGAAAGCGAATCGAACATCCAAGTCCAAAAAACGTTCCTTCACCAGGCCAGATTTCCTGGTCTGGAGCACGACTGGTATGATTTGATCCAACCATTGAACCGTAGGCAATGTTGCCCTTACCCTCTGGCCATAATGCGGCGATAAGTAAAGACTGGTGATGAAATCCAACAAACGGCCCAACTAAACTCGCGGTAACCTCACCCTTTTCGATGCTCGTATTCGGTCCAATAATACTTGTTTCGACAACACCATCCGCATCGACTGCAGAATGCTCGAGTAATGCTGCATGGCGCACTATGCCATTACCCGCTACCTTCGAGCCCCATTGCATAATGGCATCGTGAACCGCTGCGCCGCCGCTGATGCGCGTACACTCATCAACACTCGACAGTACACAAACATTTTGAATTTCTAAAGCATGATCGATTAATGCACCTGCACCAACATAGGTATCAACTACACGTTCCGTATGACGAATAATTGCATTCTTTTGAATAACTGAACACGACGAGGTAATTTCTTTAACGTAATTTTGATGTGCCTGAGCAATTGCCTCTAGCCCTGCCTTATCTGAACGATTTTTTGCTATTGTGGCTGCGTGATCAATAGTCATCCCCGCCCAAACTGGCACATCTCGACCACCAATTTCAACAGCTACGGGCAATTGTTGATCGCAACCAAACGTCGCATTCTTCGAACAAATAATACTACCAACATCGAAAATGACTGATTCACGATGGGCTATGATGTGGGCTGCATAGCGCACATTTTCCAACAAACAGTCATTTCCGATCTGGCAATTATTCAACGTACAACCGTAAATACCGGTAGGCAGTTTTAAATCGGGTAATATAGCCACGTCACCTGAAAAACGACCAATGACACATTGTCCCACAAAATGCGTACGACGTACGCGAAACGCATCAAAATCTTCTGCCACCTGAATCAGCGACCAATCGTCGCTACGACAGCCACGATCTTCCATGATAGCAATTTCTTCACGGGTTAATTCACGTGTCAATAAACCTAAAACATTTTCTGGTCGCTTACGGATACTTTGTGCCGCATCGATAAGATCGGATTCGATTTCGTTTATAAATTGCGCTATATCAACTAATTGCTGATTAGGCATCTTTCGCCTGTAACTTAGATGCCGATCCTTTATCAACGATAAGCGTCAGATTATCATGATCGATTAATTGACTTGCAGGAACAGATGGATTTGGCTTATAATCAACCATTCGATGGATAGAATCAGCCTTACCGATGCCGGTAGCTATTATAATCACATGTTTGGCTTCTTTAATGGTAGCCAGCCCCATTGCCAATGCACCAGTTGGTGTGTCCTTTAAATTTTTAAACCTAAATCCATCTGACAATGCAGCCAAGGTTGACTCGGTAAATTCTACCAAGCGCGTGCGCGATTTAATCGAACTGCCTGGTTCGTTAAACCCAACATGGCCATTGTAACCCAAGCCCAAAACTACGAGATCCAATCCGCCTCGCGCTTTAATCAGCAAGTCGTATGCCCTGCATTCTGACTCAATATCGTCTACATCACCACGTGGTGAAAAAGTGTTTTCAAGCGAGACATCTACTTGGCGATAAAAATGATAGTTCATGAAGTAACGAGTGCTTCTTGGATCTTCAGGACTTATTCCAAGATATTCATCGGTATTAAAACAGGTAAGATAGCGGAAGGTTAAATCTTCTTCTTGGTGAAAACGTTTTACTAATTCATTGTAGGCACGGCTACTACTGCGACCGGTAGCCAAAGCCATTTTTAATCGGGGATTTTCACGAATCGCAGCTTCGATTATCGAAGCCAGTTTGCCACTCGCTGAGTCTGAACTATCGCAAACATGTAAATCCATAATCAACCCAACATTAGGAAAATAGGAAGCAAAGCAGCGTATCTCTTGCAGAAGCGGATCAATCGTCAAATACAATCAGCGCAAAGACTTCATGATCAGGTCACTCTTCACCATCATCAGGATCAAAAACCTCTGGTTCACCAAGAATATCATCCAAAGAAGGCAATGCCTTTGGATCCATTCTCAACGGCTCTTCAACCTTAGGATCGGGGGCTTTCTTTTCAGACTCATCCTTCGCATCATCAGCATCATTCGCCGGATGCTCCCAATCAATTGCATTCCAATTTATTTCATCGGGTGACGGTGGACCAACAAATTCATCATTCTTATCAATTTCAGGATTTTTGTTAGCGGGATTATTTTCAAAATTGCCAGCAGCTGATTGTGGACCCACATACATTCCAGCTAAGAATGCAACGATTAATAAACACATCATTAGCAGAGGCACCAAAAGCTTACTAGCCGTACTACGCTGAAATTGCTGTAACTCAAAACTATGTGCATTGAGCGCCTTAATCATTTCATCAATACGCTGAAAACGTGCGCCTACTTGCGCTGCCATTGCTCGCTGGCTGATCGAACCCAAATAACGCGGCGCTTGTTCGCAAACCTGCCGCAGAGGAACTCGTCGCAATCCCGCACGCACCGCTCTAAATTCATTAAAATCAGTCACACGCCGTGCATAAGGCAATTCACCACTAATAATAAAATAAAGCAATACACCGAGCGCAAATATATCTGCACGTTGGTCCGCCGGCTGACCGTCTAATTGTTCTGGCGCCGCAAAATGTGGACTGCCACAAACTGCGCGTGGGTCGCCAGTAGCCGCTAGGCCCCAATCAATTATCGATGCCCGTCCCTGCGCGCCAACAATAATATTGCTGGGTTTAAGGTCTCGATGTAAAATTCCTTGTTCATGGGCATGCGCAACGGCACCTGCAATATCTTTAAAGAGGGCTATGCGTTGTTCTAAATTTGGCTGCACATGTTGTAAATAGTGATCCAAACGCTGTCCGGCCATGTATTGCATGACGAGGTAATGGGTTCCATCTATCGCAACACCACGATCGTAAATTTGAGGGATCCCAGGATGCGTAAGACTTCCCAATAGCGTAGCTTCACCAGCAACGGTTTGTTCGTGGGCACATTTTATCGCCACTTCGCGAGCAACATGCTCGTCTTTTGCCAAATACACTGTTCCCTGTCCACCCTGACCAAGTACACGATGAATCTCGTAACGATCAGCGAGATGAAGTTCCTCCATCTCTGCCGCAAACAACTCGTCAATCATATCATTGGACAAAGCGTCCCAAGCGATAGCCGGCATACTGCCATTGTGTTCATAAATGGCGTGGCCACAATCAAAGAATATCTATGAACCCGCTTATATATTGAGCGATTTATTTGCTTTGCTCAATGCTCATTTCTTTGACAAACGCATCAGTAAAGCGCTGCGCCGAGTTATCGTCATAATTAAAATACAACGACGGTTCGATCAATTCTAATTCCATTAGCGCAAAAGAATTATCCAATCTCACAAAATCAACCCGTGCATAAAAAGGCTGTGGATTCAAATTGCACAGAATATGATTTGCCAATTCTTTCATTTGCTGAGATGCATCAACAGATTTGATAACGCCACCATGTTCTTCTTGAACGCGAAAATCGCCTGATTTTGGGGTCTTTAAAATAGCATGGCTATATGCACCGCCAAAATAAAACAGCGAGTATTCGCCCTCATCTACAATGTTTTGCATAAATGGCTGAATCATAAATGGCTTGTGCTTAAAAATATCCGCTAGCTCGTTCTGACGTTTCAGGAATTCAGCCTGAACCAAGCGAAACGTATTATCTGAATTAGCACTTACCGTTGGCTTAATTACCAATTCTTCACAGTGTAATTGACTATAATAACAAGAAGGATCATCGGCTAAACCATCTTCTCCCCAGAGGGTTGGTACGATGAGAGCGCCAGCCTCTTCCACTTCTCTCAAATAACGTTTATCAAAATTCCAACGAACTGTCTCGATCTTATTTAATAGGATTGCTCGCGAGGCGTCAATTGATTCCAATACAGCCAAAAATTGTTCGGCATAATCCTGATAGTCCCAAGTAGAGCGAATGATTACCGCATCATATTGGTTCCAATCTGCATCAACAGCATTCCATGCCACCTCATCAACATGCCATCCCGCGGCCGTCATTGGCTCAATCAGCAAATGATCATAGATCGAAAATCCATCGGCATGTTCCAAGGTCAAAATCGCACAACGGGGCATAGGCTCCTCCTACAAGAACCTTCAAACGGTAGATGAACGAAATAACCCCTCAAGCATAGTTACTTAAGGGGTTTACCGAATAGTATGGTAGCAGGGGAGAGACTTGAACTCTCGACCCCAGACTTATGAAGCCTGTGCTCTAACCAGCTGAGCTACCCTGCCTTAGGGAGGCGGAACAATAGATGGCTGAACTTTAAGGGCAAGTCTCTATTAGGCCCGTATCAGTAATGAGTTGGATGCGCTAGTCCTCATCCTCGTCATCGTCGTCGTACTCTTCTTCGTCATCGTCGTCGTACTCTTCTTCGTCATCGTCGCCGTACTCTTCTTCGTCATCGTCGTCATATTCTTCATCATCGTCGTACTCTTCTTCATCATCCTCGTCCAGATCTTCATCATCGAATTCTTCTTCGTTTTCTGCAACGACTTCGTCAGTCGCTTCTTCAAGCGGCTGCGCATTTTCATCTTCAGTGCTTTGAACAGCGTCATCCGTTGCAGGACCTGCTGCTGCACCCTCTTCGAGCGATTCGGCTATGTCGGTGATTTCCTCAATGATTCCCTGTGAATAAAGATGTTGCTGAATCGCAGCGTCCAAATCCTTGCCAATAGAGAGCAAGTCGTCAACAGCTGTTTCTGAATTCAACTCACGCAAAAAGCGCTGTTCATCAGTCTCAATTTGAATCTCTTCTTCAATAATATCTATTTCCTCTTGCTGCTCCTCGCCCTCTTCTGTAACTATTGGCAAATGGTAGGTTACCAACTGACGTCGGCGACGGCGTTTTTTACCTTCTTCCTCAACGATTTCTGGAGGCAATACAGGTTTAGCGGCACGTTCTAACTCATCTTTATAACGCAAATAAACTGAGCCGTATTGTTCATGTTGTATGGCCTCTAGATGTGTTTTGCGAACACATTCTAGAACGGCAACAAATACACCTATTTTTTGAATACGCGTTTTAACCGAGCCAAAAAGCCAATTCAATTGACCTTCGTGAGCCTTTTCCATCGTCGCTAAGACTTGTTTGACGCGTTGTTCAATTGGTATGTCATCATAAACAACCGTACGCGGCCTTTTGCCAGCAATACTAACTAAGATTTTATCCCATAAAATAAATAACTGGTAAGAGTCCGCATTCTCTAAATTAAACTGCTCTTGCTCATCCGCATCCGGAATGTTCTCAGCATACTTACGATGATGAACAAGTAAGTTATTATCCTCAAGATCCTGAAGCACATTAGTAGCTTCTTTAAATTTTCTGAAAGCTAATAATTGTTGAATCAATTCAGCACGAGGATCAACAATCTGCTCCTCTTCCTCTTCGCCCTCTTCATCAGGCGGTACGACCATGCGTGCTTTTAATTCTAACAAACTTGCGGCCATAAGAATAAAATCACCTGCAACATCGAGGTTCATTTCATCCCATGCTTTCAGTGTCGCTAAAAACTGATCGGCAATTTTTTCAATTTTGATATCTGCGATATCAACTTCTGATCGACGCACTAAATACAGCAGCAAATCCATTGGGCCAGAGAATGCATCAAGCTCAATACTATAACCTAAGTCGAGATCATCTTGCTCGATTTCGGATGCGACAGGTTCAGTTTCCAGGACTTCTTCAGCCATAAGCGCACAGACTATGGCGACGAATCTAAACACAAGATATGGTAGGCTTTGAGGCGCCTAACCACCATCACTAGCTCTATCTATTGGCTGATGTGGATGCCGAGCTTGGTGGTCAGCCTCGCGGGTTCGACACAGAGCCAAACGCTGTTCGTCTATCACAAAGAGCATTGCTGCATTGGAACTATTATCGGCACGCAGCAAACCACGTTCCTGAACATCTAAGGCCAACTCTCCACTTCCATCAGCCTGAAGTGGCAAGTCCCATGCATAATAGGTTGCGTAAGCTACGAGATCAGTGAACAAAGCATCGATGATATGCACATTTGCCTGAGCATTGGGTCCATCGATGCCCTCTGTCATTAACAAACGGGAAGCTTCGAGCATTTGTCGTAAATGTTTTATCAAGCTGATATCAGCCATTTGTTCCAATTCGGCCGCAATCGCTTCCTGATAGCGCTGCTGCACATGAATTTCACAACACCACGTAATTAACTCTTGTCGATTACCGACATAGAAGTCACATTCCACAGCTACCCCAAATATTATTTAGGCCGAACCTCAAACAGTAATTCCATGACCTTCAGTAAAACTTCGGTTCCTGATGGCGCTACACAAAAGAAACCAACACGCATATGAGAACCAGGAATGTCAGAAAGGCTCGCTAATGGTACTAGTTCTCCCTCTGCATCCATCACCTGGATTTGTTCATTTCCAATTAGCGTGTCGTCAAGCATAAGCGTAATGGTATTTTCCGTAATCGCACAAATGGTATTCCAGGTTGCTCCCCACTTACCATCACTTAAACGGCGCCAGACCAATTTCTTTTCTTTGCCAATAAGCTCAATTGAAATAGCAAGACCGTTTTTGCCTTTTACATCCATCATTTCAATGCCACTCCATCCTTGTGATGGATCAATTTTTGCTTTTATTTTGCGCAATCGCTCCTTTGAACGTTTACGCCATGCTCGGCTCTCGGTCTCGGCTTTCTGTGTACCGGAAAACGCCAAGTATTCACCGTTGGCAAAAATATGTATACCTGTTTTTGGTGCTTCGCTAAACCAACCAGTTTTTAGTCGATCACCTGCCGGCCACTTAAAGGTTTCCAATTCTTTACTGGACTTCATGGTTAAATAGTGGCTCTCAAGCTCACTCACATAATTTTCCGGAGCATTTTTTGCCGTTTTAGCTATTTCAAATAATGCTTCCGCACGTTTTGAATCTTTTAATCCTTCAGCACAATAAACTCGATAAACCGCCGCGTAGCCATGATCTTTTGGTAAGTCCTGCAATAAGGCCTCAGCCTTCGCGTATTCGCCTAATTGGATATAAGCATATGCACGCCATAAAACCGATTCCTCATCAGAATAAGCATTTAATAACTTAATTTGCTCCTGGCTAAAATTACTTTGAATTAATTCTGCAACGCGCTTCAAGAAAGTATGTCGCACAGAATGATTCGGGCGCAGGCTCAACAGTGCTTTTTCAGGTGCTTCCTGTTCCAAGGCTAATGCGGCATTGAGTTCCCCTGCCGTCATGGCCATTGCAGGATGCGTTAGGACTTCGCGCTTGTTAATAGGACGCCTATTCGCAATGGCACGCGCTAAATCAGTCGCGGGGTGTTTTAAATCCTTCCAGTGCCCTTTAGCCTTTCCATTTTCTCCTCGATGCCAACTAAGAACACCTAAATTATGTTTAGCCATCGCTTGCATGTTTGCATTTTTTGACTCACTGGCTTGGCTTAACAATTTATCAGCTTCGGCCAATTTGTTCTGCGCTAATAATGCTGAACCTGCAATGATTTTCATCTCTTCATTAGTAGCATCCAGTGCCAATACATCATTGGCGACTTTAAGTGCCTCCTCACCCTTATTCTGAAATAATAATATTTTCGCATACTCTGCGCCGGCCTCGGTGTTCTTATTGCGCAACCAAAGGTTTTGCGCTGCACGCTTAGCAGTTTCGGTATCATTATTAGATAGAGCGATACGCATTGCCCATTTATTAGCCACCTGGCTACCAGGATGACGCTTAACCCAATTCTTTACAAAGGTAAATAATTCCTGATCGCGACCACCTTCTTGCATTATCTCAGCAAGGTGTGCATAGCCCTCGTCCCATTTTGGATCACCCTTAATAGAACTGATTAACGCTTGCTCCAAACGATCATCAGATGTCTTCTTGAGGATAAAAGCCATCATTTCCTGCAACTCGTGATTTTTAGGATATTGAACAGCAGCCTTAACAACTAAATCGGCGCATTCTTTTAAAGGCGAATCCAGCTCTTCTTTGCCAAAAGGAATTGGGCCGTCTTTTATACCCCATTTCAACAATTTAATTAATTCGCGCTGTGCATCGAGATGCAATCGAGCGTATTTATTGGCAGCCAATAATTGCTCACCCCGAAGCGTTACGAGCTCAGACGGATTAATACGCGGCTCAACACGGTCTAAGAGATTATCCGTTTTCGTAATTTTGATATTATTTCCAGCTTCAGCATAGATTATTTTACCCTCTTTCTTGTCATGCTCGAAATATGAACACACCAAGATATCTTCCTGCCCTCTGAAAAATACTTTATAATATGGCCTCGGCCTATCTGGTGCCGTCACTACATCTTTCAAACGGACCTTCTTCGGATCAATATCCTCTGCCACAAGTACTGCAGATAAAAAGCAACTAATTAGGAGAACTAATATTTTATTCATTTTTCACCCGGCAATGGTAATACAGGTGGACTCGGCAATTTGAATTTTGGCGCCGGTGGTTTTGGCACTTTTAACTCGACGATTTCAATTTTACTTGCACCTTCACGCTTGAGTGGTTCCAGAAATGGATTTTGATATAATCGTTTAGGCTCTTTGCCCATAGCACTGAGGACCTGCTGACTGCTAATCTCCGGCATCTCGCTTTGATCTGGCTCTAATTTCAATTCTTTGTTTGTGATCTCAACGTGCACTGCTTTACTTAATACGCCTTGATACGTACAGAATATTGCAACTAAAACCAATGCCGCGGCCGCATACATATGCGGTGTAATTTTATCCATTAGAATCGCCCTCCGCGAACGCCACGCGTAGCACCACCGTCACTTTGTGTGCCAGCACTCGAACCCAATTGCGGTAATGCCCAATCTGGATTATTCGGCGTTAAGAGACTAACCGTCATGTTTACTTTCATCTGCGGTATTTGAGTATTGATTTTCCCCTTATCAGGCACTTCAACATCAAGCATACGAATTGCGACGCCCTTTTTATTATTGTTAAACGTGCGCATAACCCGCTCTAAACTGCGAAAATCAATTTTCAAATTTATGTCTAACATAAAGAGCGCAATTTCACCGCTCACATCGGTCTTTCCTGTTTCTTTGTTAACAGCAATGGTCAGCACATTAAGTTTTCCAGATGAGGAATCTCTGATGATCATGTCCAATGCAGTGCGAAACAAATACAGATGTGCCATCTGTTGTGAAAATTTAATTGGGTCAACATCTAAAGCGTCTTCGTTAGGCAAATCAGCTGGGAGCGTTACACCATTACGCTCTGCCAATTTACGAATAGCTTCTAGATCTTCAGTAGCACGTGCACTAGCCTTAGTGTAATTGTCAGTTTTATAAGATAGCGGCAGCTCTGGCATCATGCGCACAACTACCTGCTCATATTCATCCTCTTGGTCAGCTAATTGATTTTTATTATTAGCCAACGCAGCTTCAAAAGGAATGGTAGCCTTATCATTCAGATAATAATCTTTGTAATCTCCAGCCTTCCCCTTTAAGGTTCGGTTATTTTTGTTGATTTCTTTGCTATTATCCAAACCAACAGAAAAAATAATCAAAACGACAAGCGGTATGCCTGCCCATATTCCAATCTCAACTTTGGGATCAGCCATGCACTACGTCTCCGTCCTCTTGTTTTATTTGTGCATTATCATCAGAAGATTGTTTCGCATAAAACCACCAACCGAGAATCCACAATCCAGACAAGCACAACAATGGTGCTTGAATTTGCATAGCTAATCCCCCATCTGGCGTAACGCGACTTACTTGGTCAGGAATCATCAAGCCACCTAACAAAGCAAAGGCAATGCCTAGCTTCCATGGGTAGCCTGGTCGTCCATGTTTACGTGCTTGAATTGCCTGGATTGGAATGCCACTCCATAACAACGGTATACCCATCACTAAAAGCCACACAGCCTTCTCAGGACCAAGCCACATCCATAAAAATATTGGACCGACCGTTAGCAAAGCGCCTAAGCGCACCTCTGTTCGACAACCAGGATCGGTGAAACAGAACGGATCCTTTTTCTTCTTTTTTGCCTGGGCATCAGCAGGCTTGTCTCCACCTTCGCCAGGTGAGGCCTCTGCTTTTTCGATTTCCTTCGCGTCAGTCACGTTGCGTCGACTCCCAGGCTGCTATCCAAACTGAAGCTGCAGCTATAGCCGCAGTCTCAATTCGAAGCACATGTGGTGCTAGGCAAACTGGCTTAACACCTTGGCTGATAAGATGTTCCCGTTCTTCGGGACTCAAGCCTCCTTCCGGTCCAATGATCAACTCTTGTCGCTTCACCGAACCTGGTTGTATGGCTTCTCCATCAGGATCTAAGAGCATATGAACCCCAGGCTCTACTTTCAGAGTGGTAATATCCACCACCGGACCGATTTCTGGCAAATAGCTGCGACCACACTGCTTAAGTGCTTCTGCTGAGACCCGTTTTGCACGGTCCAATTTGACACTTTTGTTACTTCTTGCTGACTCAAGTACCTGAATACGGCCAACACCCAATTCAGTCAGTGATCGCACCATATCTTCAAATCGACTACCCTTTGGCGCTGCTGTAATAACACCCAAGGATGATGCGGCCGTTTCAGCTGCTAGATGTACCTCTGCTACATCACATAAAATGCTGTGGCGGCCAATTTCCGAAACGACCGCCATCCCATAAGAACCGCAACCATCACAGAGACGAATCTCATCGCCAACTTTTAGGCGCAGAACATGCAAACCATGATGAGCCTCGCTATCAACCACACGCACCGAGCCGGCATTCAATTTATCGCTGACTAATAGCGTTCGCATTTTTTTGAGTGTTGAAGTCCTCAGCATGACGCAAGATCGGCACTGGCACATGGATACGATTCTTTAGAGTCCAGATATGGATATGTTTCGAATAAAGGGCAATGCTAAACTCAGTGGAAGCATCGCCGTGCGCGGATCTAAAAACTCCGCCCTTCCCATCCTCGCAGCCAGCTTGCTCACTGATGGGAAATGCACCTTTTCCAATATCCCTAAATTACGTGACATTCAAACCCAAGTAAAAATATTAAACACACTCGGTGTCGAAACCAATTGGCGCGGTAATAAAATACAAACCAAAGTCGTTGATAAATACAATAGCACTGCCCCCTATGAATTAGTACGACAAATGCGCGCTAGCATTTGCACCCTCGGTCCGTTGCTCGCTAAACGCGGTGAAGCAATTGTAAGTTTACCGGGCGGTTGCGTCATTGGTGAACGCCCGATTGATTTACATTTACGTGGTCTTGAAGCACTCGGTGCAGAAATTTCTATCGAACACGGTTACGTTCACGCCAAAGCACCAAAGGGCGGTCTTCGTGGCGCCGAAATTTATATGGGTGGTACTTTTGGTTCATCTGTTACTGCCACCGACAACGTTATGTGCGCTGCGGTTTTAGCTAAAGGCACAACCATTATTGAATGTGCCGCATGCGAACCAGAAGTTGTCGATTTAGCCAACTGCTTAAACGCTATGGGCGCGCGCATCAGCGGTGCCGGCTCACCGCGTATGACCATCAAAGGCGTTAAACGTCTGAAAGGCGTCGAATGGCGCGTTATCCCTGACCGCATTGAAGCAGCGACCTTTGTAATTGCTGGCGCGATGTGCCAGTCTCCCATAACCGTTACTGGATGTGAGCCTAGCCACCTGCTCGCCTTTTTAGACGTACTCAGAAAGAAAGATATTAAAGTCGAACGTGGAAAAAAAATCCTTAACGGTCGTTCCAGGAAAACGCTCAAAAGCCTGTGATGTTGTTACACTGCCGTACCCTGCATTTCCCACCGATATTCAAGCGCAAATGGTTGCCCTGTCATCTGTTTCCGAGGGCACTTCGGTAATAACCGAACGCATTTATCCTGATCGTTTTATGTCAGCATCTGAATTAAAACGTATGGGCGCAAATATCACTGTCGCTAATGGCGCAGCCGTCGTACACGGAGTGAAAAAACTCGAAGGTGCGGAAATCATGGCTAGTGATCTTAGAGCCAGTGCCGCATTAGTTATCGCTGCTATGGCAGCACGCGGTGAAACACTGATTCGACGCGTATACCACATTGACCGGGGTTACGAGAGAATTGAAGAACGATTAAATAAACTTGGCGCTAAAATTGAACGCCTACCAGAAACGTAAATACTTGGAATTTATCTCATGAGTTTTGGCGACAAATCGACTCGCATATTCATTGATGAACTTGCAGCTAAACAACCAACACCTGGTGGTGGTGCCGCTGCCAGTATCGTCGCTGCACATGCTTGCGCATTGGCTGAAATGGCAGCCGGTTATACCACTGGAAAAAAATGGCAAGATCGTGAAGCCAAGATTAACGCATTTTTAGCCGACATGAAAGAGGCTCGTGAAGCCTTTTTAGAATTGGCTGACGCCGATGCACTCGCCTATAAAGAACTCCAACAAAGCTGGCGCGACGAACATATGACCGACGCCGTTCGTCAACGCATCGAATCCAAGGCCTTAGAAATTCCCTTTTCAGTTGTCTTAGCCTGTCAAGAAGTCGCAGAAAATATTCGGCAATTTCTTGAGTTCTGTAATCCAAAAATTCTATCTGATGCCAAAGCATCATTGCATATAATTGCAGGCGCTGCTCATGCCGCTTACCACACCGCACTGGTTAATAAACCAAGCCCTGCACAAACTAATGATCTACAAGATGCCCTTGCACAAATTCGCATTGCCGAACAGGATGCCTTAAAATAAAAGGCAACATCGACCTCCTTATAAAAATTTTTTATTGCTATACGCGATCTGGTTTAATTTGTTTTACAGCACCATAACCTTGATGTTCCAAACCTAGTTTCAGCAACTTGTTTAACATTCTGAATCGATATCCTGAAAAACATGACAGCAAATGTAGATCGTATTATACAATCGAGGCGTACGCATAAAAAATTCTCGGCAAGTAGCCTCGATCGCACAGACATTGAGCAATTACTAGAATTAATTCGCTGGGCTCCAAATCATCGTTTAGAAGAACCATGGCACTGCTATGTTCTTGACCGGACTGGCATAAATAGACTGGACCAGTTCTTTGAAGAAAACCAACACATCGCAAGTTGGCCACACCCAGGCAAAGAGAAAAAATTAGACAAATTACGCAGCCATTATATGGCCAATTTAGCCGTCATTATCCATCTCACCAGCAAACGTGATGAAAATGAATTAAAAGACAGAGAAAACTACGCTGCCTGTTCAGCTGCCGCACAAAATCTATTACTCGGTGCCGAAGACCGTGGCCTTGCTAGTTTTTGGAGCTCAAGCTCCGCCATGCGCCATCCTGAAACTCAGGCCTGGTTAGGTGTCAATCTCAATGAAGAGCACTTTGTAGGCTCATTATGGATAGGCGCTCGTGCCTCGTTTCCTGAAGCACCTGCTCGTAAATCAATAGAAGACTTCACTACTTGGATCAGTTAACTTAAATGCCAACCCAAACCCTACTCGTTGCTGGTCCCTGCCATCTTGATGATCTTACACAACAAGAAGGTCTCATCGGTGGTGCTGGTGCCTATGCCGCTATAGCAGCGGCCGCTCTCACTCCATGTCAGTTATGGGCACGAACTGGTGACGGTTTCAGCAAACACTGTGAACAAATTCTAGAACGTCGTCGTGTCGATACTGCAGGTTTAATCAATGAAGGTGACTGCAATCGTTACAGCGACGGAAAGATGCACTGCAACGGCCCCGCCCTTCCTAGCCTCAGCCCACATGATGCTCAAAACGTCGGTGCCACTCTCTGCATCGATCTACCCCATAACGAGGCTAAGCGAGCCTGGCAGGCCTTGAATAGTCTCAAGGGAGCGAACAAGCGCATCGCCATACAGGCTCCGGGGCATAACTGTAACAGCATCGAAGAACTCAATGCCTGGGCAGCTGAGGCGGATTTGTTGGTTATCGATTACCACAAAATCAGCACATTGCTCAATCAAGATGATCCTCTTGAACTGATGAACCGCATTCAAGACATGGACTGCGAGAGCATTGTCATGTGTAACGGCAACTTCGGTGGTCTGATTCAATATAAAAACAAAACAAGCGGGTTTTTGGCTATTCCGAGCAACAGCAAAGACCCAACTGGCTCCTTTAGCAGCTTTGTTGGCGTCTTAAGTGGCTCCCTCTGTTCCCAAGGCAAACTCGACTTCCGAGGCCTGAAACGCGCCACCGCCACTGCCAGCGCCGTTGCCAGCTCCTGTGCCCAGGGAATTGGACCTAAAAAATTACTCGAATTAGGGCGCAACGAATATCAGCAACTTTACAATAAACTCAGACGCACCAGTAAGTTTTGACGATGGCCACGATTGACCTACGTAGTCTAAACGGTAATAACTAGACAGCGCTATGAAAGAAATCCAATATCTAACGTCCTACCGTGTGCTGAAGAAAATTGCCTCAGGCGGTATGGGTTCCGTCTACCTCGCAGAGCAACTCGGTGCAGAAAGCTTCCGCAAGATCGTAGCTATCAAAACCATCAAACGTGAGTTCTTACAAAACCAAGAAAACATCGACCTCTTCGTCGGTGAGGCAAAGCTCGTTGCCGACTTGATTCAAGAAAACGTACTTCAGGTCTATCAACTTGGTGTAACCAAGGGCATCTACTACATCGTCATGGAATATGCCCACGGCAAGAACCTCTCGGACTTCATTCGCGCTCACAAACACAAACAAAAAGTGACCAATGTCGAAATTGGTGCATTCATCGTGTCACGTGTATGCCGTTCACTGCACTACGCTCACCAAGCTAAGGACATCACCGGTAAACCGTTAAATATCGTACATCGTGATGTCACCCCTTCGAATGTTATTCTCACTTATCAAGGCGTGGTCAAATTAACCGACTTCGGTATCGCCAAAGCAGTTACCATGAATACGCCAGACGAAGCTGAAGTAATCATGGGTAAATTGCCGTACATGAGCCCCGAACAAGCACGCTTCCAAGGCACCACACCACAGTCTGACGTTTTCTCACTCGGCTTGGTCATGTATGAATTATTAACCAACACGGTTGTTTATAATGTAAACGACATCGATGACTTGGTTGATAAAATGCAAAATTATTCAATTAAACGTCCTATTCGATTAAACCCACATATCCCACCAAAACTCGAAGCCATTATTATGCGTGCTTTGGAAGTAGATCCAAATAATCGCTACAATGATGCCAAGGAAATGGGTCAAGATCTCGAACACTACATGTACGATCATGGCTATGGTCCTACTAACGAAAAATTATCTCGTTATTTAGACCGGCTCTTCCCAGACGAATCTAAAGACAACTACGGTCTTTAAATACCAGCGCCCATAGCTCAGTTGGATAGAGCGTCGGCTTCCGGAGCCGAA